>JAVHPG010000284.1:0-6448 GCA_036170455.1 Elusimicrobiales bacterium
TACGTAAAAGCAAGATTGCGACACCCTCTACCCCGCGCGTGGAGGCGGTGTCCCGGGCTTCCAGGGCCTCTTTCTTTTCTTCGCGCCAGTATTTGGCGTCGGTTCTCCCGTAAAATCTCTGCGATACGATCTCGAAGCCGGAGACGAGGTCCGAAAGAGCGCTGTAGTCGTAGAACCTCTGCCAGGTAATTTGTTTTTTACCGAAGGGCACAGTGAGATAAAAAAATCCGCCGGGCTTCAGGCACCTGGCTATCTCGGATACGCCCTTCTTGTCGCCGTCCGGCTCCTCTTTTATTCCCCAGCTGGGCAGGCCAAGGTGCTCCACCGTGGAAATGGAGCAGGCCAGGTCGAACTTGCCGTTTTCAAAGGGCAGGCTGAAAATATTGGCGGCAACAAAAGAAAGGAACGGATGCGAGACAGGATATTCCCTTATGTCCGTAGCCACTACGCGGTACCCGAGGCTGGCCAGTTCAAAAGGCACGGTGCTCTCGGCCGACCCCGTGTCCAGGATAAGAGGATCGGCTGGCAGGAGCGACAGAAAAGTGTAGAGCAGGTTGTTCTCGACCACCCTTTCGCTCATGCGCCAGTCAATTTTAAGAAGCTTCTTTCCCAGGAACGGGAGGCGCAGCAGCAGGGAAAGAAAGGGCTTCACCCCGAATATTTTCCAATGGAGCAGGGGATCCAGCTGTTTTAGCTTTGAATCTATGGTTTCACCGAACAGGCGGCTGCCGTTGATGAATTCCAGCAGCTCCGGGCCTTTCATATCAGAGCACCTGTCCCTTTTTTGAACCTATCTTCCGGGCTCTCAGCAGGTGGAAAACCAGAATGAAGGCCAGGTCCGCGCAGGATATCGCCAGGCTTAAGGCGATAAATTGCCGCCCGAAGCCGGCCAGGATCAGCGGGGGGAGCAGGAAGACATGCCCCTGCGGGTCGGTGAGGTTGTAATAAAGTTTGTAATGCCATTTCCCGGTGCCCGGTTCATAAGCGGAAGCGCTCTTCGACTGCTCCCAAAGCCCGCCCAGGGTTTCCCAGAAATTATGCCGGATATTTATTACCAGCAGTTTGGCGGCCGTGACAACGGCGCCGAAAAAACCCCATGGCTCTCCGAAACTCATCCCCAGCGGGATATATGAGATCAGGTAGAAATGGCCGACCAGCTCGCCCCAGAACTGTCCGGCGGGAGAACCGGTCTCCGGCCAGGCGCGGGCCAGGTCTCCGTCCACGCAGTCGAAGATAGTGTAAAGCACCAGGCATAGCGCGCCAGCCGCCATTTTAAGGGGCTCGCCGCAAGCCAGCAGGGGGACCGAGGCAAAGCCAAGCAGCACCGTGAGTATGGTGGCGTGGTTGGCGCCTAAACCGGCTTTCCTGAAGACCCAGCTGATCGGGAAGGAAACGGGCCTGGCTACGTAGCGTATCCAGGGATAAGTGGCGTCCCACTCTTTTTTTACGGCCGGATGTGACTTCAGCAGTTTTTCCAGGTCTGCGTTCATTTTTTCATCACTCCCAGTTTATCGGCGTAGGTAACGGCCGCCGAGCTTGTCTTTATCGAGAATTCGCGGAAGGCGGGATTGAACCCGGTATCGTCCGAAAGCAGGAGCCCTCCCTCTTTCAGATGCGGCCAGGCCGCGCCGTATTCGAACAGCATGTTTTCGTAGGTATGCTCGCTGTCGTGGATAAAAATATCTATTTTTCCGTCCCTGTCCAGCAGCGGCGGGAGTTTTTCTGAGGTTTTCCCGGATATAAAGTCCCACCGCCCGCGCAGCCCGTCCGGAACAAGCCAGCCTGCCTGACGGCCTTCCGGCAGAAAGGCCGGGCCGCCTTCAGGGACATAATCTATGGAGACCAGCCTGCCCTGCGCGTTCTTTTCCATCGCCGAAAGAATGAAGAACGAGGAGATGCCGTTCGCAACCCCGGTCTCGGTAACCTTCATCGGCTTAAGCAGCCTTACCAGGGCATAGATGATCTCGGCCGAAGTAAAATCCATCATGCCCGTCCTGCCCGGTTTTGACGGCAAGGTTTCCCAGCTGGCTTTTATCTGCTCTATAACAGGAGCGCTTTCCGCCATACAAGCCCTGAGTTCTTCGGTACTGGTCCCGGTAAGAAGGGCAAGCCTGCGCAAGAACATGCTTTTATGGAAAGAGGAGGAATAGAAAGCCCGCGCCGGGGCGCTGCGGAGTAAGAACCAGCCGCCGGTTTCCCTGAAACGGTTCCAAAACCAGCCTGCCTCCCGGCGTATGGCGGCGGCCTCGGCCGGCTCCCGCCGGTTTTTCCCGGTAAGAGACCTGTACCCGCGGGCGGCAAGCGAACTCCAGAGCCGCAAAGCCATGAAAGACCACTTTGCGGCCGGTGAAAGGTGTTTTGAAAGCAGGCGTTCCTCTTCGCGCAGATTGACCGCCTGGCGCTCCGCGTTCGCCCATTTCAGTCCGGAACTCTGCCCGCCCAGGTGGATAACTTCCGTTTCCGCGCAGAACCATACCTGCCAGCCCTTATCCAGCAGGCGCCAGCACCAGTCGTGCACCTCTCCGTAGAAAAAGAAATCCTCGGATAAGAGCCCGGCATCGGCAATAGCCGATTTCCTTACCAGGACGCAGGCGCCGGTCAGCCGCCCGACCTGCCTTGAGGTTTTATGGTCGAAAAAAGTGGAAAGGAAAATATTCTCATTCAGCCGGCCCGGCAGCACCTTGTAGAGCCTGAGCGCCCTGAACAGTTCATTGGCGAGAGAGGGGAGCGGGTAGGTAGAGGGCTGCAGCCGGCCCTCCCCTGTGATCAGCCTGGGGCCGATCATCGCCGCCCGCGGCTTCCGCTCCGCGAAAGAGAGCAGCGTTTCAAGCGCGCCTTCTTTAAGGAGGGCGTCGCTGTTCAGGAGCAGGGCGAACTCTCCGTTCATCAGCTTTAAAGCCTGGTTATTGGCTTTCGCGAAACCAAGGTTTTCCGCGTTCCGGATGAGCCGCGCCCCGGGGAAGTCTTTTTCCACCATGTCAGCGCTGCCGTCCTGCGAGGCGTTGTCGACCACGAACACCTCCGCCTTGAGCCCGGCGGAGTGTTTGAAAGTCTTGGCAAGGCAGCGCCGGAGAAGTTCCCGGGTGTTGTAGCTGACTATGATGATGGAAATGACGGGGGCGCTCATGCTTTTTCCCGTTTGATCAGTTTCTCGGATACTTCCAGGTATTGTCCGATTATTATATCGGGGCTGAAAACCTCGATGGCGCGCCGCCGGGCGTTCTTTCCCATCTCCGCCCGTAATTCAGGGTCCTTAAGCAGGCGGACGGCTTTTTCCGCCATGTCCGCGGTGTCCCCGGGTTTGGTGAAAAAACCGCTTTTTCCCTCTTCAATAGCGGATTCCGTGCCGCCTACTTTCGTTGTTACGCAGGGCAGGCCGCAGGCGATGGCTTCCAGCAGGGCCAAAGGCAACCCTTCGTGCCGCAGCGTGGGGTTGATGTAGATATCCGCAGCGTTGTAGAAAGTGTTCATCCCCTCGTTCTTTATCTGGCCCCGGAAAATTACGCTTTCTTTCATGCCGAGGTCCGCCGCCAGCTTTTTAAGATTTTTCAGTTCCGGGCCGTCCCCGGCGAGGAGCAGCCTGGCGGCCGGAACGCGCTCTTTAACCAGGCGGAACGCCTTGATACCCAGGTGCATTCCCTTCTGCCTGCTCAGCACCCCGCTCATGCCCAGCACGGGGGCGTCGGGGCCCAGCCCGTAACTTACCCTCGCGGAGCTCCGCTCTGTACTTGAGGGGCTGAAGTCGGCGGCGTTTACGGGGTTGTAAATGGTCTTTATTTTTTCGCGGCTGCCGCTGAACTCCCTGCGGATCTCCCGCTCGCAGTAATCGCTGACGCAGATTATAAAATCCGAATGATTCGCCGCGCTGCGGAACCAGGGCAGCATGTGTAGAAGGACCTGGCCCAGCCCGCGCGTCAGGAAACTTAAAAATTCTCCCGGAGAGGAAACCTGCGCCCAGCGGTTCAGTATCTCTCCCCGTATTCCCGGGCCGTTTATGACGGAGATAAGCGGTCTTTTCAGCGCGTCAGCCGGGAGCCCGGCGTAATACTGGCCGATAAGATTTTCCGCCCAGATCACGTCCACCAGTCCCCCGGCGGACAGCTCCGAGATCTTTTCCGCGCTTTTGGTCCACCAGGGGCCGAGCCACCTCCTGGACATGGAAAAATCAGTGCCGGGCAGATAAATAGTTTCGTAGCCGTCTTTCTTCTCTGACTCCAGCCCCCGGGGGTGGGCTGATGTTACTATGGTTACAGCATGGCCTTTAGCGGCCGCGGTTCTTGCCAGCGTTTCCGCGTGCACTTCCGTCCCGCCCATCTGGTGGACCGTGGTGGAGGTCGTAAGTATGCAGATCTTCATGTAAGTTCTCTGAAAACAAGTGAATGCGCCCGCGCCCGGCTGTCCTGCCCGGTTTTACCTGTCTCCGGCTAATATTATATATATTAACACGCGAAGATATGCGGGGCAAAAAAATTGTATTATTATTGGGATTATGAGCAGGACGCAAATACTTTTATCGGCGGCGCTCGCGTCGTATTTCCTGCTGTATTCCGTCCCGAAGACCGGCGAGGCGCTGAAAGTTTTCGAGTGGGAATATTTTTCCGCGGCTGAAAGCGCGGTTTCCACGGGCCGGCCCATGACTTACGGGCTGGAAAAGCCGGCCGTTGAACATCCGCCGCTGTATGTGCACCTGCTGGCCCGGATCATGAAATTTTCCGGTCCCGACGTCCGCGCCGCGCGGTTAATGGGTGTTTTTCTGATACTCTCCGCCTGCGTGCCCCTTTTTCTGCTGGCCCGGTCCCTCGGCGCCGGCGCAGCCGCTTTCACTTCGGCCATGGCGCTTTTTCTTTTAACCCCCGCGGTTATACAGGGTTCCACCATTATCGGAGCGGCGGATACCGGCCTGCTGCCGCCGCTGCTGCTGCTGTTCAGCTGGGCCGTAGTTCACTTCAGGAGGAAGCCCTCTGCTTATGGCCCCGCTGCCGGAGCCGCACTTTTCTGCCTTTGCCTGTGGGCCAAATTCACGACTTCGCTGGTGCTGCCGTTTTTCTTTCTCGGTTGGCGCGCGGTTGAAAAAGATCAGGATGGCTTTAAGCGGGAACTGGGGATTTTTTCAGCCGGGGTCGGGCTTTTTGTTCTTTCCTGGGCCTTGTATTGCCTCCTGGTAGTGGGGATTAAATATTTTTCAGGCCCGCTGGCCTACCCCATACCGCAGCTTGCCGCCGGCCTGCCTTCAGGAGGGCTTTGGGAAAAACTGCTGCGCTTTTCGGCCGACCTGATGAGAGGGGCGGCCTGGGTTTCCCCGTTCCTGCTGTTCTCCGCTGCGGCCTCTTTCCTGCCCCGGCCGGAGGGGGAGAGGGAATCGGTTGTGAACGGCTTCCTGCTCCTCGGGGCGCTGATCTTTTTCGGCTATACCGCGGTCAGGGGGGCCGGCGGGGGCTTTCCTAAATACCAGGTCCCGGCGCTTGCGTTTTTCTGCCTGGCCGCCGGAACCCGTTTCTCGCGCGAGCTGGCTGAACTGCGGGCCAGGGACTTCGCGGCGCTTTTTTCAATTTCCATCGCCGCTTTTCTTTATCACCGTTTTGCGGTGGGTGACGCCGTTCTTTACGCGCAGAACCTGGCCCGTTTCGCTTTTGCGGGCGGGGCTGGCTCCGCATTCGGTAAGGCCGCCTTTTCAGCGCTCATATATTTCGCGCCCTTTGCGGTCCTGCTTGCCGCGGCCGCGGGCCTGGCCGGCTGGAAACCGGGCCGCGCTTTTTTCCTGGTTTCGCTGTGCTTCGCTTTTGGCTACAATATCTCGCAGAACGCTTTCCAGCTGGCCGCGGGCTATTCGACGACCTATGCCTACGGCACCAGCGGCGCAAGGGAAGCCGCCGTGTTCGTGCGCGAGCATACCAGCCCCGCGGACCCGGTAATAGGGGCTTATGAGACCCTTTACGCGGCCGGAAATAAGCGCGCGCTGCTGATGCCGGCAACAGCCTGGAGCAGCCCTGCCGGCTTTCTCTCCTACGAGGCGCAGGTCAGCCCTGCGGCCGTAATTTGCGGCCTTGGCACCAATACAGCGGAGCAGCAGGCTAAGGTTTTTGATTCTCCGGACGTGAGAAAAATCCTTTCAGCTTCGTACGCCGAGCATGTTTTCGGGTCCTATACCGTGTGGCTTAAAAAGGAGCGGAAATAATGGCAGTTACGGTCTATTCAATCGTAATCCCGGTTTACAACGAGGCCGGTTCGCTTCGCGAGCTTCACTCCAGGCTTACGGAAGTCATGCGGTCCGTTGGCGAAGGCTACGAGGTGATTTTAGTGGACGACGGAAGTTCGGATGATTCTTTGCAGGTCATGAAAGAACTGGGCGCCTCGGACCAGGCCGTCAGGATCGTAAGCCTGTCGCGCAATTTCGGGCACCAGGCTGCGCTCAGCGCCGGGCTTGACCGTGCCTCCGGCAGTGCCGTGA
>JAVHPG010000285.1:0-1378 GCA_036170455.1 Elusimicrobiales bacterium
GCCAGCCTGGTGGTGACGGCGGGAAGCGGCGAGCGCGTCTTCCGCAGTATGTTCCCCATCGAGAACGGCGCGGCTTGCTCCGCCTGTCACGCGGACGATGGCAAACATCTTGGCTTGCTCCTAACCGATACTCCGCTGGCTCCGTTGGAAGCGCCGCTGGCATCCGCTTTCCGCGAGAATATTCTCTGGTCGCTGGGCATGTTGCTGGTCACGATACTCGTCGTCAATCTGGCGCTGAACGGGCTGGTCATTCAGCGGCTGGTGCATCTGCTGGACGCGCTCAGTCAGTTTGGTCAGGGAAAATTTAATTTGCGCCTGCCCGCCCAATCGCCCGATGAAATCGGTCAACTGGCGGACGCATTCAACGAGATGGGACAGCGCATCGAAGTCAACGCCTTCAAAACGCAGGAACTCTCCGAGCAGTTGCAGCAACGCAGTTCCGAACGCGGCGAACTTTTGAAGCGTGTCATCGGCGCGCAGGAAAATGAACGGCGGCGCGTCGCGCGCGAAATCCACGACGATCTGGGGCAAGCCCTGGGCGGAATCTCATTTCAGTTGGAAGCCACCCGCCGACTGTTCCAGAGCGACCCGCCGCGCGCCCGTCAGCAACTGGATCAGGTTCAAGGTCTGGTTGCGGATACGACCGAGCGCATGTACGACATCATCCTGGCGCTGCGCCCCTCCGAACTGGATGATTTGGGGCTGGTCTCCGCCATCCGCTCGCAAGCCGAGCGCGTCTTCGCGGGCAGCGGCATCCACTTTGAAATGGAAGCCAGCCGCTTCACCTCGCGCCTGCCCGCCGAAGTGGAGACCGCCGTCTATCGCACCTTGCAAGAGGCGCTCAGCAACATCCTCCGCTATGCGCGCGCCACGCGCGTCAAAATTACCTGCGCCTATCAAAAGGGAATTTTTGAAGCCGAGATTATGGACAACGGCAAAGGCTTTGCGCTGGATGAAATCAAATCCACGCAAGCCAGTCCGCGCGGACTGGGACTGCTGGGGATGCAGGAGCGCATCGCCCAATGCGGCGGACAGTTGACCATTGACACCCGACTCGGCTCTGGCACGAGAATTTTGTTGCGCATCCCCATCGAAAGCGAGACCAACCATGAGTAAAGAACTTGGTTCTTTGAGAGTTGCCATAATTCAGTACACGGATTTTACGGATTACACTGAATTTCACGGAAAGACCAAAAAAAATCCGCGCTTTTTCCGTGTCTGTCCGTGTAATCCGTGTTCAAAAGATTTTAATCACGGTGATTTCCATGAGTAAAAAAATCCGCGTGCTGATTGCCGACGACCATGCCATCCTGCGTTCGGGCGTGAAAATGCTGCTGGAGGCTGACTCCAATATCGAGGTGGTCGGCGAAGCGCTGGA
>JAVHPG010000286.1:0-6432 GCA_036170455.1 Elusimicrobiales bacterium
TTCGGCGGAACCCTGGGCTCAGTGATGATAGCCTACCCCTGGGCGGCGCTGCAATGGACGAAGTCCTCCTTCGTCATGGTCCTCTTCCCCCCAAAGCGCCCGCCGATCTCGGAGCTTGTCAGGTCCCTGGTCAGCCTCGCCGAGATCGGCAAAAAGAACGGCCTGGGGGCCATCGCTGCGGAGCTGCGCAGGCTGCCCCATCCTTTCATGACGGACGCCTGCCAGATGATGGTGGACGGCGTGGACATCCACATCCTGCGCGAGCGCATGGAGAACGATATCAATACCACCCGGCTGCGCCACCAGCAGCAGACCAATGTCTTCAACTCCGCCGGGACCTTCGCCCCCATCTTCGGGCTGCTGGGCACGCTGATCGGCGTCGTGCAGGTGCTCCGCAACATCCAGAACCCCCAGATGATGGGCTCCTCCATGGCCATAGCCATGACCGCGTCCTTCTACGGCATCTTCTCCGCCAACTTCATCTTCCTCCCCATCGCCAGCAAGCTCGGCTACCATTCCGACGAGGATATCCTCAGCCGCGAGATCATCGCCAAGGGCGTGCTCTCCATCTACGAGGGCGACGTGCCGTGGCTCGTTTCAAAGAAGCTCGAGGGCTACCTTTCGCTGGCCCTCCGGCGCAAGGCGAAAGCGATAGTTAAATGAAATTCTTCATAGAGCGCTACTCCAAGCGTAAGGTGGAGGAGAACCCCCTCTGGCTGGTCGTGCTGTCGGACATCATGACCAATTTGATGCTCTTCTTCCTCATCCTTTATGTCTTCAGCATCCATCCGGAGAGCGAGGCCAAAGCCGTTTTCATAGACGGCTTTGACAAAGAGAACGCGCAGAAACAGAAAGAAAAGAAGGCCGAGGAGATCGTAAAGAAATTTACGGAAGAGGATATCGCGAAAAAGCTGGCCGAAGAGCTGTATAAAGCCGGCATGAAAGACATGGCCGAAGTGCAGATCACCGACAAGCAGATAAAAATAAATATCGCCGCCCCGGTGCTCTTCGCCTCCGGCAAGGCGAAGCTCGGCCGAACGGCTTCCGGCGTGCTGGCGCCGGTGGCGCAGGTCCTCAATAAGCTTCCGAACGATATTATCGTCGAAGGGCATACCGACAGCGTCCCCATCAAGTCGGGCGACTACGCCACCAACTGGGAGCTGTCGGCCGCTCGCGCCGACGCGGTGGTGGAGCTGCTGGCGGCCAAATACGCCGTGCCGCAGGAGCGCCTGATAGCCGCCGCCTACGGCGAAAACCGCCCGGCGGCTTCCAATGACACGGCGGGCGGCCGCGCGCTTAACCGCAGGATAGAGATAATAGTCTCACGCAAATGAGCGGCAAAAAAGACACTTCACAGCTCTGGATGGTGCCCTTCGCGGACCTGATGTCCTGCCTGGTCATCCTTTTCCTCGCCCTCTACGTTTTCTCTTTCAACCAGAAGAAGCCGGAATACGAAGCAGCCATAGCCAATTTGCAGAAAGAGCTCGGCGTGAAATCGGCCGCTAAAAAAGTCAAGGAAATGGAAGCTGCAAAGAAGGTGGAAGAGGAGCTGAAGAAGGAGATCGAGGAGGGCAGCCTCGGCCTTGAAGTGACCACCTCGCGGATAAAGCTGACTTTTTCTTCGCCGATACTTTTCGATTCGGGCTCCGCCGACCTGAAGGACACCGCCCGGGGCGTGCTTGACCCGGTAGCCGCCAGCCTGCTGAAAATGGACAACAAGGTTATTGTAGAAGGCCATACCGACTCCGCCAGGATGCTTGGCCGCAAATTCGCTTCGAACAGGGAGCTCTCCATCATGAGGGCTTTCTCCGTCATAAACTACCTGGTTAAAAAAGGCGTGCCGCCGGTCAGGCTGACCGCCTTCGGCTACGGCGAATACCGCCCGGCCGCCCCGAACGACAGCGACGCCAGCCGCCTGAAGAACCGCAGGATAGAGATAATAATAATGCGCCAGGCGGAGATACAGGAAGGAAAAACATGAGAACTTACGCCCTAATTTGCGCGCTGCTCGCCTGCTGCGCCCCCGCCGTCATAGCGCAGGTCGCCGCGCCCACCGGAAGCGCCGAGATCAAGGAATATTACGACAAGGCTTTCGGCTACTATGTCGCGGGAGACTATTCCAAAGCCATAGAGCACTGGAACATGGTGCTTCGCGCCGACCCCAAGCAGACGACCGCAAAGAACATGATAGAGGACGCCCGCAAAAAAATGGCCGGCTCTTCCGCCGACCTGAAAGGCGCGCTGAACAAGCTGCTCGAAAAAGGCCGATATTCGGACGCCCTGATGAAGCTGGAGGAGCTGCTGGCGACGGACCAGACAAATCCCTTTTACATCAAACTTCAGGGCCGGCTCCGCAGGATCTCCGCCCTGGTCCCCGCCAAGCCCTCGGCCACCAAGGCCTGGAACGCCGCCTCGGAAGGGATCTCCGCCTGGCTGGGAGAGAAAGAGGACCTCCCCTTCGCCTACGACGCCCTGCGCTACGCCTCGGAACTGGCCCCCTCGGAAAAAGCTTTCGCCCGGCTTACGGCCACGCTGGAGGAAGAAGCTCCCCAGTTGAAGCTCAACGACACCAAGCCCGAGAACGCGGGGGTTCTCGAACATAAGAAAGAAATGGCGCTGCACCAGATCTATGATTCCAAGTTCTACCTCGCGGTGAAGGAGCTCGAGGGCGTGCTCAGGCTGGAGCCGAACGACATTACCGCCCTCAAGCGGGCCGGCTCGGCTTACCTGCAGCTTAAGGATTACCGGCAGGCCAGGCGCGCCTGGCAGAAAGCCCTCGGCCTCTCCCCCGAAGACGAGCAGCTGAAAGAGTACCTGGACGCCCTGGAAAAAGCCGCCCCCTCAAAACCCTCCGCCAAAAACTAAGAAAAGGGGACAGGCTACTTTAATTCAGATTAAAGTAGCCCGTCCCCTTTTCCGCCGTTAGAAAGAATAATTGTATCTTGTCATCATATTAACCTCGCTCGAGTCGTTTCCGGGGTTAATATTATCTTTCCTGGAAATCCCGCCCAGCCCGAAAGTAAACCTGGAATTCTGGTTCTTCAGCCAGACAGTTTCCACATTGACCGAAAGGGAGCTTGAATCCGTGGGCGAGAAGAGCGAGTCGTTCTTCGCCGAGGACATGGTAGTCCAGCACTGCACGGCCATCCCCCGGCGCGGCATCGAATAAGAGACATTGCCGGTAATGCTGGTATTTTTTCCCGTCGTGGAATCTATCTTGTCCTTGCTGGCGGAATTTACCATGCCGGTGGACAGAGAAAGCTTCCTGGTAAGTTTGAAAGACCCGTTTAAAGAGATGAGGGAGCTGTCGAGGTCGTGGGAAAGCCGGGTCTTGTCCTTGAAGGAGCTGGTCTGGAAGCCGGCGCTGAGCGTATGCGCGGCCACCGGCTGGGTGACGGATAAATTCAGCGTGGTGGTCTGGTTATCCTGGACGCCCTCCGGTTTGCCCTTTGCGGCATTGGTCATGACGGAGGTGTTCACCACCGTCTTGTTAAGGCGCAGCATATTTGCGATCGTGGTCTGCGTCTGCTCCGTTGTAGTCTTGGCCGGGTCGGAGGCGAGATTATCTGAATATTTATTAACAGCCAGGGAGAAAGTGGTCCAGTCAGCCGGGAAGATCCCCAGTTCGCCGTCAATGATCTGCCGGTCGGAGATCACCGACGGGCTGGCGAAGGAATAGAATTTGGGGTCGATCCGCGAGAGGGCGCCCCGGGCGGTGAACATCGCCGCGCGGTACTTCAGCTCCTGCTTCCAGGCCGACCCGCCCACCGCCGGCCCGGCGGCGTTCATGTCCGGATTGTAGGAGCTGAGCTGGAAATCGCTGTTAAGCGCAAAGCCGTTCAGGAATTTCCATTCCGCGTTGACGCCGTAAACCGCGGTCTGCTGCGGCTTGAGGGTGATGGCGGTGGTGGTGATATTTATGGAGTGCTCGTCGTCGCGGCTTATCACAGCGTCGACCGCGATCCTGAGGTTGGGCCTGAACTGCCAGCCGGCTTTGAAACCGCCCGAATACCTGGCGAAGCGCCCGCCGCTGTTGGGCCCGGGTTCCTCGGGGGCCACTATGCGGCCTATCAGGGCGATGAGGGAGAGCTTGCCCCTGGCCCGCTCGACCGAGACGCCGCGCATGCCCTGGCCGTCAAGGGAAAGGGGCGTCAGGGACGGGGAGATATCGCCTACGCTGAGGTTCCCCCACGGTGCGTAATAATTAAGCAGGACTATAGTGGGCGTGATCGGCCTGTGGTAGGTGCTCACTATATAGGTATTGAAGAGGAAGGAGGACTGGCGGATCTTGCCGACGAAATTAGCGGCGGTGATCGCCTGGTGGTTGTCCCAGCCGTCGCGGCTGGCGTTCCTGTAAGTGAAAGACACGTCGCCGCCTATTTTAAAGTCCTCCGGCATGGGAGGGCGCAGCTCTTTCTCGATAACCTGGAAGCCTTTATAGTCGGTTTCAAGTATGCGCTTCCCTCCCTTGATGAGGAAAACGCGGTAGAGCAGGCGGCGGCCCTGCAGGTTGTCCGGAACCACGAAAGGAAGCTGGACTCCCTGCGCGGCGCCGGGAAGAACGTCCTCGGCGGGAGAGACGGACTCGGTCTGCGTTATAAACCGTTTATCTTCCCCCTCCAGGGCGTAGATCTCGCCTATCCAGTAGTAGGTGCCCTGGGTCCAGGTGGTGTCTCCGGTATTGACCACCAGGGTCTGCAGCTTCACTTCCTCGCCGGCCATCACGGGGTCGGGAGCCGCTACGGTAAATTGAAGGCTCGCATTGTCCATAGCCCGGGCGGGAGCCGCGAGACAGACAGCGAGAAGCAGGGAAGCGGATACATTGTTCAATTTCATGTTGAATTTTAAATTATAACTAATTTTAGCCGCGCCTTAGTTTACCGTATCACCGCGAATTTCTTCACGACTTTTTCAGACTCGCCCGTAGCGCTTTTCTTTACCCGCAATATATACAAGTAGACTCCGGAAGCGATACTTTCGTGAGAGATATCCCAGTAGAGCTTCTTGCTGTTCACTCCGGGTACCACGGCACTATCGTCAGACACATTCGTAAGTTTCTTCACCAGACGCCCGGTAATATCAAAGATCTCCACCTCCGCCTCGGTCGCGTCAGAAGTGAAGTGGAAATTCACCGCGGTATTGGCCGGGTTCGGATAGGCGTAAACGCCAGCCTTGTTAAGCAAGTCCCATTTAGGCGTGAACACCAGGTTCTGGCCGGGGCGCAGAATGACGGTTTCCATCTTGCTGTAATCCGAGCCGTTATAAACGCGCAGGCCGTAGGTCCCGGGCAGGAGGTTCGGGACCGAGAAAGCGCCGGAGGGATCGGTGAAGGCCGCGCCGATGCGCCGGCCGCGGCTGTAGAGCTCGATGAAGGGCTCCGAGCCTGAAGACGGGCGCACCTCGCGCGTGGTATAGCGCGCGCCCGCCGGACGCGGTGCCGCGTGCTTCGGGATATAGCTTGACGGGATAAAGCCGGAGATAGTGGCCAGCTGGTAGGTCACGCTCAGAGTGAAGTTCACGCCTGAAGCGCCGTTGGGGATCCCGTCCTTGGAGACGGAACTTTCGATATCCTGCGCCGTCCAGACCGCCCTGATGGTGAGGTATAAAGAATTAAGGGCAGGGATGGAATAATTGCCGAAGATATCCGTATAATCGTTCCCCTCCACGGCCCCGGAAGGGCCGATGGCCTCCACCAGCACGCCCGTGACCGGCTGCGTCGAAGCGTCCGTCACCCTGCCGGTAAGCGCCCCGGTATCCGGCGCGCCGGAAACGGCGGAGGCCTCGTTGGAGGGCAGCGACCAGTTCTGCGCGTCGTCGGCGGTCCAGAGCGCGAAGTAGAAGGTGGTGGAAGCGTTGAAACCGGACAGAATTTTAAGCTGGGTCGTCCCGGCTGTAAGAGTAGCCGTGGTTATCGTAACCTGCGCCGAGGCCGTGGAAAGTTCCGCCCCTGAATAAGTGGAATAAGCTATTTTAAAGCTCCCCGAAAGCAGGTAACCGGTGGCGGCATTATCGCCGGCAGTGCGCCAGGACAGATTGACCGCTCCGCTGACGCTTCCCGGCGAGGCCGCCAGAATAGAGGCCGGCGGTGGCGTCGCGTCATAATAAGTGAACGTGGAGCCCTGCGCGTAGAACGCGCCGGTATTGACCGGGGACGAGGCGTCGGAGGCCCTTACGCTGGCGTAATAAGAAGCGCCGTTCGCAAGCGAGTCACGCAGATAGTTCTGGAAGTTCCAGGTCCAATACGGGGTGGTTCCGGCCAGAAGAGCTTCCGGAGTTCCGGTGCTTTCCCACAGGGACTGGCTGTTCTTCCACCATTTCCCGTCGGACAGCCTGCGCAGGACTACATCCACGGAGTTTATCCCGGAAACCGGATCGTCGGCCGTGCCGCTTATCCCCGTGGCTGAATAGGCGGAAGAGCCATCCTCCGGATAA
>JAVHPG010000287.1:0-1374 GCA_036170455.1 Elusimicrobiales bacterium
GCGGGAGCGGGCGGGGCTCAATTCTGCCGAACTGCGGACTTCTAAAATTTGGCGGCCCCTACGGGATTCGAACCCGTGATCTCCGCCTTGAGAGGGCGGCGTCCTAACCGCTAGACGAAGAGGCCGTGAGTGGATATTTTAGCAAATACCCCGCACCGCGGGCAAAATTATAAGCCGACTATCGGATTTGAACCGATGACCTACTGTTTACAAAACAGTTGCTCTACCGCTGAGCTAAGTCGGCGACTTCATAGACATTATAAGATTTTTGGAAGCCGCCCGCCTATCGCCAGCCGGCTGCATCGGCCCGGCTGCCCGGCCTAGGCCGCCGCCAAAGCTTCGGACAGGATCTCCGGGATCACTACCACGGCTTCGCTGCGGGCTGTGTCTTCGCCGTATTTCAGGTCCAGGGTGATCGCCGCCACGGAATAGAGCTGGTCGCTGGTCAGGGTCTCGCAAAGGGCTTCCAGCAGGAAGCGCGGCTCGCCTTTCACGCATTTGGGCGTCGAGGGGAGGAAGCCGTGTTTAAGCTTGTTCGATAATGCGCTTATAACCGAGTTAAGGATGATGTTCGCTAGCTCCGAGAACAGGAGCTCCTGGGCCTGGCTGAGGCCCGGCAGCCGGGTTAAACCCAAAAAGCCGCGTGAGACGACGCCGATATCTTCCGGCTTGAAGATTACCATCGAGGTGAAAGGATATTTGCCCGCCACGCTGAAATAGACCGCGAAGCCGGAGGCCCCGGAGATAGTGTGCTTGCGGACTATTTCTTCCATGCTGCCCTGCGACACGCGCACGCTTACTACGCTCCATTTTCCGGCGGAGATCCTGGACAGCCTCCCGGCGCACCGCTCCATGGCGGCGGAAGCGATGCCCTCCAGCGTACCGGCCTGGCCGGCGCCCTTGGCGCCCAGCCCCTTCATCAGCACTTTAAAATCGCCGAAAGAGAAAGGCTTGCGCAACACGGCGTGGACGCCTTTGTCGTAAAGGCGCTGGTCTATCTCGTCCTGGTCCACCGCGGTAATTACGACCACGCGCGCCTTCGGGTCCATGCTCAGGATCTCTTCGAGCACTTCGAGGCCGGACTTCCCCGGCAGGATGATATCCAGGAAGACCACTTCAGGCTTGAATTTAGTGAAATGTTCCAGGGCGATATCGCCGTTCTCGGCTTCCGCCACTACTTCATGCCCAAGCTTGGTCAGCAGGGCCTTTATCGTGTGCCTGGTAAGCGCATTATCTTCAACCAGAAGTACTTTCATGAGCCTTTCCTTTCCAGCGGATCATCGGCTAAAAATTAAAATAAAGCGGGCTACTCCGTATAATACAATACTTGCGTACGGGGACTACATAGCCTGGCCGCGCGGGGGGAATTTCCTT
>JAVHPG010000288.1:0-1369 GCA_036170455.1 Elusimicrobiales bacterium
CCTACGGCCTGGCCAAAAAGATGCTCCTGGTGCAGTCCCAGGCCTACCGCCAGCATAGCAGGATGTTTCTACTTGCCGCCGCCCCGGCATTTTAAAAAATCCCTACAAATCCGTCTCCGCATGTTGCTTCTGGTTGTACTATATGCTATGTTGTAAGCCGTATGGTTGAGAGAAAATACTGGCGGAGTCTAATTGATCAAGCACTTGCCAGGCGGCCTATTGTATGGTTGTCAGGAATAAGGCGCTCTGGTAAAACCGTACTCTCCTCCGGTTTTCCCGGCGCTGAATACTTCGACTGTGAACTCCCCAGGGTAAGGAGCATGCTGTCGGACCCGGAAATGTTTCTGGCGTCAAAAACCGGGAAGCTGCTCGTACTTGACGAAATTCATAGACTGGATAACCCTTCCGAAATATTAAAAATATCCCACGACCACTTCCCGACCGTTAAAATAATCGCCACCGGCTCATCCACGCTATCAGCCTCGGCTAAATTTAAAGACACGCTTACCGGCAGAAAAACCGAGATCAGTCTTACGCCGATGAACGCCTCCGATTCGGAGGATTTCAAGATCACCGATCTGAATCTTCGTCTCCACCGCGGCGGCCTGCCTCCTTTTATTCTTGCCGACACCTACCCGGAGAAGGATTATCAGGAATGGCTTGATTCATATTGGGCCCGGGACGTGCAGGACCTGTTTAAACTTGAGAAAAGATCGGCTTTCCTTAAATTTGTGGAACTTGTCTTCGCGCAAAGCGGGGGGATATTTGAGGCCTCAAAATTTGCCGCCCCTTGCGAAGTCGGCCGCGGCACCATCGCAAATTATCTTTCAGTCCTGGAGGCCACCGGCGTGGCCTACCCGGTACGCCCCTTTTCCAGCCGCCTGGCTAATGAAATAGTGACGGCCCCCAAAGTATACGGCTTTGACACCGGCTTCCTGTGCTTTTTCCGGGGCTGGGACACGCTGCGCGAGGATGATAAGGGAATTCTGTGGGAGCACCTGGTTTTAAACGAGATGCTTAGCGTTCTTCAAAGCACGGACATAAACTACTGGCGCGACAAAGCCGGGCATGAGATCGATTTCGTGCTTAAAAAGCGCGGCCGGCCGCCTATGGCTATAGAATGCAAGTGGAAGGCCGCAAAATTCGACCCCGCGGCCTTGCGCGTCTTCAGGCGGCGTTACCCGCAGGGAGAGAACTTGGTATTATCAAGCGATATAGACAAACCGTACGAAAAAAATGTCGGAGGCTTCAAGATCCGTTTCACTGGCATTGATACCCTGAAAACCGTGCTCCCAGCTTAACACCTTACCCAGTCCCCTCAATTGCGTCCAAGCGCATAATGCTCACCGGCGGCGCCGGGTTCCTGGGC
>JAVHPG010000289.1:0-1366 GCA_036170455.1 Elusimicrobiales bacterium
CGTCGCAGCCCTTGAAACGCAGCAAATTAAGATGTAATATATATCAGACAACTGTCTATCAAATATGACGACATCAATCATGGAGAGTGTTTTTTCAGGAAAATCCCGTATACAGCTTCTGCGCTGCCTATACGAATCGGCCTCAGGCCTTACCGGCCGCGAAGCTGCCAGGCGCACAGGCCTGAGCCCGCAGCAGGCCCATAAGGTCCTTAACGAACTGGCCGCATTGGGGATCGTGGAGCTGACAATAGCGGCTCCGGCCCACTTGTTCACCCTTAACCGGCGCCATTGGGTGGTTACAGATGTGGCCCGCGTGATTTTTGAGAGTGAAAAAAACTGGCTGGACAATTTGCTGCGCGACCTGAGCCGCGGTTTGCCGCCATCAGTTAAATCACTTGTTCTTTTCGGGAGCGCTGCCCGCGGCCAGCTGCGAGGCGCCAGCGATATAGATCTTTTGGCTTTAATTGAAGACGGTAAAGATAAACAAGAGGTGCTTTCTTACTTTACCGGGAGCAGCGCCGGGGTTTTGACCCGCTGCCATTATCCCCTGGCTCCCGTAGTACTTACCCTTAAGGAGTTCCGCGGTAAGTATAGACAAAAAGACGACTTTACCCGCACCGTGCTTAAAACCGGAAGGGTAATTTGCGGCAAATTAATGACCGAAATATTATAGGGGGGAATATGACGCCAAAAGAGATCCACTCAAAGAAAGTCTCGCGTGAACGCCACACAATTTATTGGGGCAAGGCAATGGAGTTTTTCGAAACGATGGTCGACGCAGCGCAGAAACAAAATTGGAATGCCGCGGGTCTGGCGGGCGTCCACTGCTGCATATCGGCAACGGACGCGTTACTGGTAAAACACGCCGGCGTTCGATCTTCCTCCGATTCCCACCAGGATGTGATCGGACTCTTGCAGGCAAAGATCCGGGATGCGGACGTAGCCAAACAAGCAAGGAGACTGGGGGAGATCCTGGCCCAGAAAAACCTGATAGAATATATCGACAAATCCTACTCAGAAAAAGACGCCCTTCCGTTAAAGCTCAGCGTAGAGCGCTACATGGAATGGGTAAGAAAACTTCTTTAACACCGCCTCCCGCCTGTTGTTTTCGTGAGGTGCCTTTGCCTGGTTCGTCTGAGCCATTGAAGTCGGAATTTTCGACTTCAATAAAGCTTATACCCTCGCTGACGAAGTCAGCCGTCAAATCACCGGCCTAATTAAATATCTTACTGAATCTTGAGGTTACGGTTCTTGCTGTTGATTCCCGATTCCCGACCCCCGATTCCAGATTTTTCTCAATGTATCCCCTTTATCATTCAGTTCCAATCCTTTCAATTGCTATAATATAGATATAAATATGGATTTA
>JAVHPG010000290.1:0-1101 GCA_036170455.1 Elusimicrobiales bacterium
ATGGGGATTGACTTTCGTCAACCCATACCTCATAATATAACTATGAAACGCAGGATAGTGACCTTAACCTTGCTCGTAGCCGCCCTCCTTAACGGGGGCGCCCTCCTGCGCGCCGGCGGCAATGGCCGCGGCAATCCCAATATCATCCCCGTTTCCATCTACGGCACTGACGACAGGGTGGATTATTACGCCGCCGACAAAGTAATGCGCAAGTTCGCCGAGTCCACCGTAGCCATGTTCGCCGAAGCCGCCCTCCCCAGGGACGAGGCTACCGGCCTCTATAAACTTAAGGGTCTTACTTTAAAAGGAAAGCAGAACTTGCAGGAAGGCGAGCGCTTCGGCGACCAGCCCGTGGGAGCCTATTGCTCAGGCGTACTCGTAGGCGAGGACACCGTCCTCACCGCCGGCCACTGCTTCCAGCCCGACCCCCGCGGCGGCCCCTGTGCGAAAGTAAAGATGGTCTTCGGCTACGCCGTCACCAGCGCCGGCCAGATGCCCTCCACCTTCCCCGCGGAGAACGTCTATTCCTGCAAATCCGTAATAGCGCATAAAGTCGACGATAAAGGCGCGGATTACGCCATAGTTAAACTGGACCGCAAAGCCAGCGGCCGCTACCCCCTGGCCCTTAACCGCGGCAATATCAGCCAGACCGCAAAACTGGCCGTCATTGGCTACCCCAGCGGCCTGCCGGTCAAAGTAGCCACAAATGGAAGCGTGCGCAGCATAGGCGAAGGCTATTTCGTGGCCGATCTCGACACTTTCGGCGGCAATTCAGGCAGCCCGGTCTTCAATGCGAAGACCTTCAAGATAGAGGGAATTCTGGTCCGCGGCGGCGTGGACTATGTGTACAATTCAGGGGAGACTAAAGTAGAGGACCCGCGCAACCCTTACACCCAGGCGCCGGGCCGGGCTAATGTTTATTCCCAGGAAGGCGGCCGCGGCGAAGATATCACTATGATAAAGGAAGTGGCGTCGCTTATCCCCCAGAGCGAGATGGAAAAATACCTGGACGAATCCCAGCGCCAGCGGGCGCAGCAGCAGCAGCGTCCCGCGAAGGTCGTCCCCGCTATCTACAATCCCGGGCAGGGAAACAACCCGCAG
>JAVHPG010000290.1:1201-6367 GCA_036170455.1 Elusimicrobiales bacterium
ACGCCGCGCCAATAAGCGGCCAAGCAGTAAGGGGCGTCCCCAACGGGCCGCCCCCTTCATTTTATGGAGTTTTTGGTCAGTCCCTGCGGCGGTCCACCGTGTAATGGCTCTTGTTCGCGGCTTTGGCCGCTTTTTTCAGCTCGGTACCGATATTGCTGACCTGCGCGAAAGAATGCAGCGGGCGGGTATGGTTATGCACTATGCCGATGGAAATAGAAAGCAGCGCGAATTTCTTGATATTCCCCTGCCGGTCCGTGGAAACGATGGAGCCGCGCTCCCTGTCCGCCTTGCTGTAAAAGGAGGGGGAGATCTCGTCGAAAGCGCTGGTGATCCGCTTAGCCAGCTCTTCCGATTTGTCGAAAGCCGTGATCACTATGAAATCGTCGCCGCCGATATGGCCGATGAAATCCTGCGACTGCTCGTTCTGTATGGTCAGCTTCACCAGCAAATTCGCCGTGGCTTTTATCACGCGGTCGCCGGCCTCGAAGCCGTAATTGTCGTTATAGGCCTTGAAATTGTCCAGGTCGAGGTAAAGCACGGCGAATTCGCCGCCTTTCTGTATCTCGCGCTCAACGCGGGCCTGTATGGAAGGGTTGCCGGGCAGTTTCGAAAGCGGGTTGGTGTCCAGGACCTGCTTGTTGCGCTTCAGGATCATCCTGATGCGGGCGATAAGCTCGTCCGTATCCACCGGTTTTATAAGGTAATCGTCTATGCCCATGCTGAGGCCCTTCAGCTTTGTGCTTTTCTCCCCGGCGCCGGTGACTATGATGATGGGGATATGCGCGAAGACCGGGTTGTTCTTCAGGTCCTGCGCCACCTCCAGGCCCATCTTCCGGGGCATATTATTGTCCAGGACGATGATGTCGGGGTTCGTCTCGAAAACGGCGGTCATAGCCTCGGCCCCGTCATTGGCCGTGACCACTTCGAAGCCGGCGAACTCCACCATTTCTTTCATAAGGAGAAGCAGCTCGGTCTGGTCGTCCGCGATCAGAACGCGCGGGCGGGCCGCTTTCTCCGGCGCCGCGGCCGCGCCGTCCGGGGAGGTCTGCTCCTCGATAAGCTTTAAAAGCAGGTCGCCGGGGATCTCGCGCGACACTATCTCGGGGAGGCCGGTAAGGATGCCGCGCTCCTGGTAATTCTCCAGGCGCAGGGCGCTGAGGACTATGACCGGGATCTCCGAGGTGTCGGCCGAGTCCTGCATTTCCTGCATGATCGCGAAGCCGTCCTTGCCGGGCATCATGATGTCCAGCAGCAGGGCGTCCGGCTTGCCGGAGCGCAGGAGCTCCATGACCTTAAGCGGATCGCTTGCCATCAGCGCTTTGTAGTTATTTGCCTCCAGGAACATTTTGAGGAGGTCGGAAAATTCGGTGTCGTCGTCGGCCACCATCACGGTCCGCTGCCGCCCCTGCTGCGGCGCGCATTTGTTCAGCAGGGCCTTGAGGGCCTCGAAGTCCACCGGCTTGGTGAGGTAGCCGCAGACTTTAGGCGAGGGGCCGGTGACGATGCCGGCGTCGGGCGTCTGCGAGAAGACGATAATTTTCTGGGAGGCCGTAAAGGGGCTGTTCTTCAGCTCGCTGATGAAATCCAGGGTGCTGAAGGCCTGGATAAGGATATTTATTATCACCAGGTCCGGCTTCCAGTTCTGGACGGCGGTCAGGGCCTGGTACTGGTCGGCCACGGTCTGGGTGAGGTAGCTGTGGCCCTGCAGGAAAAGGGCCAGCCCCAGAGCCGAGGCTTCGTCGGTGTCCACAAGGAGTATCTTTTTGCCAGGGCTGTCGGCCATAAATTTATTTTAACATTTAAATAGCCGGCGGGTACGCGCCGCGCCCGCCCAAGTTAAGGTAAAATACTCTGGTGGAAGATAAAGATAATTACTGGAAATACGCCCAGATAGGCCTGGAGCTGGCGGTCTCCGTGATGGCAGGCTTCTGGGCCGGCTATTGGCTGGATAAAAAGTTCGGCACCGCCCCCTGGCTGATGCTGGGCGGCGCGGCGGGCGGGATGGCCGGCGGTTTCTACCTGGTAGTGCGCGAACTTTTCGAGAAGAACGGGGGCGGCGTTGATAAATAGCATCCCCGCGGTTATCCTGGGCGGGGCAGCGCTCGGAACTTTAAGTGGCTGGGGCTCGCGGCTGGCCCTGAAGAGGGTGCTGGATTCCTCCGATAAAATTTTTTATCTCGTTTTTACTACGGGCTTTTTTTTTCGCTTCGCGCTTCTTTTGGCCGGAATTTGCATGCTCCGCCATCAAAAAGTTATACTAATGGTCTCGTTTACGGTTTCCTTTATCCTGGTTCAGATGGCTTTTGAGGCGTTCCCGCTGAAAAAAAATGGGATTAAAAGAAATACTTGAGCACCACATCGTCGACCATGTCTGGTCCTGGGTAAACCTGGGGCCCCTCCGCCTCCCCGTCTCGAAACATCTGCTGATGATGGGCATAGCCTCGCTCCTCATGCTCATCGGCCTGCCCCTCCTGATCCGCAGCCGCGCCAAAGCGCTCGCCCCTTTCCGCTCTATCATAGAGATCATCGTGCTCTTCCTGCGCGACGAGGTCGTGTACCCGAACCTCGGCCATAAGGGCGACGGCTACATGGGCTACTTCTCCACCCTCTTCTTCTTCATCCTCACCCTTAACCTTATAGGCCTGGTTCCTTTCGGGGCCACGGCCACAGGTAATCTGGCGGTCACCGCCGGGCTCGCGCTCACCACATACGTGCTGATAAATTTCGCCGGCATCAGGGAGCAGGGCGTGATCGGCTATCTCAGCCACATCGTGCCGAAAGGCGTGCCGGGCTGGCTCTATCCCCTGCTTTTCCCTATCGAGCTGATCGGCATGGTCACCAAGGCTTTCGCGCTCTGCATCCGTCTTTTCGCCAATATGATAGCGGGGCATATCGTCATTCTGGCCTTCATCAGCTTCATCTTCATCTTCGGCTCGCTCAGCGCCCTCATAGGTTTCGGCGTGGCGCCGATCTCGGTAGGCCTGGTGCTGTTCACGCTGCTGCTCGAGCTGTTCGTGGCTTTCCTGCAGGCTTACGTTTTCGTGTTCCTGACCGCGATCTTCACCGGCGCGGCGATGCATCCCCACTAAACGATTTGCGACGGTTTTTAATATTACACGGAGGTAGTAAAAAATGAACGACATGACATTCCTCGGACTTGGCTACATCGGCGCTGGTCTCGGCGCGGGCCTGGTGCTTATCGGCGCCGCCCTAGGCATCGGCAAGCTCGCCGTTGCCGCTCTCGACGGAACCGCCCGCCAGCCCGAAGCCGGTCCCGCGCTGCGCACGACCATGATCATCGCCGCCGCCCTCATAGAAGGTCTCGCCTTCTTCGGCCTGGTCATCTGTCTGCTGGCCGTGATGAACTTCGCGATGCCCAAGTCCGAAGCCGGCCCCGCCGCCGCCGCTCAGACCGAAGCGCATAAATAAAGAATCGGGAATCAGGGATCGAGGATCGGGAATCGCGGAAAATATTTCGCTCCCGGTTCTTAGTCCCGGATTCATGATTCTCGATTCTCGATCGTTAGGAGTTTAACATGGAAGCATTGATTAGGCCGGAATTCGGCCTGACTTTCTGGACGATACTCTGTTTCGGCCTCCTGGTGCTGCTGCTGTCTAAGACGGCCTGGCAGCCGCTGATGGATTCGATCAACGAGCGCGAGCGCGCCCTGAAGCATGACCGCCACACGGCCGAGACGGCCCGCGCCGACGCCGAGAAGCTCAAGGCCGAGCTCGACGCCAAGCTCGCCGACCTGAAGTCGGAGATCGGGCGCCGCATGGACGAGGCCCGCGCCACGGCCGAGAAAGAGAAGGAAATGCTTATCGAAGAGGCCCGCAAGAGCGCCGCCGCGATCGTGGACTCTTCCAAGCGCGAGATAGAGGCCCGGAAGATAGAGGCCGCCCGCGAGCTCCGCCACAAAGTGGCCGAGCTTTCCGTGATGGCCGCCGAGCACATCCTGGTAAAGCAGCTGGACCACCGGGCCAACACCGACCTGGCGTCAAAATACCTGGCCGAGCTCGAAAAAGAAAGGCCCGATCTCAAGCTGGAGTGCTGAATGGATTCTAGCGCCAAGATACTCGCCAAACGCTACGCCAGGGCCTACATGAACCTGGACGGAAAGACTTATAGCGCGGCCGCGCAGACGGCGTCCCTCGCCAGGCTGGAGGCGCTGCGCGTGGTCTTTTCGGCAACGAAGCCCCACCTTAAAATACTTATCCACCCGGCGATAAACAGCGGCGTGAAGCTGGAGGTGCTGGGGAAGGTGCTCGGCGCCGGGATCACCGGGCCGGCCGCCGGTTTCGCCGGCCTGCTGGTGCGGCAGGGCCGCTTCGGGCTGTTCGAAGAAGTGATGCGGCAGTGCCTGGCCCTTAACGATATTTTCTGCGGCGTGGTGCAGGCCGAGGTCAGCAGCCGCTACGCGCTTTCCGGGGGCGAAGTAGCCAGGATAGACAAGATGCTGGGCTGCGTCACGGGCAAGAAAGTTAGTCTCAGCCAGATAATTTCAGAGCGGGTCATCGGCGGTTTCGAGATAAAAGTGGGCGACGCGCTGATAGACGCCACGGTGCGCGGCAGGCTGGACGCCCTGCGCGCCGTACTGTTGGAAGGCTAAAGTAATCTCCTATAAGGATCTTATGATACGACCGGAAGAAATCACAGAAATCATCAAAGGGCGGATAGAAAAATTCATCCCCGAGGCGCAGCTGTCCGAGACCGGGCAGGTGCTCCAGGTGGGCGACGGCATCGCGCGCGTCTACGGCCTCAGCAGCGCCGTGGTCGGCGAGCTGATCGAGTTCGAGGGCGGCGTTACCGGCATGGTGCTCAATATCGAGCGCGAAAATGTCGGCGCCGTCGTGCTCGGCTCAGACACCCTTATCAAGGAAGGCGACCGCGTGAAGCGCACCGGCCGCGTGATGGAAGTCCCGGTCGGCCCCGAAATGGTGGGCCGCGTGGTGGACGCGCTCGGCAACCCGATCGACGGCAAGGGCCCGATCAACGCCAAGAAGAAGCGCCCCGTGGAGGTCATCGCCCCCGGCGTCGTGGAGCGCGCGCCAGTAAAAGAGCCGCTGCAGACCGGCCTCAAGGCCATCGACGCAATGATCCCGATAGGCCGCGGCCAGCGCGAGCTGATCATCGGCGACCGCCAGACCGGCAAGACCGCCGTCGCC
>JAVHPG010000291.1:0-27526 GCA_036170455.1 Elusimicrobiales bacterium
GCCGTCCTTCTTTATCAGCGGCCGGTAAATATCCGTGACGAAAGAAGAAGAAAGGGAGTTCAACGGCGAGTCTATGCTGGCCATTATTACTGCGACAAGAACCAGCCCTTTGATCCCGGCAGGAAGAACATGCACGGTAAAGTGGGACAGTATTTTGTCGGGGTTGTCGGGCAGAAGCAGCCCCGGGTGCTGTTTGTAGAAGACGAAGAGCAGCGTTCCTATGATCAAGTAAAGAGCGGTGACGGGGAAGCTGGTAAAGATGGTCGCTATGATAGTTTTCTGGCTCTCCCGGCGGGTCTCAAGCGTCAGCAGGCGCTGCATCAGCTCCTGGTCGGTCCCGAAGGCAGCCATGGAGCCGAAGATCCCGTTGAGCACGGCGACCCATAGCACATTGGGGTCCTTGATCCCCCAGCCCACGTTAAAGATAGAAAGCTTGCCCGCCTCCGAAGCCAGGCTCCAGGCGCCGGCAAGGCCGCCGTCGATGTGGAGGATCAGGTAGCCGGCCACCGCCGCGCCCGCGATATAGAAAGTCACGGCTTCGAAAGCGCCGGTCCAAAGGACGGCCTTGATCCCGCCGAAACCGATGAACATAATGCTGAACAGCGTGAAAAAGGCCAGCGTATAGCCCAGCTGCCAGCCCATGATCACGGACACGGCCAGCGAGGCGGCGTAAAGCCTCACGCCGGAAGCGAAGAGCCGCGTCACGAAGAAGAAAGCCGAACCGGCGTACTGGGTTTCAGCGCCGAAACGGTGCTTCAGGAATTCGTAGATGGTAGTGCAATTGAATTTATAGAAGGCGGGGATAAAGAAGAAGGCGATCAGTATCCGGGCGGAAGCCGAGCCGATGAAGAACTGCAGGTACTGGAGGTTCTCGGTGAAACCTATCGGCGGGATGCCCACGATGGTCATCGCGCTTATCTCGGTGGCGACGAAAGAAAGCGTCCCCACCCAGACCGGGGTCTTGCGGTTGCCCAGGAAATAGTCCTGCGTGTCTTTTTCTCCCCTGCCCTTGAAATAGGCTATTAAGAAGAAGGCTATGACGGCGACGCCCAGCAGGGCGTAATCCAGAGGGGCAAGCCCCGTAATTTGCTGCAAAGCGGCGGTTTCGTTCATGATAATTCCCCTATAGTAACCGGCATAGAGCCGCCTGCCCTGGCTTTACCTAAAAGCGCGCGCGCAGCTCCCTTTTGAAATTCCTCCAGCGAACAGAAAGCGCAAAGCCCGGAGGTAGGTCTGAGCCCTTTTAAAACGAAAGGGCTCCCGAAGGCAAGCGCCGCCGAATCTGCCGCGCCGGCTATCGCGGCCGAGAGCGCGGCTTTCTCTTCGGCCGCCAGGTTTATGCGGCCGCTGCCCGCGCGCGGCCTGGAAAAGCAGCCTGCCGCAAGCTTCATGCCGCGGCCGGGCCGGTAAGGGACGACGCGCGCGCCAAGGCGGACCAGCTCCTCGGCGAAGGCGGCCCCCCTCCAGTTTTCGGGGGAGGTAAGCGGCTCGAAATAGCCCACGGTCTCTCCCGGCTTCACCTTGAATTTTTCCGCCCCGGAAGCCCAGGCCAGGCAGGCGGGCGCCGCCTCGGCGTTAAAAGCAAGGTGCTCGGTGCAGCGCAACGAATCAAGAGGCGGCGGAGCCGAGCGGTAAGGAGAAAGCTTGCGCGCCATCAGGTCCTGCCTGGCCAGCGCCAGCTCCACCGCGGCCGCGGTTATAAGTCCGTCGTTGGAGGCGCGGACCAGCGCCTCGTGCAGGGAGAAAGGATCGTCCGGAACCAGCAGGATATCCGCCCCG
Organism: Elusimicrobiales bacterium; assembly: GCA_036170455.1. GTDB lineage: Bacteria > Elusimicrobiota > Elusimicrobia > Elusimicrobiales > UBA9959 > UBA9959. The sequence continues at coordinate 1,780 of JAVHPG010000291.1, forward strand.
GCGAGGAAGGCCTTTACCCCGGCCTGCCCGTCGGCCGAAACGGCCTTCATCTCCAGCGCGTCGGTAACTATCACGCCGCCGTATTTCAGCTTCCCGCGCAGCAGCCCGGTCAGAATTTCCTTCGAAAGCGAGGCGGGGTTCGCCGGGTCAAGCCCGGGCAGCATGAGGTGGCCGGCCATTATCGAATCCGCCTGCCGCGCGAGCGCCGCGAACGGCCGCAGGTCCGAGTCCGACAGGGCCTGCAGGTTCTTGCTCACGGAGGGCAGCTCCAGGTGGGAGTCGGCTTCCGTGTCGCCGTGGCCGGGAAAATGCTTCAGAGTCGAGAGGGCTCCCTTCGAGCTTACTCCCGAAAGATAGGCGCCGGCCAGGGCCGAGACGAGGTCCGGGTCGGCGCCGAAAGCGCGCACGTTCACTATCGGATTAGAGGCCTTTGCGCCCAGGTCGACTACCGGGGCGAAGACCCAGTCCACGCCGAGAGCCCTGGCCTCGAGGGCCGTTATCCCGCCCTTGCGCCTGGCCAGCGCCACGGAGCCGGAAGCGCCTATCGCCATATTGGAGGGCAGCTCGGTGGCGCCCGGAACCCATTGCCCTGCGCCGTTCTCGTAATCGGAAGCTATTAAGAGCGGCGTCCCGGAGGCGGAGCGCAGCAGCCGGGACATTTCAAAAACCTCCGCGGCTTTCCCGCCGTAAAAACAAAAACCGCCCACGCCCAGCTCCACGAGCCGCAGCGCCAGGCCGGGGTCCGTGGCCCCGAACCTGAAACCGGGGTAAATGAGGCGCGCCAGCTTTTTAGGGGTCAAGCCTTCTTTCCCCGCGCGGCGCGCGCTTTTTCGCCTTTCTTTATTATCTTCCACTGGCGCAGCACCTGGGCCGGCGTGGAAAACTTCTCGCTGCCGTAGGCGAAAACATGCGGGTGGCGACGCACCATCTTGGCGTTTATCGTCCTTATGACGTCGCCCAGGGCGAAGCGCCCGTCCCGGCGGGCCAGCGCGCTGTGGAACACGACCTGCAGGAGCACGTCGCCGAGTTCCTCCTGAAGGTTCTTCCAGTCTTTTTTCCTCACGGCGCGGCCCACCTCGCCGGCCTCCTCGTGCAGGTACTTGACCAGCGTGGCGTGGGTCTGCCTGCGGTCCCACGGGCAGCCGCCGGGGGCCAGCAGCTTTTTCATTATTTTTTCCAGGGAGCCGAGCGACGAGCTGCGCGCGAGCCTGGAGGCTTCGCGGGTAAATTTAGGTTTCATGGCGGCCTTATCTTTCATTAGAAGTTTTAAAAGTATATAATTTTATATCAATTAATCAAACTGGCAAAGGGCGGGGCGCGGAGGGCGCATGTCTGAAACCGAAATCAAAGCAGCACAGGACCTTTACAAAACCCTGGATAAGGGCTTTGTGAAGCTGGTGGAATTCATGGGAGGGGACCAGCGCGCCGTCGATTCGGCGCGGGTATCTTTCGGCTCGGTCTCTAAAGGCACGGAGCAGGACAGGAAACTCCTGGAATACCTGCTGGCCAACGGCCACCTGAGCCCTTTCGAGCACTCGGTTTTCCAGTTCCACATAAAATGCCCGATCTTCGTAGCCAGGCAGTGGATGCGCCACCGCATAGCCTCCTATAATGAAATTTCCGCCCGCTACACCGAAGTGAAGGAAGAGTTCTACTACCCCGAAGCTTTCAGGGTGCAGGACAAGATAAACCGCCAGGGCTCGGTGCGCTCCGGCGCGCTCGAACAGGAAAAGCTGCTGGCCATCTATGACAAGACCATAAAAGCTTCCTTCGCCGCCTACGGAGAACTCCTGGAAGCCGGCGTCGCGAGAGAGATGGCGCGCATGGTGCTGCCGGTAGCGCAGTATACGCAGTTCCACTGGACGATAAACGCGCGCAGCCTGCTCAACTTCATAAACCTGCGCGCCGACGCCCACGCCCAGTACGAGATCCGCCGGTACGCGGACGCGATAACGGAGATCTTCCGCTCTAAAATGCCCTGGACCTGGGAGGCCTGGTCGAAACTGAATGAAAAGAAACCTCATTAACCTCTCGGCCATCCTCCTTTTGGCCTGTACCGCGAACGCGGCAAAACCCGCCGGCGCTCCGAAAACCGCGGCGGCCGCCGCTCCGAAGTCCGAAGCGGCCGAGCCCCCTCAGGCTTCCCCGTGGGACGGGCTTCCGCAGCGCAACATAAAGACCGGGACCATAGCCGTCTACACGCCGGTTACCGGCATCAGCACCGCGCAGGACACCTACGACATTTTCGCTCCCTTCGACGGCCGCATAGAGGAAGTGCAGACCGAGGTTTTCAGCTTCGTAACGCCGAAAACGGTGCTGACGAAAATGGTCTCCACCGAAATGGCGGCCCTGCTGGACTCCAGTTCCGAGGAGTCGCGCAAGCAGACGGAGCGCCGCTGGCAGGACGTGTACAGCTACACGGAGATCAAGCCGGAGACGCAGGGCGTGATCTCGAATATTTACGTCGAGCCGAGGACCCGGATAACCAAGGGCGACCGCCTTTTCACCGTCGCGAGGAAAGTTGTGATAGTGGGCAAGAACACGGAGCCGCTGTATTCCAAGCTCAAGCCGGGCATGACCGCGAACCTGGAGCACGCCCGCAACACCGACGAGAAATTCGAGACCAGCCTGGTTAATTTCCTGCACGTGAAAGGCTCAAACCGGATAAACCGCCTCTGGCTGGAAGTGCTGGACCTGAAGGACGGCATAAAGATAGGCGAGCAGTTCAACGGGATACTTTTCGTAGGCAAGAGCGACAACGCCATGCTGGCCCCGCGCGGGCACATCATAGAATCCGGCGGCAGGCGCTTCCTGATAACGGAGATCCAGACCGGCCTGGAAACCGCGGACGAGGTTGAAATTCTCGGACACAGCTCGCTGTACCTGGAACCCTTCAGGCCGGCGGCGGAGACAAAAGATGGAAAAGACAAAAAAGCCCGCTAACATCTACTCCAGCTTCCTGTTCGTGAAGCTGCAGCCGGATTTCCGGCGGCTCATTTCCAACGAGAAGATAGCGGCCAAGCAGGAATTCGAGAACATGGTGGGCGCCTGCCAGGAGAAAGTGTTCCTGCGCACCTACATGGTTTCCGGCCTGCGCGCCGATTCGGACATTCTTTTCTGGCGGATGTCCGACGACCTGACCTACCTGCAGGAGATCTGCGCGCGCACTTTTTCCACCGGCGCCGGCAAATATTTCACCCCGGTGCATTCTTTCCTGGGCGTGAACCACGGCCCCGAGGCCTCCCAGCCGAAAAAGGACCTGGATTTCGGCTTCCTCCCCAAGGACACTTTCGGGCGCTACCGCTATATGCTGCTGCACCCCGTAGTGAAGGCCCATACCTGGTACGAGCTCTCCGAGGCCGAGAGGGAGAAGCTCATGGCGGAGCGGCGGGTGGTAGTGAACCGCCACAAAGAGATCCACGAAAATTTTTTCCTCTCCTACGGCCTGGACGACCAGGAGATCATAGTCGCGCGCGAGGCCAAGGCCCTCGAGGACCTGATCTCGGCCACCCAGGAGCTCAGGCAGCTGCGCATAAAGAATTACACGACGGTGGACAAGCCGGTGTTCCTGTGCCTGGGCAAGCCCCTGACCGAGATACTTGACGCGATAAGCTAGGAGCTTTCAAGGAGACAGCATATGAAAACGATAGGCATCATCATGGCGGGAGGCAAGGGCGAAAGGCTATACCCTCTCACCAAGGAGCGCTCCAAACCGGCCGTGCCGTTCGGCGGGAAATACCGCATCATCGACTTCGTGCTTTCGAACTTCATCAACTCCGGCATCTACTCCAATTACGTGCTGGTACAGTACATGTCCCAGTCCCTCATAGAATACCTGCGCTCCACCTGGAACCTTGGCGGCATCACCAAGGAGCACTTCATCACGGTGGTCCCCCCGCAGATGCGCCTGGGCGAGATGTGGTACCGCGGCACCGCCGACGCCGTGAAGCAGAACCTGAACCTGATCAACGACTACAAGCCCGACCTGGTGGCTATCTTCGGCGCCGACCATATTTACCGCATGGACATCCGCCAGATGATAGACTTCCACGTGGCCAACAAGGCCGATGTGACCGTCTCGGCCCTGCCCGTGCCGATCAAGCAGGCCTCGCGCTTCGGGACCCTGGTGGTGGACGCGAAGAACCGCATCACGGGCTTCGAAGAAAAGCCGAAGAACCCCAAGCCGATGCCCGGCAACCCCGGCTCCGCCCTGGCCTCCATGGGCAATTATATTTTCAGCTACGACGCGCTGGTGAAGATCCTGCACGAAGAGTCGGGCGAGGCGGCCGCGCTGGATTTCGGCAAAACCATCCTCCCGAACATCCACAAGCGCTACCGCGTCTTCGCCTATAATTTCGACGGTCAGAAGCTGCCCGGGATGAAGCCCTACGAGGAAAAGAATTACTGGCGCGACGTGGGCACGCTGGAGGCCTTCTGGCAGACCCATATGGACCTGCTGGGCGCCAAGCCCAAGCTGGACCTGAACAATAAGCAGTGGCCGATACAGGACTCCAGGAACACGACCGCGCCCGCCAAGATCATAGAGTCCAACCTGCAGGACTGCATGATCTGCGACGGCTGCGTGATAAGCCAGTCCTCGCTGAAGCGCTGCATCCTTTCCAACGACGTCATCATCCACGAGAAATGCCAGCTGGAAGACTGCATCATCATGGACGCCTGCGAGATAAAGGCCGGCTCGCGCCTGAAGAAGGTCATCATGGACCGCTACAACACCATCGAGGCGAAAACCACGATAGGCTACAACCAGGACCAGGACGCCCAGCATTATTACATAGACCCCGACGGCATAGTCGTAATACCGCGCGGGATCTCGAAGTGGCAGTAGGAAAACGCCAGGTGCCGATCACCGTATTTTTTGAAACCGAGGTTCCGAGGGAAGTGAAAGCGGCCGGGCCGCTGCTCTCCCGCGCCTCCGCGCTCGGCCTCGGCGGGAAAAACGCCGTAAAGCCGGTCAACCTGATCCTCACCGGCGGCCCGGGGATAAAGACGCTTAACCGCCGCTTCCTCGGCAAGGACCGCCTGACCGACGTCATCGCTTTTAATTTCCCCCCCTCGCCGGTCCCGGGCGCGGACTGGGGCGAGATCTATATCTGCCTGCCGGTCGCCGCCAGGCAGGCGCGCGCGATGGGCCACTCCCTGCTGACGGAACTGCTGGTGCTGGCGGCGCACGGCGCGCTGCACCTGGCCGGGATGGACGACGATACCCCCGCGAAGCGCAGGGCGATGAACAGGAAGACCGCCGCCCTTCTGAAAAAACTGGCCTAGCAGCCTCACGCTCCGCCTTATTTGATAAAATAAATATATATATGCGAAATCCATGCGCCGCTCTGGTCTTTCTCCTTTTCATTGCCGCTTCGCCGGCTCCCGCGCAGCAGCAGGACCAGGCCGCGGACTCCGAGCAGCTGGGCCAGGACCTGATAAAGAATATAGACAGCTGGATCGGCCAGGTGAACACCAAGCTGCAGTCCGATAAGCCGGTGAGTTCCGAGGATTTCGACTCCCTCTTCGGAGATTCTTTTTTTTCCGGCTCCGAGGACCCGATACGGGACATAGAGGCGGCGCAGAAAAAGATCAGCTCGAAGCTGGGCGCGAAGCAGAAAGATTTCGACGCCTCCTACGGCAAATGGGTAGCCGGGAAAATGTCCCCGGCGGACCTGAAGCCCGAGGTGATCTCGGACGAAGAGCATGTCACGGTCAACCTCAAAGCCCCGCGGGCGGACAGCGATTCGATGAAAGTGAATATAGACGGCAAGCGCATCAAGATCAACTACGCCCAGGCCGAGAGCCGGCAGGTCACGAACCCGGACGGCAGCGTTTCCTCCTCGTCCTTCATGAAGAGGAACCAGCGCGTGATGGCGGTGCCAAAAGGCGCGAATCCCGCCAAATACAGGGTTAAGGCCTCGAAGGGCGTGGTCAGCATTATCTTCGACCGGAAGAAGGGCAAAAAACGCACGGAGGCCTCAAAGTGAGAACAGGAAACGACGCCCGCACTTTTCAGGAAATAGACGCCCGCCAGCAGGCCCGCTGGCGCGAGCAGGGTGCTTTTAAGACGGAGCGCCTGCCCGGCAAGCCCAAATTTTACTGCCTCGACATGTTCCCCTATCCCTCCGGAGACGGCCTGCACGTCGGCCACCCGGAAGGCTACACCGCCTCCGACATCCTTTGCCGCTACAAGCGGATGAAAGGCTTCGAGGTGCTCCACCCTATGGGCTGGGACGCTTTCGGCCTGCCCGCAGAGAACTACGCGATCTCCACCGGCGTCCACCCCCGCATCACCACGGAGAAGAACTGCGCCACTTTCAAGCGCCAGATCAATTCTCTCGGCTTCAGCTACGACTGGGACCGCGAGATCAACACCACCGATCCCGCCTACTACAAGTGGACACAGTGGATCTTCCTGCAGCTTTTCAAGAAGGGCCTGGCCTACGAGGCGACCAGCCCTATAAACTGGTGCCCCAAATGCAAGACCGGCCTGGCCAATGAGGAAGTCTTCCAGGGAAAGTGCGACCGCTGCGAAACGCCCATAGAGAAGAAAAGCCTCAAGCAATGGATGCTGAGGATCACCGCCTACGGCGACAGGCTGCTGGCCGGCCTCTCCGGGACCGACTGGCCGCATTCTACGCGCCTGATGCAGGAGAACTGGATCGGCCGCTCCGAGGGCGCGGAAGTGGATTTCTCGCTGCCCGGCGGCGCCAAGCTTACCGTTTTCACCACGCGGCCCGATACGCTTTACGGCGCCACCTACATGGTGCTGGCCCCTGAACACCCGCTGGTAGCCAGCCTGACCACGCCGGCCCAGAAAGCTGCCGTGGAGGCCTACGTGGCCGCCGCCGGCAACAAGAGCGACCTGGAGCGCACGGAACTGGCCAAAGACAAGACCGGCGTGTTCACCGGCGCTTACGCCGTTAACCCCGTGAACGGCGAGAAACTCCCTATCTGGACCGCCGACTACGTGCTGACCACCTACGGCACCGGCGCCATCATGGCCGTGCCGGCGCACGACGAGCGCGACCGCGAGTTCGCAGAAAAGTTCGGCCTGAAGATCATAGAAGTGCTTAAAGCCCCGGCCGGCTGGGAAGGCGAGGGCCCCTTCTGCGGCGACGGCGTTTCAATAAACTCCGGCATCATTGACGGCCTGCCCACCCCTGAGGCCAAGAAGAAGATCACCGCCTGGCTGGAAGAAAAAGGCATAGGCCGGGCTAAAGTCAATTTCAAGCTGCGCGACTGGCTGTTCTCCCGCCAGCGCTACTGGGGCGAACCTATCCCTATAGTGCACTGCGCCAAGTGCGGCGCCGTGCCCGTGCCGGAGAGCGAGCTGCCGCTGCTGCTCCCCGAAGTGGAGAAGTACCAGCCCACCGGCACCGGCGAATCTCCCCTGGGCGCCATCGATTCCTGGGTCAATACCAAGTGCCCGACCTGCGGCGGCCCGGCCAAGCGCGAGACCAATACCATGCCGCAATGGGGCGGCTCCTGCTGGTATTACCTGCGCTTCATAGACCCCAAAAACCCCTCCGTTTTCGTCGACAAGGAGCTCGAGAAAGCCTGGATGCCCGTGGACCTCTACATAGGCGGGGCCGAGCACGCGGTGCTGCATCTGCTCTACGCGCGCTTCTGGCATAAGGTCCTGTTCGACCTGGGGCTGGTCTCCACCGAAGAGCCTTTCAGGAAGCTCGTGCACCAGGGCATGATACTTTCATACGCCTACCGCGACGCCAAAGGGGTCTACCGCACCTACAAGGAACTGGACATAGCCGAGGACGGCTCGGCAAAAACGCACGAAGGCGAAATTATCAAGCCCGTAGTGGAGAAGATGTCCAAGTCCAAAAAGAACGTGATCAACCCCGACGAGATCTACGAGCGCTACGGGGCCGACGCCTTCCGGCTTTACGAGATGTTCATGGGCCCGCTGGAAGACGCCAAGCCCTGGAACCTCCGCGCCATAGAGGGCGTTTACCGCTTCCTGAAGCGCGCTTACGCCTGGGGACTGGAGCGCCACGCCGTATTGACGGACACCAAAGCTTCCGGCCCGGACCTGATACTGCGCCACCAGACCATCGAGAAGGTGGGCGCGGACATCGAGAGCCTCAAGTTCAACACGGCCATCTCGGCGCTGATGATCTACCTCAACAGGCTTGTCGAACAGAAAGAAACTTCCAGGGAGGACTTCAGCACCTTCCTGACCCTGCTGCATCCTTTCGCGCCCCATTTAACCGACGAGCTCTGGGAGATCTCCGGCGGCAAGACCCTTCTGATGAAGCGGGCCTGGCCCGAGGCGGACAAGGCCGTCATAGCTTCGCGCGAGATAGAGATACCGGTGCAGGTGAACGGAAAAGTGAAAGAGCGGCTTAAGGTAAAAGAAACCACGCCGCCGGAAGAGATCAAGCGCCTGGCCCTCGAGGCCGCCGCGCCCCATACGGCCGGCAAAGCCGTGCTGAAAGTAATAGTGGTTCCGGGCCGGCTGGTGAGCATCGTGGTCAAGTAGTCGCTGGAAGTCACGGGGGAATTATGAAGAAACTGATATTTCTAATAGCGGCGGCAGGGCTTGCCGGTTGCCAGACGAGCCCGGATATAGTCTACAAGCCGGCGGAACAGAAGCTGCCTATCTACATCAAGCGCATAGCCATACGCCCTTTCGCAAACAAGACGCAGCAGTTCGGGCTGGAAGAAAAGATAACGCTGAAAGTGATAGACGAGTTCCTCAAGAACGGGGAATACCTGGTGTCCCCCGAGAACGCGGCGCAGGGCGTGATAGTGGGAGAGATAAGCCACTACATCCTCACCCCGATACAATACGACGTGAACCTGGTGCCCACGGTTTACAAGCTTAACGTAATAGCGGGCCTGCGCCTCCTGGACCGCGAGCAGAACCGCTACCTCTGGGAGGAGCCCGCCCTGCAGGTCACCAAGATGTATTCCGCCGCCAATCTGCCCGGCGGCCTCACCGAGGAGCAGGCCAGGGAAGCCCTGTGGGAGATCCTGGCCAAGGACGTAGTGCTGCGGACGGTGTCCGGCTTCGGCTCGGTCTCCAGCGCCTCGCAGAAAAAGATCCCCGGCAATCCGGACGTGCAGCAATCGTCGGGAACGCTGAACGGCAGATAGCGAAAAAGCGCCTTAACTATGCAGACTTTAACACCGAAAGCGCTGGCCGACGAATGGGCCAAAAGTAAAACCCGCCCCGTGTACTATCTCTGCGGCGAGGAAACCGCTATGAAGGAGTCGGCCCTGAAGCGGCTCGAAGCGGTCTTCAAGCCGGAGTCGTTCAACTTTTCGGTGAGGGACTCCGAAACTGCGGACCTCGCCCAGGCCCTTGACGAGGCGCAGACCTCTCCCATGCTGGCCGAGGTGCGGTTCGTGGCACTGAAGCGGGTGGAAAAACTTAAAAAAGAACCAATGAAGGCCCTGCTGGCCTACCTTGAAAATCCCTGCCCCAGCGCCTGCCTCCTCCTGCTGTCCGACTGGCCGCGCGAGAAGGCCGACCCCATCCCCGCCGCGCTCGGGGCCGACTGCGCTATCGTCAATTTCAACCCGATGTCCCCCGCCCAGGCCGTAGAGCACCTTAATACCGTGCTCCTGGCGGGCGGGGTGAAGACGGACGGGGAAGCGCTGGAAACTCTTGTGGAACTGCTCGGCACGGATTCCGTGACGCTGGACGGGGAAGCCGAAAAGATCGCCATTTATATGCACGGGCAGAACAGGGTCTTCAGCCCCGACGACGCGCTGGCCCTTGCCGGCTTCGCCCGCGCGCAGAACCCTTTCGAACTTTCCAACGCCGTCTGCGCGAAACGCCCCGCCCAGGCCGCGCAGGCCGCCTCCGGCATGCTGGCCTCCGGCGCCGAACCCCTGGCCCTGCTGTCGCAGATCTCGCGCTCGGTGGAGCGGCTGCTGAAAGTTAAGCGCCTGTCCGCCGCGGGCGAAGGCCCCTCCGCCTGCTACCAGGCCGGCATGTCTCCCGGCCAGTACCACGCGGCCCTGCGCGACGCGGGAGCTTACACCGAAGAAAAGCTGCTGCGCTCCCTGAGGCGCTGCCTGGAAGCCGAGGAACTGTTGAAGTCCTCCTCGAAGCGGGACCCCGGCCTCGTGATCAGGCAGCTGGCCTACGAGATAACCGGAGCCAAATAGCAGAACCCCGGCTGACTGCGCCGGGGTCCGCTCTTTCTTTTTAAGGGAAAGTTATTTAACGGAAGGATTTTGGGCTATAGACTTTATGCGCGCGGCGAGGCGGGACTTCTTCCGCGCGGCGGCTTTCCAGTGGATAGTGCCGGTCTTCGCGGCTTTATCAAGCAGGGCGTAGGTTTTGGGCAGCATTTTCTGCGCGCCTTCCATATCCTTCTTGGCGACGAGAGTTACGAACTCTTTCGCAGTGTCGTGAATCCTGGTTTTTACGCCTCTGTTCTTGGAGGCCAGCTTCTCTGATTTGCGCCAGGCTTTTATAGCGCTGGTATGTCTTCCGGTCTTTAGTTTTGCCATAGTAACGATAGTTTATCATTCTATGCCAGAAAAAGCAAATATCCGCACTGCGGCAGACAGCCAAGGGACCGCGCCGGAAGGTCACGGGGCCTTCGCGAGGGGCCTGTCCGGGATGGCCGGAGCCGGGCTGATAACCAAGGTCCTCGGCTACGCGCGCGACGCTTTGCTGGTGGCTTTTTTCGGCGGCGGGGCCCTGGCCGACGCTTACTACGCGGCTTTCCGCCTGATGAACGTTTTCAGGCGCACCGTGGGCGAAGGCGCGCTCAATGCCGTCTTCATCCCGCTCCTTGAGAAAGAAAAAACGCGCGGAAAAGCCGCCGCGCAGGGATTCTTCTCCTCCTCCTGGACGATTATTTTCTGCAGCTCCGCTTTGGTTGCCGCGGCCGGCATATTCTTCCGGCGGGAGCTGGTACTGCTTGCGGCCGGGGGTTTCCGCTCCTCGCCCGGCCAGCTTGAACTTACCGCGCTGCTAGCCGCGGTCTTCATGCCCCACCTCGTTTTCGTGAACGCCGCGGCGCTTTTCACGGCCGCCCTTAATTCGGCGCGCAAATTCTTCCTGCCGGCGCTGGCTCCCGCCGCCTTTTCTATTTCCGTGATAACCGTGCTGGCGGCTTTCCATTACGGGCTGTTCGGCGGGCTGGACGCGCGCGGGAAGCTGATCCTCGTCGCGGCGGCGGCTTCGGCTTCAGGCCTGCTGCAGGTCATAGCGCTGCTCCCGCTGCTCCGGCGCGAGGGCTACGGGCTGGCGTTCACGAATCCGCTGACGGGCCTCGGGGCGGCCCCCGCCCTGATGGCCGCGGCGCCCGCGGCCCTGACGCTGGCCCAGGACCAGGTCTCCATGCTGATAAACACAATGTACGCCAGCTTCCTGGAGCCCGGCTCCATCACCGCCATCTACAATTCAGCCCGCCTGGTGCAGTTTCCCGTCTCTCTTTTCGCGGCCGCCGCCGCTACGCTGTCGCTGCCGGAGCTGGCGGCGAGGTCGGCCGCAGGAGACGCCGAGGGTTTCAGGCGGCAGCTGAAGCCCGCGCTTACGGCTTCCTGGCTAATAATGCTTCCCGCCGCGCTGGGCATCGCGGTCACGGCCCTGCCCATCTGCAGGGCGCTTTTCGAACACGGTAAATTTCTGCCGGAGCAGAGCCTGGTCACGGCGCGCGCGCTTTTCTGGCTGGCGCTGGGCCTGCCCGCCTATGGCCTGAACAAAGTGGCCGCCTCGGCCCTGTACGCGATGCGCAGGCAGAAAGCGCCTATAGCTATAATCTCCGGGCAGCTGGCCCTGAACGCCCTGCTGTGCCTGCTTCTGATGCGGCCGATGGGGGCGGGCGGCCTGATGCTGGCCACCTCCCTGAGCTCCTGGGCCGCGGCCCTCGCTTTCCTTTTCGCGCTTAAGCGGGAAGCCGGTTTCAGACCTTCGGCCATACCGCTTTTCCGGCCTTCGCTTGCGGCGGCCGCCTGCGCCCTGGCCGCGCTCGCGCTGCGGGAACTGCTGGCCCCCGCCGGCCCGCTAGCTGTCACGGTCATCTCGGTGCCCGCGGCCGCAGCCGTTTATTTCGCGGCCCTCAGGCTCTTGAAAGTGGAAGAAAGAAATTTAGTCACGGGCGGCAAGTTCTAAAACCATGGACCTTACGCATTTACCGGACGGTCCCGGAGTCTACCTGATGCGCGACGCGACAGGCACGGTGCTTTACGTCGGCAAAGCCAAGGACCTGCGCCACCGCGTAGCGCAGTATTTCAGGAAGAACCCGCCGGATACGCGCGGAAAGATCCCCAGCCTGGTGGCCCTCATCCGCAGCATAGACTACATCGCCTCGGCCAGCGAGCGGGAGGCGCTCCTGACCGAGCGCCAGCTTATCCACGGCCTCCAGCCCTTCTTCAACGAGATGTGGAAGGACTCAAAGACCTACCCGTACCTGGAGCTCACCGGCGGGGATTTCCCCCGCCTGCTGTTCACGCGCAGGAGAACAAGGGACGGCGGGCGCTACTTCGGTCCCTACCCTAAGGTAGAGCCGCTCAAAAAGCTGACCGCATATCTCTGGCGGATAAAGTTCATCAACCTGCGCCGCTGCCGCTGGGAATTCTCGCTGGCGAAGCCGCTGGACGAGCGAAAGATAAAAGCCTGCCTTTATTTTCACACCGGGCAGTGCACCGCGCCCTGCGCCGGCAGGATCTCGAAAGCGGCCTATAACGCGCTGGTCTCGCGGGTTGCGGACTTCCTGAAGGGAGATTATGAAAAGCTCCGCCTCACCTTCAAAGCCAGGATGGAACACGCCGCCGCAAAGCTGGGCTACGAGGAGGCCGCGATGTACCGGGACTTCCTCAACGCTTTCTCCCATATGGAAGAGCGCGTGCTGGTGCACAAACTGGACCCGGATTTCCTTCAGCAGGCCACCGGCCGCACGGGGTCGGTCACCTCGCTTAAAGCGGCGCTCGGGCTGGCCCGCCCCCCGGTCCATATCGAGGCCTTCGACACCTCCAGCCTTTTCGGCAAACAGGCCGTCGGCTCCTCGGTGTGCTTTATAAACGGGGAAAAGAGCACGGCGCATTACCGCAAATACAGGATCAACTTCGAGAACACCCCCGAAGGCGGCAATGACTTCGCTATGATGGAGGAGATAGTGGGCCGCCGTCTCGCCCAGCTGAAGAAAAAAGAGGAAGCTCTTCCGGACCTGCTGCTGATCGACGGCGGGCCGGGGCAGCTGGCGGCGGCTATGAAGGCCCTGCGCGCGGCCGGGCTGAAGATCCCGGTCATCGGCCTGGCTAAAAAGCTCGAGGAGATCTTTATGCCGGGGAGGGCGCTGCCGCTGCTCCTCGACCGTTCCCACGCGGGGCTAAGGCTCCTGCAGGCGCTGCGCGACGAGGCGCACCGCTTCGGGGTGACCTATCACAGGAAACTGAGGGGCAAAGCCGAACTGGCCGACTGATGAGCATAGCTCTTGTGTCGGCACTAGCATAGCTTCGGAGGAATGATGACGAAAGAACAGGCACTCTTGAAAATGAAGAACTATACGCCTTTCCAGCAGGCGGTGTGGCGGGCCTGCATGAGGATCCCGGCTGGACAGACCCGCAGCTATAAGTGGATAGCCGAACAGATCGGCAGGCCAGGCGCGGTGCGGGCGGTAGGCTCGGCCCTGGGGAAGAACCCTTTCGCGCCGATAATTCCCTGCCACCGCGTTATAAAATCTGACGGGACCCTTGGCGGCTTCTCGGCCCCTGGAGGCGCAAAAGCCAAACTGGCCATTCTCAAAAAAGAAAAGGCTTTATAAGCAAGCTCGGCATGGCGCGGCCGCGGCGGCACTTGACAAATTCCGGAGAGGGTATTAAACTCTGATTGAAGCCAATATAGCAGGCCTGCACGAATTTATGAAGATAAAAAATATTGCGGTTTCGGCCCTTGTTTTTTTCCCCTTGTTCCTGACCCCGGCGCACACCTGCCAGGATGATTCCCGTGGCGCGGATATTCCAGGTCCCGCCGGAAAGCAGCTGCTGGGCATCTATCCGGACCTGACCTGGCCTAAGCCGGCAGAGCCGCGCCCCGCGCTTGTGCTGCCGAGCCCCACCACGTTAAGAGCTTCCCACAGGAAGCCCGCTAACCTAAGATACACGCCGGGGTGCGTCCTTAAAGCGGTTGCCGGAATGATGGGACAGAAATACCGGCCCGACATTCCGTTGCCGGAAATATTCTTTGAGAGCTCGGTACCGCTAAAGCAGTTCCAGGACGCGGTCGAGCCGCAGTGGGGGCAGCGCCCCGCCCAGGTCACCAATGTCTACGTCTGGAACAGGAACGAGATCTACCTCCTGGACGACGCGGCCTGGTACGCGGAACATGGGCGGGCGATGGACGACTCGCTGGCCCATGAGTTCGTCCATTATATCCAGCACAGGTACCGAGGCTGGGACCTGTCTCTGGACGATCCGGGCTACGAGCCCCAGGCCGTCGAGTTCCAGACCCTCTTCCGCGAGAACTATATAAACAAGCCCGGTACCTGTCCCGCAATTTAGAAGACCTAATAAAAAAACCCGGGGCAGCCCGGGCTTTTTTTATTTCGGCGGAAAGTTTTAACCGACCATGTCGCCAAGGGCGAACATGGGCATGAACATTGCGATGACGATGGTACCCACCACGAAGCCCAGGACGATGATGATGATAGGCTCGATCATGGAGGTCAGGCCCTTTACCGCGGTATCTACTTCCTGGTCGTAGAAGTCGGCGATCTTGTTCAGCATATTATCGAGCCCGCCGGTCTCCTCTCCCACGCTTATCATCTGTATGACCATAGGCGGGAAAATATTGGCTTTTTTGAGGGGGTCGGAAATGCGGCCGCCCTCTTTAATGGAATCGCGGCTGGAATTGATGGCCCGCTCTATCACCTTATTGCCGGAAGTCTTGGCGACCGTCTCAAGGCCCTGCAGGATCGGCACGCCGGATTTGATGAGCGTGCCCAGCGTGCGGGTAAATTTGGCTATGGCGACCTTCTTCAGCAGGATGCCGAAAACGGGAAGCTTGAGCGTTATATCGTCTATCCTCTCAATGCCTTTTTCAGTCTTCGCCCACTTCTTGAACAGCCAGACGCCGCCGCCTATAAAGGGCAGCATATAAAGAAGCTTGGCGCGCAGGAAGTCGGAGATCCCTATAATGATCCGCGTCAGCATGGGCAGTTCGGCGCCGAAGCTGCCGAAGATGTCCTTGAAGATCGGAATGACGAAAACTATCAGGAAGATGGTTATGATGCCGGCCGCGCTGAACACGACCGTGGGGTACATAAGGGCGCTCTTTACTTTCGCCCTCAGCTGCTCGGCCGATTCCAGGAAACCGGAAAGCCGCTCGAGGATAGTATCCAGGATACCGCCCACCTCCCCGGCCTTGATCATGGCAACGTAAAGTTCGGTAAAAGCCTGAGGGTGCTTGCCCATGGCGTCGGCTATGGAAAGGCCGGCCTCGATATCGGTGCGCAGCGCCCCGATCACGAATTTAAAAGCGGGGTTTTCCGCCTGGGCCTCGAGGATGTTGAGCCCCTGCACGATAGGCACGCCGGCGGACACCAGCGTGGAGAGCTGGCGGGAGAACATCACTACGTCCTTGCTGTCGACTTTGCCTTTTTTTAATTTTTTGCCCGCAGACGGTTTTATCTCGGTAACGGAAAGCCTCTGCTCGCGCAGGCGGGCCATGGCGGCTTTCTGGTCGGGGGCCTCTACCAGGCCTTCCTTGACCTTGCCGCCCGCTTCTTTGGCTTTATAGGCAAATTGCATAAAATTAGTAATCGAGAATCAGGAATCCGGAATCGCAAATCACGGAGAGAACGCCGCAAATTACTGATTGCCGGTTACTGATTATGCCCCCCCGACGCTCAGCTCGTAACTGAAAGGGTCTTCTGCAGCAGCTTCTTCAGGTCCTCGGGATCGGACGAGCGCGTCACGGCTTCCTGATAGCTGATCTTCTGCTTCTTATAGAGGTCCACGAGCGACTGGTTCATGGTGACCATGCCGTACTTGCCGCCGGTCTGGATGATGGTAGGGATCTGCTCTATCTTCTGCTCGCGGATAAGATTGCGCACGGCCGAATTGGCGATGAGCACTTCGCAGCAAAGCGTGCGGCCGGTGCCGCTGGCCATGGGCAGCAGCTGCTGGGCGAACACGCCCTGCAGCACGAAGGAGAGCTGCACGCGGATCTGCTCCTGCTGGTGCGGCGGGAAAACGTCGATGATGCGGTTGATGGTCTGGGCGGCGTCAGAGGTGTGCAGGGTGGAGAGCACCAGGTGGCCGGTCTCGGCGATGTTCAGGGCGGCGCCGATGGTCTCCAGGTCGCGCAACTCGCCGATGAGGATGACGTCGGGGTCCTGCCGGAGCACGTGGCGCAGGGCGGCGCCGAAAGTCTCGGTGTCGGCGCCGACTTCGCGCTGGTTGACGATGCTCTTTTTGTGCGTGTGCACGTACTCGATGGGGTCCTCGACGGTGATGATATGGTAGTTGCGGTGCTCGTTGAGGTAGTCTATCATCGAGGCCAGCGTGGTGGATTTACCGGAGCCGGTGGGGCCGGTGATGAGCAGGAGGCCCTTGGTCATCTTCATCAGCTCGTAAACGACCGGCGGCAGGTTCAGTTCCTCGAAAGTCTTGTACTTGCTGGGGATGGAGCGGATGGCCGCGCCGACCACGCCGCGCTGGCGGTAGGCGTTCATGCGCAGGCGGCCCATGCCCTTGATGCCGAAGGCGAAGTCGAGCTCGTTAGTGGCCTCGAAGCGCTGGCGCTGCGCGTCGGTCATCAGCGAGAAGATGAGCGTCTGGCACATCTCCGGGGTGAGCTTCTCGAAAGGGGTCTGGATAAGGTCCCCGTCTATGCGGAGCATCGGGGTGGCGCCGGCGGTAAGGTGGAGGTCGGATGCGTTCTTTTCGTGCATCATTATGAACAGCTCGCTCATTGTTACCATATGGATAGCTCCTAGAAAGCCCGCTGGACCGCGAATTTCCCCCCGCCCGCCCTGGCCGCTCAGCCCCACCCTTAACTGCAGTATTTTACCATTTTTTTTATTATTATCAAGGATAGTTTTGAGGTGGCATACCCGTGATCTAACCGGGGGGTCCGGCTAGTATCCCGCGCCTGTCGCGCGCATTGGAAAATCCCGGGTTAAAACAGCTCTTCGTCGGATTCCTGGGCCTTGAGGTATTTTACCTGCTCCGAGCCCTCGGCCGGGGAAGTCTCGAACCCGGTCGGGTCCTGCTCCGCCTGGGTCCCGGAGGGCGGGGCCTCAGGCAGGGGCAGGATGGGGATCTCCCCGCGCCCGGAAGTTTTGCGCGCCTTAGGTTTGGGCGCAGGTTTTTTCGCGGGAGCCGCGCTGGCCGTTTTTTCTTTAGAAGACAGATCAAGAAGCTCTATTGCATTATTGTTTATGCCGCGCACGATATCGCGCTTGGCCGCATCGACTTCGAACTGGTAGATCAGCGGCTCCTGCCTGGGCCTGAGCAGGCGGTACTGCACTACAAGTATGTCGCCGTGCAGCGGGGTCGCGGTCCACTCCTCGTTAGCGCCGCCGGAGGCGCTTGAGAGGAAAGAGTTGGCGAACCAGGTGGCGATGTTGCCGCGGCCGCCGGAAAGCTTATAGCCCTTGACGATATCCAGGGCTTTCTTGATATTCTCGCTCGCCGGTTTTTCGACCAGGGCGGGGGCGGGCTGCTGGGCCGGCTGCGGCTCAGGTTCCTGAACCTGCGGCTGTACCGGGGCGGGAACGGGAGCGGCCTTAGCTTCGAGCTGGCTGTCCATGGACGCCGGCTTTTTCTTGCTGCCGAGGTTAAGCATTGAGAATTCGGAAAAGCTCAGACCCTCGCCCATAAAGAAGTAACCGAGGCCTCCGGCGGCCATAGAACCGAAAACGACAAGTATGGCCAGGAAGGCCGACCTGCCGCCCTTTCTCTTCGGCTTATAGGGAGGTTTTACGTCCGGCTTTCCTTTTGAATTGGGAACCGGCACGCGCATCGTAGCATCGGGAGATTCTGAAACGGCCGCCGGCGCTTTTTCCTGGGAAGCAGGCACGGCGGCGGCTGACGGCTGGCCCGAGGCTGAAACTGCCTGAAGCTCGGGCGCGCTCGCGCGGGGAGCGGGGGCGGGCTGCCGGGCCGGAGCAGGCTGCTGCGCCGGGGCCGGCTGATCGCCCATCGTCTGGGACATGGGCTGGAACTGGAACCCCTGATTTATCTGGGGAGCTTTGTACTGGACCGGGGCCTGCTGCCGGGCGGGCGCGGGCTGCTGCGCCGGGGCGGGCGCGGGCTGCGCTGCTCCGAAATCATAAGCGGGCTGCTTTGCCGGCTGGAGCTGCGCCGAGGCTGGCTGAAAGGCCGGGGCCTCGTAGCGGGTCTCTATCTGGAACTGTTGCGAGGTCTCGGGCTGCTTGGCGGTAACTACGGTAAAATCGTAAACGATGCCGCCCGCCTGCTGGGGAAGGGGCTCGAAAGTCTCCTGGGGCTTGAACGCCCCGGCGGGAGCGGCTTCGGGGCCGGGCAGGGGCTTGTCCTGATGCGAACCGCTGTAGGCATAGGCCGGGGGCTGGGTCTGGCCCAGGCTTCTGAATTTGCGGCTGGTAAGTCCGGCGTCATCGGCCTCTTCCTTCAGCTCCTTGCCGAGGGAAGTCTCGAGTTTCACCTCTGAACCGCGGGACATGCTCTTGAACGATTTGACCTCTATTTTCTGACCGGGCTTTTCCTCTGACGGGCGGGTTTCGGAAAGGGACTGTGGCTTAAGCGCCTGGAATTCATTGACCGGCAGTGCGGCGCCTGGCTGGGCGGGAGCGGCTTCGGCGGGCTGCCCGGGGCGCTTGACCGGCGGAAGATCGCGTGAGAGCTCCAGCTCTTCTTTCTTTATCTCCTCTATCTGGCGCACCGTCTCGGCTTTTTCCTTAAGGTCGGCCAGGTGGCGCACCTGCTCGATCTCCCTGGACCCTTCATGGGTCTTTCCGATCTCGCTTTTAAGCCGGGCCTCAAGCTCGGCTATCTTCTCGCGGTTCCTCTTCTCTTCATTGTCCTTCGCGCGAATCTTTTCGAGCAGGAGGTTTTTCTCCCAGCGGGCGGCTTCCAGCTCTTCCTGTATGTGGGAGAGGCGGATGTCGAATTTCTCGGCCAGGTCGTAATCGGTTTCGGGGGGCCTGCCGGGAGCGGAGGACCCGTCTTTATAGGCGCCGAGGATATTATCTATGGTGTCGAGGAGTTCTCCGTAAGAAGCCCCGGGAGAGGGCTCTTTGTTCTCAAAATAATTTACGGTAGAGCTGAAGCCGGTTTCGTATTCGTAGGCCCCCGCTACCGCTCCGGCGGTGATGGAGCGGCCGGCGCCGAAGCTCATGGCCGCGGCTATCTCGGCCACCTGCGAGGCGGGGCGCCAGTCGCCGGGGTTGTCGCCGGTGGCGCTCTCGGGGCAGACCAGGCTTTCGTCGGCAAAAGCGGGAAGAGCCAGCATTTCTGCCGGCTCGTACGGGCCGAGGATATTGCCTTCCGAGTAGAACCAGTATTTCATTACAAGGAAAGTTTACCTTTTCCCTATTTAGGATTTAATGCAGGAATGTGGCAAAATTGTTACGCGGATTCCGGCCCGGTTTCCCCTCTCTCTCACGGGATGGGGACCGCGAGATGCCCAGTCGGGGCCTACCGCAGTGGCAGGAACGAAAAACACGTTCGGCCACACCGTGGCCTCACTCGGTATTCGCCCGCCGGGCTATGCAACCGGCGGGCTCAACGACGGTTTTTCTTATCCTGCCCCTGCGGTCTCCCCTCCGATCTATTTATGCGTTAGCACATCTTTCGCAAATCGAATAACCCGGGCGGAGACCGTGGGGATGGGGTCAGCAAAAGCCCCTCGGAAGGCGAGGCTTGCGTAAGCGCCGAGCCTGAGAGCGGCAGGTGCGAGCACGGTGTGCGAGACACCGGTTTTGATGACCCCGTCCCCACGGTAGGCCGCCCAAGCAAGTTACAAAGTTCTAAATAAGAGTGAGAGCTTTATCCAAACGCTTTAGGGACTCTTCCCTGCCTATGTACTCTATCATCCTGAAGAGGGTGGGGCCTTCGGCGCGGCCGGAGAGGGCTACTCGGACGGGGTGGAAGACCTGGCCGGCTTTCAGGGTATTGGCCTTGGCGAAGGCGCGGGTGGCGGCTTCGATCGCGGCTTCCCTGAACTCGGGAAGGGCGGCGTAGGCTTCTTTTATTCCGTTGAGTATTTTAGGCACCTCGGGGGCCTTGAGCGTTTTTTCCACGGCCTCAGGATTGTAAACCGGGTCTTTGAAGAAGAACTCTATCTTGCCGGGAAGCTCAGAGAGCAGCTTGCATTTCTCCTGCTCCAGGGCCACGATATCGATAAGCGGGACCTTGGTGACGGAAGTGTCGAGGCCCGATTCTTTAATATAGGGCATGACCAGATCCAGCATCTCGTTCTTCGGGAGCAGGCGGATGTACTCACCGTTCATCCAGTCCAGCTTTACCGGGTCGAAGATCGCGGGGCTTTTCTGACAGCCTTTGAGGTCGAACTTTTCTTCCAGCTCGCCCTTTTTAAAGATCTGCTGGCTCTCGGGGTTGGACCAGCCAAGCAGGGCCAGGTAGTTCTTCATGGTCTCGGAAAGATAGCCCTGCTTATGGTACTCGCCAACGCTGGTGGCGCCGTGACGCTTGGAGAGGCGGGTTCCGTCGGGCCCCAGGATCATCGATAGGTGGGCGAATTCCGGGAGCTTCCAGCCCAGCGAATTATAAAGGCAGATCTGCAGCGGTGTGTTGGAGATATGGTCGTCGCCGCGGATCACGTGGGAGATCTCCATCAGGTGGTCGTCCACGACGCAGGCGAAATTGTAGGTCGGATAGCCCGAAGTCTTCAGCATCACGAAATCGGTCAGGAGCTTGTTCTCGAACTTCACTTCCTTATGGATCAGGTCATGCCAGCCGGTGAAGCCGGCGTCGGGCATGCGGAAGCGGACCACCGATTTGCGGCCCTGGGCCTCGAAGTCTTTTTTCTGGGCCTCGGAAAGGTTCCGGCAGCGGCCGCCGTAGGTCATGGGCCGCTTCTCCAGCGCCGCTTTCTTGCGCACCTCGTCCAGCTCTTCCGGCGTGCAGTAGCAGCGGTACGCCTTGCCCTCCGCTATCAGCTGGTCCGCGTATTTGCGGTAGATCCCCTGCGCCTCGCGCACGCTCTGCACGTAGGGCCCGTAGGCGCCCTTCTCCGTGCCGTCGGCCATGACGCCCTCGTCCCAGGCCAGGTCCAGCCAGCGCATGCTCTCGTAAATGGACTTCACGGACTCGGCGGTCGAGCGGTCCTCGTCGGTGTCCTCGATACGCAGGATGAAAGTTCCGCCGACTTTCTTGGCAAAGAGGTAGTTAAACAGGGCGGTGCGGGCGCCGCCGATATGGAGGTGGCCGGTGGGCGAGGGAGCGAATCTGACGCGGTTCATATTGTTTCCTTTATTTCCGATGCTTGACTTACTTTTGGCTTTCTTCCAAGAGCTCTTTAGCGTGTTTGAGCCCCAGCTCCGAAGATTGTTTTTTGCCGCCCAGCATACGGGCTATTTCCCGCTCGCGGGAGGAAGGGTCCAGGCGGTTCACCGAGGCGGCGGAAACGCCGTTCTTCACGGCTTTTTCCACGAAGAAATGCGCCCCGCCGAAAGCCGCCACCTGGGGCAGGTGCGTGATGCAGAAGATCTGCTTGTCGGCCGCCAGCCGGGCGAGTTTTTCCCCCACCAGGCGGCCCGTGACCGCGCCCACGCCGGCGTCGACTTCGTCGAAGACCTGGGCGCCTATCCGGTCCGCGCGGGAAAGGGCTGTCTTGAGGGCGAGCATAATGCGCGCCATCTCTCCGCCGGAGGCCGTATAGCGCAGCGGCCGGAGCGGGTAGCCGGGGTTGGCGGTGAAAAGATATTCCACGGAATCGCCGCCCGAGGAGGCGATAGCCGCCTCGTCGTAGGCGGCGTCCACGGAGAAGCGCACTTCCTTGAAACCGAGACCCTGGGCCTCTTTAAGTATTTCCGCCGAAAGTTTTTTAGCGGCTGCCAGCCGCTTTTCATGCAGGACCAGCGCGGCTTTTTCAAGCTTGCCGCGGGCCGCGGCCAGTTTCTTTTCCAGCTCCGAGCGGTCGAGGGTCAGATCGTCCAGGCTGTTAACTTTGGTGCGCAGTTCCGCGGCTTTGCCCAGCACGGCGGGGATATCGGCGCCATATTTCTTCTTGAGGGTCTTGAACTTTTCCAGGCGCGAAAGGCAGCGGTCCACTTCGGACGGATTGGAATGCACTCCCTTGCCGTAGGAGCGCAGCTCCCCGGAGAGGTCGCGCAGCTCCAGCGCCGCCGAAGCCAGCCTCGCGGTCAGGCGCTCCGCCGAAGGATCTATGGCCGACAGCGCCTTTATTTTCTCAGCGGCCTTTTCGGCGCTCCCCGCGGCGTCGTCCGCAAGTGCGTGAGTTTCTCCCGAAAGGGTAAAAAGCCTCTCGGAATTCTTCAGGCGCGGCCAGAGGGCTTCCAGCTCCTCTTCCTCGCCTTCTTTTAAATTCGCGGCCTCTATCTCGTTAAGCTGGAAGCGGTACAGGTCCAGCAGGCGGGCGCGCTCGTCCTCCGACATCGAAACGGCATTGAGGCTCTCCTCCAGCGAATGGGCCGCCTGCCAGGCCTCGAGAACGGCCTTGACCTCTTTCTCCAGTTTGCCGTAGCGGTCAAGCAGGTCCCGCTGCGTTTCCGGCTTCAGCAGGCTCTGGTGTTCGTTCTGACCGTGAAAATCCACCAGGAAGCCGCCTATTTCCGAAAGCTGCGCCAGCGTGGCGGCCGCGCCGTTGACGGCGGCTTTGGTGCGCCCTTTGGCGTCGGCCTGCCTGCGAATGACGACAGCGCCGGTTTTTACGCCCCAGCGTTCCGCGATAGCGGCGGGCAGGTTTTCTGCAATAAATTCCCCTTCGACTTCGGCGGAGGCGGCGCCGGGCCTCAGGATATCCGACCCGGAGCGTTCGCCAAGCAGGAAGCCGAGCGCGGAAATTATTATAGATTTGCCGGCCCCGGTCTCGCCCGTGAAAATATTAAGTCCAGGCGCCGGCTCCAGCTCCAGGGCTTCTATCACCGCGAAATTCTTTATGGAAAGTTTCTTCAGCATGCTGCCCGCTTATCTCTCCCCCCAGCTCAGCTTGCGGCGGAGTATATCGAAATAGGAAAAGCCCTGGGGCGCAAACATCTCGAAACTGCGCCGGTGCCTGAGGACCCGGACCACGTCGCCCGGCTCCAGGATAAAGTTTTCCTGGCCGTCTATGGAAAGCGACATGACCTGCGGCCCGGAGCGGCCTCCGACCACGGTTACCGCCAGCTCTTCCATGGCGGAAAGCACTATGGGGCGGTGGGTCAGGGTATGCGGGCAGATGGGAGAAAGGAGGAAGACCTCCAGGTCCGGGATCACTATCGGGCCCGAAGCGGCCAGGCTGTAGGCGGTGGAGCCGCTGGGCGTGGAGATAATAAGCCCGTCGCCGAAATATTCAGACAGGAACTGCCCGCCGTAAGAGGCGCAGAGCGTAAAAGCGCGGGCCTCGGGGCTGCGTATCACGCAGTCGTTGAGCGCGGGCAGCGGGCCAAAAACTTCTTTCTTCCCGCGTTTTACGCTCACCGAAAGCAGGCTGCGCTTGATCTTCCTGAACCCGCCGGCCAGGAACAGGTCCGCGCTTTTCAGGAATTCTTTCTGCTCCATGCCGCTCAGGAAGCCCAGCCCTCCGGAGTTGATCCCCAGCACCGGGATGCCGCGCATTGTCACGTGGCGCGCGGCGAAAAGCACCGTGCCGTCCCCGCCTACGGTAACCGCCGCGTCGGCCTTTTTAATATCGCAGCAGGACTCGTTAACGCAGATCCGCAGGACCTTGGCCCCCGCGCCGCGCAGCTTGCGCTCTACCGCCGAGGCGTAGGCCAGCGCCTTGCGGCTTTTAGAATTGTAAAAAAGAACTACGTTCTTTATGCGTTTCATAATGGTCCGACCGGAGCTATTTAGCCGCCGGATCCTTCTGTTCGATCCTGGCCCAGGTGTCCTTCAGGGTGACCGTGCGGTTGAACACCGGCGCGCCGGGCTTTGAATCTTTCGGGTCGGCGAAGAAATAGCCGAGGCGCTCGAACTGCCAGCGCGTGCCGGGCGCGGCCGCCGCAAGGGAGGGCTCCAGGCGGGCTTCCGGCAGCGCCTCCAGGGAGCCGGGATTCATATTCTCTTTGTAGTCGTGCCCTTCCTCGACGTCGTCGGGATCGCGCTTGGTGAACAGGGCGTCATAGAGGCGCACCGGCGCGCGGAGGGCGTGCTTAGCGGAAACCCAGTGTATCGTGCCCTTTATCTTGCGCCCGTCGGGCGCGTCGCCGCCCTTGGTGGCCGGGTCGTAAGTGCAGCGCACCTCGGTGACATTGCCGGCGGCGTCCTTCACCACGCTCTCGCATTTTACGATATAGGCGGCGCGCAGGCGGACTTCCTGGCCGGGCGTCATGCGGAAGAACTTCTTGGGCGGGACTTCCTTAAAATCGTCCTTCTCTATGTAAAGCTCTCGCGAGAACGGGACCTTGCGGGTCCCGGCGGCCGTGTCCTCGGGATTGTTATTGCAGGTCATTTCCTCTGTCTGGCCTTCGGGGTAATTCGTAAGGACGACCTTCACCGGCTTGAGCACGGCCATGACGCGGGGAGAGGTCTTGTTCAGCTCGTTGCGCAGCGCGTTCTCCAGCACCCAGATATCGGAGATGCCGGGCACTTTGGAGATGCCGGCGTCTTCGCAAAAGGCGCGCAGGGCGCCGGCGGTATAACCGCGGCGGCGCAGGCCGCAGACGGTGGGCATGCGGGGGTCGTCCCAGCCTTCCACATGCTTATCCCTGACGAGCTCCAGCAGCTTGCGCTTGCTGGTCACCATATTGCTGATCGTCCGGCGGGCGAACTCTATCTGCCGGGGGTGGTAGACGCCCAGCTGGTCTATGAACCAGTCGTAGAGCGGCCGGTGGTCGGCGAACTCCAGGGTGCAGATGGAATGCGTGATCTTCTCCAGCGAATCCTCGAGGCCGTGCGCCCAGTCGTACATGGGGTAGATGCACCATTTATTGCCCTGGCGGTGGTGCTCGGCGTGCAGGATGCGGTACATCACCGGGTCGCGCATGTTCAGGTTGGGATGCGCCATGTCGATCTTCGCGCGCAGGGTGCGCGAGCCGTCGGGAAACTCGCCCTTGCGCATGCGCTCGAACAGGTCGAGGTTCTCGGCGACGGAGCGGTTCCTGAACGGGCTGTCCTTGCCGGCCTCGCCGGGGATGCCGCGGGTCTTGCGCACTTCCTCGGCGTTCAGGTCGCAGACGAAGGCCTTGCCCTTCTTGACGAGCTCTACGGCCCAGTCGTACATCTGCTGGAAATAGTCCGAGGCGAAGAACAGGCGGTCCTCGAAATCGCCGCCGAGCCACTTCACGTCCTCGATGATGGAATCAACGTATTCCTGTTCCTCTTTGGAGGGATTGGTATCGTCGAAGCGCAGATTGAATTTGCCTTTGTAATGCTTGGCCAGGCCGGAGTTGAGGATGATGGAGGTGGCGTGGCCGATATGCAGGTAGCCGTTGGGCTCCGGCGGAAAGCGGGTATGGACGCGGCCGCCGAACTTGCCCGAAGCCAGGTCGGCGTCTATAATTTCGCGAATAAAATTAGATTTAGGTTCCGGAGTTTCCATCTAAAAATTATAACAATTTATAGGTGTTTCAGGTTGCGGGCGTGCCATGGGTGTCAGAACGCAAAATCGGCGTCGCGCACACCGTGCGCGCGCCTGCCGCTCTCGGCCTCG
>JAVHPG010000292.1:0-6333 GCA_036170455.1 Elusimicrobiales bacterium
GCCGGCCTGGCCAGCTGGCAGGCCGCGTTGGAGGTCAGCACATACCCGTTGGTTTGCGTGCCGTCGACTAATTTAAATGTTCCGGCGATATGAAGTTTAGCGTCAGGAGCCATCGTCCCGATGCCGACATTATTGGCCGGGTTCAGAAACATCCCGCCGTCGGCGGTATTGGTTGAAGCCGTAGCCAGGAATCCGCCCTTGTTCTTGAACCAGGTCCTGTTGGCCACATTGTTGTCGACTATGGTCCCTTCTGAATCCGACCAGGTAAAAGCGCCATCGGCGGTTGAGCTGGATCTGTTGCCTGCCGCGAAAGAATAATCATTGTTGGCGGTATTTGCTACTCCTCCGGCTACGATAGACCAATTTCCGTTAGCCGCATTCGAGTCTCCACCCGTCACAGTAGAATAAAAACCTGTTGCTTTGTTTTGAAACCCCCCGGCCACGGAGGAATTATTATTGTTTGCCGTGTTGCGGTTGCCGCCGGCTATGTTGGCGTACATTCCGGTTACATTATTGTCAATGCCGCCGCCTATGTTGCTGGCGCCGCCGCTTGCCGTATTGTTCCGCCCTCCGGCTACAGTGTCGTAGTAGTTGCTCGCGGTGTTGCTATCGCCGAAAGCTGTTGAGAAATCCCCGATATTGCCGGCGTCCCACTGGGCGCCGTTTACCTGCCCGGCCCTAAGCGCGTATTTCGCGGGTATCCACATAAAGCGCGTGCCGGAGCCTGAGAAAGGAACTCCGCCGGTGGTTCCGGTAGAGTAAATGCCGCCGCCGGTCACATAAGACGAGGATGAAAAATATGTCGCCCCTTTAAAAATGTTCTCGCCGGTAAAGGTCTGTGTCGAAGCCAGGTAAACGTCCCCTGCTCCGAAAGAGGGTTTATTTGTGATGGTCGCCCAGTCCGCTGCTCCGGCCCAGGCGGCAGTTCCGCTGTTAACGGCATACGCGGCGGTACCGCTGTTTATTGAATATAAAGCATAGGCAGAAGAGACTATCTTGAAGCGTGGCGTCATTTCCAGGTCGGTTCCGACCGTCACGCCCAGCCAATAAGCCGTGGAAAAGCTTATGCTGTAAGCGCTGAAGGGAGTAGCCGAGCCCAGTAATACGCTGTAAAGGCCGGTAAGGTCGGGGGTCACGTCCTGGGTTTCGCTCCAGACCGAAGTGGCGGAGTCGGCGGTCGTGTAGAACTTGAAGACCATGTGGACAGAGGCGGTGATCGGCGTGCCGGCAGAGTCGGTAAGCTTGCCCTGGAAATTTACAAGTTCCGGTACGGCCGCCCGGGCAGGGTTGGCGGCGAGCGTTAAAACCATGAGCGAAGCCGCCAGCGCGGCATTGGAAAATCCTGTTTTCATTCTGCTTTTCATGAACTACCTCCGGTCAGTTTTCATCAAAAAAATCAGTGCTTCACCTGCTGCGTCGTCTCACCCATGGTGAGGACGGCGATCACGCGGCGGTTTATCTGGCGGCCTTCCTCGGTCAGATTAGAGACCGCGGGCTGGGCTTTGCCTATGCCCTTAAAGGACAAGCGGCCGGCTGCCAGGCCATTTACCTCTATGAAATGCTTCATGACGGAATTAGCCCGGTCATTGGAAAGTTTGATGTTATATTCGTTCGTACCGTGATCATCGGTATGACCCTGCAGCTCTATGCGCGCGCCGGGATTGGCGGACATGAACGCCGCTATCTCTTTCAACTGGCTGGCGAAAGCGCCCCTGAGTTTGGCTTTGTCGTAATCGAACTCAATGAGCAGTTTGAGACACAGTTTTTCCGCCTGGTCCCAGTGGCAGGCCGGGTCGCCGGCCGCGCCGAGAACAGCGTCCACCACGCCGGGAGTAACCGAGCCGGGGGCGGCCACGAGCGCCAACCTGTCGATCGCCTGCAGCTCAACCTTCGTGCCCACCTGGCAGCCGTCAGCGTCCACTGTTATTCCCGCAGGAGTGCCGAGGCACTTGTCCACAGAATCCACCACCCCGTCCGCGTCGGCGTCAACCAGGCAGCCGGCCGGATTAACGGCGGCGCCAGGGGCGGAGCCGGGGCAGGCGTCAAGATAATCCGGCACGCCGTCAGCGTCGGTATCCAGAGGACAGCCGGCAGCGTCAACAACGGTTCCCGTGGAAGTTCCGGGGCATTTATCGAAAGGGTCCGTAACTCCGTCAGCATCGGTATCGGCGGGGGCTATGACCGCCTCTGCGATAACCGGAACGGGGGCAGGAATAGGAACAGGAACCGGTATAGGCGCAGGAGCAGGAGGCTCCGCCTTCGCGGCCGGGGCGGCAAATTTTATCCCAAGCGATATCCTGTGCGTAATTCCCAGGTCGGTGAACGAATTCCAGGCGTAGTCGAGCTGGTAATCGTTCCAGCTAGCGCCCAGGCCGGCGGTCAAGCCTGAAAGCGCTCCGAGTTCCTTGGCCGTATCGCCCTTATACCCGGCCCTGGCCGCAAGAATAAAAGCGCCGAAAGCGCGCGTGTATTCGGCGCCGGCGTGCAGATTAATATCTTTTTCCGTATAGGTCAGGTCCGAGGCCAGCAGCAAATTTTTAAAAAGCGCCAGGGAACCTCCCGCGCGGACCGTCAGCGGGAGTGGATATTCTTCAGCCGCGTATTTTGCCTTTGTTCCTACGTTCTGCACCGCCAGCCCCACGCTCAGCTTTCTGCCCCAGGGCCGGAAACCGCTGTAGAGCGCGCCCAGGTCCGCGGCGAAGGAATGCGCGCTTTGGCTGTCTATGCGCGAGGTGATATATTTCAGGTTCGCGCCCAGCGCCAGGCTGCCCCAGGGGCGGGCATAGGAAACAAGGCCCATCATGTCCGCCGCGCTGTAGCTCTCCGTGAGCCGATTCCCTGAAGAGTCGGCTTTTTGAATGGCTCCGGTATTGAGAATATTGAAGCCCGCGCCTATGCTCCCGCCCAGCGCCGTGCGGCCATAAACGAAGTTTGAATAGGTGATGTCTTCGAACCAGAGCGCGTGCGTCATGGATAATTCGCCGCGCTTTATGCCGGCCAGCCCGGCGGGGTTCCAGTAAATTGTGTTGATATCGTCGGCCACGCCCGTGAAAACCTCGCCCATGGCCGACGGGCGGGCGCCTACGCCAAGCTGAAGGAATTGGAAAGCGCTCGTTCCCCGGGCGCTTCCCGCAAAAACGGGAGCGGGGCCGCACGACAGCGCTAAGGCCGTCAGCGCCGCCGCCAGGAATTTTTTCGGCGTCATTATCTTATCACCGAGAATTTGCCTTTAGCTTTGCAGCCGCCGGGGGATGTCAGGAAGAAAATATAAACGCCGCTGGCCAGTTTCCGGCCGTCTGAATTCGCGGCGTTCCACTCGTAATAATCAACCGCGCTGTCAGTCTTGTGAAGCTCGGTCATCTGTTTTCCGGTTATGGCGAAGATCTTTATAGTCGCTGCCGCCGGCAGATGTTTAAAGGTAAGCTTGCCGGCCTGGAAGCGGCCCGGCGTATTCGGCTCGAAGGGGTTGGGGTAGACGTAGGGGTCGCAAGAACCGGAGGGAGGAGAGGGAGGCGCGGCCGGGTCCACACTGCCGCCTGTGATGATGTAATGGGAACTTTGGGCTTTGCCTGTCATGGCCCGCCCAAGTATGCCGGTACGGATCTTATAGTTAGACGAAACAGTGTCTGTCGTCCCGTTGATCATTACCGGGATGGAAACAAAATAATGGACGCTTAATAGTACGCCGGCATAAGCCAGGGAGCCGGCGAGCACGGTTGTAAAGATTAAAATAAATATCCTGCGGCTTTGCCGCAAAGACCCGAACGACATTGAGTTTCCTTTTAAAAAACCAACGCTTCCCGCCGTTGATTTTGATTAATGCGGCGATTGATGTAAAGCAATTAAAATCGGCCGGGCATGGCCGTAGAGAGAATTTACTGAATGATTTTTACGCTATTTTAGAAACAGGAGTTTTTAAGCGGAATCACTAATTCTTTCTATCTAACCCGAGCTGCATCACTATTATACAATATACCGAAGCGGTTGCCGGGTTATTTAGGCGCCGCTGTCGCGGCGCCGCTTACTATTTCGGAGAGGTCGCGGACTTCCACGCCTGTGGCCCCGAGGTCTTTAATGCCGTCGGAGAGCATCTTCATGCAGTACGGGCAGGAAGTGGCGATTATGGAAGGCTTGGTTTCAAGCAACTGCTTGACCCTCGTGTGGTTGATCCTGGGCTCGCCTTCCTCTAGCCAGAACCTGCCGCCGCCGGCGCCGCAGCAGAAGCTTTTAGCTTTTGACCTTTCATGCTCGGAGACTTCGAGGCCGGGAACGCCGGCCAGGATATCCCGGCTGGGCTGGTAGACCGAGTTTACACGGCCTAAATAGCAGGAGTCGTGGATAACAGCGCGGCCCTGTGCATTAGCTGCAGGCTTCAGCTTGCCGCTTTCCATCAACTTCGCGATAAGCTCGGAGTGGTGCAGCACTTCGTAGTCGCCGCCGAAATCAGGGTACTCGTTCTTGAAAGTGTTATAGCAGTGCGGGCAGGGGGTGATGATCTTTTTAACTTTCAGTTCCTTGAAAAGCTCGACGTTGGCCTCTATAAGCGCCTGGCCCACGGCCTCTTCGCCCAGCCGGCGGGCGGTCTCGCCGCAGCAGGTTTCGCTTTCGCCAAGGACGGCGAAGGAGATGCCCTGCTCTTTGAGCAGCGCGGCCAGGGTGCGGCTCACTTTCTGCGCGCGGTCGTCGAAAGCGGAGTTGCAGCCGAGGTAAAGCAAATATTCCGCGTCCGGGTTGTTCTCGAGAAGGGGGATATCCAGCCCTTTCGCCCAGTCCATGCGCTTCTCCGCGCCCATGCCCCAAGGGTTGCCGTTGGTCTGCATTCCTTTGAAAACGCGCTTAAGCTCCGGCGGGAACTTGCCCTTCATCAGGACTTCGCTGCGGCGCATCGAATTAAGGCGCTGCACGTGCGAAATGTTCAGCGGGCAGGCCTGCTCGCAGGCCTGGCAGGTGGTGCAGTCCCAGATCTCCTGGGCGGCTACCACGTCCGGAACCATGTCTTTGGACGGCTCTTTGGTCTTGTCGTCTGAAAGCAGGCGGGCGGCCTCGTCGTCGACCAGGAAGTGCTTCTGCTTGTTGATGACGTCGCGGGGAGAAAGCTTTTTGTTCGTACTGGCGGCGGGGCAAGCGTCGGTGCAGCGCCCGCATTCGGTGCAGGTATAGAGGTCCAGCGCCTCTTTCCAGGTCAAATTCTCTATGTTGGGGGTTCCGTAGACCTCCACCGATTCGTCTTCCAGCGGGAGCTTCGTCAGCCGCCCGCTGCGGTGCAGCGGCCTGAGATAGACGTTGAAAATAGAAGTGAGGATGTGCATGTGCTTGCCCGTCGGGATATAGACCAGAAAAGCCAGGACGCCGAGGCAATGGAGCAGGAAGGCCGCGTGGCCGACGAGCGGGGACGAAGCCCCGCGGAGCCCCGCTTCGAAGATCATGTCGGTTACCATGAGCCCGAGTATCATCAGCAATACGAATAAAGCGTCGGGGGTGTTCTGCAGGCGGGGGACCCGTAGGATATATCTCCGCGTCATCGCGTAAAGCGCCATCACCGTGACCAGGGTGACGGCGGCGTCCTTCAGGACCGAGAAACCCTGCCCGGCGAGCGTATCGGGGCCGAGGCCCGGCAGGAAGAAATCAAAGCCGTAGAAAGCCATCCCGAACATCGTGATGGTGCGGAGCGACAGGATGCAGAAGCCCCAGAAAATAAAAGCGTGCATTATCCCGGGCTTGAGGTCCTGGAACAGCTTTTTCTGCTCGAGGAAGATGGTCAGAACTTCTTTCAGGCGGGTTCCGCGCTCGCCTACCGGATCCGGCACGGGGGCGCAGGCTTCCAGGAGGCGGTACCTGAAGTAGACCGCCCGGAAGAAGAAAAACAGGGCCGTCGGTATAGCGGCCCCGATCACATAAGCGTGAATTATATTCCAATTCATATGGCCTTACTTCGCGTCGGCGGGCCGGCGGTACACTATCGCCACTACGGTCCTGTCATTGCCGCCCATGCTTATGGATAAAGCGTAGGGGCGGTTTTCGGGAACCTCGATCTGCCAGGCGCCGGCCTTGCCGGTAAGCTGCTCCCAGATGGTGACGGCCTGGCGCACGCCGGTAGCCCCCGTCGGGTGTCCCCAGCCTACAAGGCCGCCGGTAGTGTTAAAAGGTATCTTCCCGTTCCTCGCGGTATTGCCGGCACTTACAAAATCCGCGCCCTCGCCCCGCTTTGCCAGGCCTATGGCTTCCACTGCGAGGATCCCGGTTATGCTAAAACAGTCGTGGCATTCCACTGTTCCCAGGTCGCCGGCTGTTATCCCGGCGGATTCAAAAGCCCTCTTCACGGCTTCCTCCGTG
>JAVHPG010000293.1:0-6301 GCA_036170455.1 Elusimicrobiales bacterium
GGGGGGCCGCCCACGCAGCGGGTCGGCTGAGTTTATTGCAGCTTAATTCAGCTTCGCGTACTTCTCGGCGGCCGCGCCTTCGCCGGAGATGCCCAGCTTCTCCAGGGTTTCCTTGGTCGGGATGCCGCGGTTGTCGTAGCCGCGCTGGTCGTAGTAGTGCTGCAGCAGCCGGTCGTACTTGTCGTACTCCAGGTGCTTGCCGGCTACCGGGCCCTCTTTGTCGGCGTTGGCCGGGTCGAACCAGACTGCGGGCGGATAATCGCCCTTGCGCGTCGCCTCCGGGAATTCGCGGATATAATGCAGCTTCATCAGGGCATAGGTGCGGTCGGCGACTTTCCACATATCGTCGAGCGTCCAGTTCAGGCCGGTGGCCATATTGAAGTACCTGGGGTAGTTGTCCAGCGTCCAGCCCAGCTCGATCCAGGGGAAGCGGCAGGCCACCATGAATTCGAACATCCCGCCGCGGATGCGCTGCAGCTCTATCACCTTGGCCGCTTTCTCGGGGCCGTAGGATTCGCGGCTGCTGAGCTTGAGCTCGAAGGTGATTATCCACGCCTCTTTGTGGTGCGCGCCCATGGGACCCACGCCGAAAGACAGCGCCTGGCCCGGGATGAACTTGCAGTTGTAGGCGGCGATATCCAGGCCCTTCACCTGCAGCGCGTAAGCTTCGGAGTTGTGCCCGAATTCCTTCGCCATGCGCAGCGAGCCCTCGGCGAGGAGGTTCCCCACCTTGCCTTCGCGCAGCGCGCAAAGGCGCAGCAGCTCCTTGCCCCGCTCGGCGTCGCCGAACTTGAAATCGCCTGTAGTGGCGCCGCGGGCGATAGCGTCCGCGTAGAAGCTCAGGGTACAGCCGGCCGACATCGTATCCAGGCCGTACTCGTCGCAGAGGTAATTGAGCGAGCCCACCTGGTCCAGTTCGAAGACGTTCAGGTTCGAACCCAGCAGGGCGACGTTCTCGTAGTCCAGCTCGGATTCGCGGCCTTCTTTGTCGTGGATGGTAATGCCGCATTTCATCGTGCAGCTGGGGCAGCCGTAGGTGGCCACGCGGGCTTTGTCCAGGCGCTCGCCGTCTATCTTCCAGGCGTCGGGGCTGCTGGTCTTGCGGCAGTTCTCCACCGGGAGGGCGGCCACTTCGTTGCACCAGGCCAGCACGCCGTTGGTGCTCTGCCTGGACCAGCCGGATTTCTGGTCCATTTCATGAACTGTTTTCAGGTCCCCGTAACCGGCCTTTTTCAGGGCGTCGGGATCGGCCTGGGGTATGGCTTTCGTGCCTTTTACCACGATGGCCTTTAGGAGCTTGGAGCCCATCACCGCGCCGATGCCGGGACGCCCGCCCGCGCGCCCTTCAAGGCTGCGCACCACGGCGTAGCGCACCATGTTCTCTCCGGCCTGGCCGATGTTAAGGACGCCGGCGTTCTTGCCGTATTTCTTGTAGATCCAGTCGTTGGCGAAATAGGTCCCTTTTCCCCACATCTCTCCGGCGCTGAGGAATTCCACTTTGTCGTCCTCGATATAGAGCATTGTGGGCTTTTCGGCTTTGCCCTCTACGATCATGGCGTCATAGCCGGCTTTGCGGAGCTGGCTGGAGACGTGCGTGCCCAGGTTCCCGTCCCCGTAGAAGCCGGTGAGCGGCGACTTGGCGGCGACGATGCACTTGCCGGTATTGGGGGCCGGTATGCCGGAGATCGGGCCCAGGGCGACCACCAGCTTGTTCTCGGGACCGAGCGGGTCGACGCCGGGCTTAAGCTCGTCGTAAAGTATCTTGGCGGCGAAGCCGCGGCCGCCTACCCATTTTTGGGCGAATTCTTCGGTGAAGGATTCTTTCTTATGCGTCTTGTCCGTCAGGTTGACCCTGAGTATATAGCCTACCCATCCTTTCATTGTAGTGCCTCCTGTTAGCGCAAGTTGGAACTGCGGCTGCCCGGTGAAATTATTTTTCCGCTTTCGGCTTCTTCGGCGGCTTTTTTGAGGAGGCCGCCAGGGCACTGTCGATAATGTCAAGTCCCTCTGCCAGCTGTTCGTCGGTTATGACGAGCGGCAGAAGCAGGCGGATCACGTTCTTATGCAGTCCCGCGCCCGCCAGTATTACGCCGTTATCGCGCGCTTTCTGTATTACCTTCTGGCAGGTTTCCGTGTCCGGCGACCAGGTTTCCCCATCTTTAACGAACTCGATAGCCAGCATCGCGCCGACGCCCCTAACTTCTTTCACGGCGGGATATTTTGCTTTAAAGCCCTCGAACCTCTTCCTGATTATTTTTCCTAGGTAGACGGCTCTCTCCAGCAATTTTCTCTCGTCGATAAGTTTTATGATCTCTATCGCCGCGGCGCAGCACAGCGGGTTGCCTCCGAAGGTGCTGCCTATCGAGCTTTTCGGCAGCGCGTCGAAGAGCTTCTTATCTCCGACGACAGCGGAGAGCGGCAGGCCGCCCGCGATCGATTTGCCCAGCGTGATGAGGTCCGGCTCCACGCCCCAGTTCTCGATGGCGAAGAATTTACCGGTCCTGCCGTAGCCGGACTGGACTTCGTCGGCGACCATCAGGATCCCGTATTTGGAGGTGACGCGGCGTATTTCTTTAAGAAAGCCTTCGGGAGGGACGTTGAAGCCGCCTTCGCCCTGGATAGGCTCGATCACTACCGCCGCGACATCCTCGGGACAGACGTTCTCGAGGAGCAGTTTCTCGAAATCCTCGGCGGCGTACTTGTTCCTGTGCGGGTTCGGGTAAGGCAGCCGGTAGACGTCGGGCGCGGTGCCGAAGACGTATTTGTAAGGCATCGGCCTGTGCGTCATGGTCATCGTGAGCAGGGTGCGTCCGTGGAACGCCCCCTCGAAAACGACTATGCTCCTGCGCTTCGTGGCGCCTCTCGCGATCTTTACCGCGTTCTCTACGGCTTCGGCGCCGCTGTTGAAGAAAGCGACGGCTTTTTCAGCGGTTCCCCGCGCTTTTTCCGCGAGCATCTCGGTCAGCTTCACCCAGGGTTCGTACGGGAGGACGGTGAAGTCGGAATGGAGAAAATTCTCCGCCTGCGCCTTAACCGCGCGTACCACGCTTTCCGGGCTGTGGCCGGTCACCAGGCAGCCCCAGCCGCCGGTGAAATCGAGGAACCTGTTGCCGTCCACGTCCTCTACGCAGGCGCCGAAGCCCCTCTTTATGTAGAAAGGCGCGAGCGATTCCATCGGCGAAGCTGAGGAGACTTTTCTTCTTGCGGAGAGCGCCCTGCTCACCGGCCCGGGTAATTCGGTCTTGATAAGTGTATATTTCATATTATGCGGTCCTTGACAGGAGCAGCTTCCTGGTATACGGGATCAGGCCGCCGGCGTCGATGATGGCCTGGCGCGCCTTAGGGAGCGGGTTCGTCGCGAACGATTTCCCCGAGGTGCGGTTCATTACCTTCCCGCCTTCAAGCTCTAGTTCGTCCCCCTCCGCGGCTTCTATCGCCGGGCAGATTATTATGTTCAGCCCCAGGTTGATCGCGCTCTGCAGGAAGATGCGCGAGATGTCCCTGGCCACTATCATCAGGTCGTAGCCCTTAAGGCAGGAAACGGCCTGCTCCCTGGAGGAGCCGCAGCCGAAGTTTTTCCCCGCCACAAGCGCGCTGCCCTTAGGGATCTCTCCGGACTTCAGTCTTTTGTTGAAATCCGGATTGTCGGCGAAAGCGAAAGCCGGGGTTTCCGAGGGCAGCACCGTGGCCATGAAGCGCCCGGGGTAGATTATGTCGGTAGATACGTCGTCCGCGATTTTAAGAACTACTTTCTTCGTGCTCATTTCGCCTCCCTGGGATCGGTTATTACGCCCGTAAGCGCGCTCGCCGCGGCTACCGCCGGGGAGCACAGATAAACCTCGGCTTTCGGGTTGCCCATGCGCCCCTTGAAATTCCGGTTGGTGGTGGCCAGCGCAACTTCGTTGTCGCCGAGCGCGCCCTGGTGTATCCCCAGGCAGGGCCCGCAGCCTGGATTGCAGACTACGGCGCCCGCGCGGGAGATATCCTGGATGAAGCCCAGGTCCATAGCCTTGTGGTAAATACGCCACGAAGCCGGGAACACAAGCATGCGGGTCCCGTCCACTACGCGCTTTCCCCTGAGTATTTTAGCCGCGATCTCGAGGTCGTCCAGGCGCCCGTTGGTGCAGGAGCCTATGACTATCTGGTGGAGCTTAGTGCCTTTGACCTCGGTTACCGGCCTGACATTGTCGACAGTATGCGGGCAGGCGATCTGCGGCGCAAGCTTTGAGGCGTCTATCTCCAATACCCGCGCGTAGACCGCGTCGGCGTCCGGCCCGAAGGTTTCTATTTTCTCTTTTACGCCCGCTTCCCCGCGGAGGTAGCGCAGCGTCTCTTCGTCGGGCGGGACCAGGCCGGAAGTGGCGCCGGCCTCCACGCTCATATTGCAGATGGTCAGGCGGCCGGAGGTGGGCATATTGCGGATGGTGTCGCCGTGGAATTCAAGGACCTTGTAGTTCGCGCCCTGGGCGCTCAGTTTTCCTATCACGTGGAGTATCAGGTCCTTGGCGTAGACGAAGGCCGGCATTTTCCCGTTTACCACTACCTTAATAGTGGCGGGGACTTCAACGTTAAGTATCCTGCCCAGCGCCCAGACCGAGGCCATCTCGGTGGCTCCTACGCCGAATGAGAAAGCGCCGAGCGCGCCGTGGGTAGTGGTGTGGCTGTCGGTCCCTACCAGGACATAGCCGGGCCGGACATAGCCGTTCTCGGGGAGGATCTGGTGGCAGATGCCGCCGACATCACCCCGCACGTCGTGGAATTTCTTTATTCCCTGCCTGCCCACGAACTCGCGGGTTTTCTTCTGGTTGCCGGCGGTCTTCGAGGACTCCGCGGGAACGCGGTGGTCGAAGATTATGGCGATATTGTCCGGGTTCCAGACTTTAGCTTCGAGGCCCGTGCCTTTGTAGATCTCCTCAAATTGGCTTATCACCAGCGCGCCGTTCTCGTGCGACATCGCCAGGTCCACTTTCGGCTCAAGAACTTCGCCGACTGCTACTCCGGGCCAGCCGACGGCTTTCGCCAGCAGCTTTTGTACGTAGGTCATTCCCATTGTTCGTTTCTCCTTTAGATGACTTTCTTTTCTTTAAGGGCCGCGAATTCTTCTTCTTTTATCCCGAGGCTTGATAGTATTTCAGCCGTGTGGGCCGAAAGACGCGGGGGCGGGGCGTTCAGCTCGCCGGGGGTATCCGAGAACTGGGCCG
Organism: Elusimicrobiales bacterium; assembly: GCA_036170455.1. Taxonomy (GTDB): domain Bacteria; phylum Elusimicrobiota; class Elusimicrobia; order Elusimicrobiales; family UBA9959; genus UBA9959. The sequence goes on from JAVHPG010000293.1 coordinate 5,202, forward strand.
CGAGGCCGAATAGCTTCAGGGTGCCGATCCCTTCCTCTTTTATGTCCTTCAATATTCCCCGGTGCCTGATCTGCGGCTGGTTAAGCGCGTCGCCCAGTTCCAGAATTGCGCCGCATGGGACGTCCTTGCCGTTAAGAGCGCCCACCAGGTCCGCGGTCAGGCGCCGTGCAAGTTTCTCTTCCAGGATAGGGGTCAGGAGCTTGCGGTTCTTTTTGCGGGTGTCGCGCTTTTCAAAGCGGTCATCCCTCTTTAGTTCGGGTAGGCCAAGTACGTCGCAGAGGGCCTCCCACTGCTCCTGCTTGTTGGCGGCGATGTTTATATAGCCGTCCTTAGTTTTGAAAGTCCCCGACGGAGCCGCGGTGAAATTGTCATTGCCCATCGGCACCGGCTTCTGCCCGGCGATAAGCAGGTTCGCCGCTACCCAGCCCATAAGCGGCATGATGGAATCGAGCATTGCGATATCGATGAGCTGCCCCCTGCCGCTGTGCTCGCGGTGGTAGAGCGCCGCCATCACGGCGAAAGCGGCGTTGAGCCCCCCCACCGTGTCGCAAATGGGGAAGCCGGCGCGCAGGGGGTGCAGGCGCTCGTCGCCGTTGACGTCCATGACCCCGCTCAGGCCCTGGATGATCTGGTCGTACGCCGGCTTGAAAGCGTCGGGGCCCGTCTGGCCGAAGCCGGAGATGGAGCAATAGATAAGCCGGGGATTTATTTCGGCGAGGGTCTGGTAGCCGAGGCCGAGGCGGCCCATCACGTCGGGGCGGAAGTTCTCCACCAGCACGTCCGCGGTCTTAACCAGCTTCTTGAATATTTCTTTTCCCTCCGGCGTCTTGGTATTCAGGGTCACCGATTTTTTGTTCGAGTTCTGGGCAAGGAAGCTGGTGCCCATGAGCTGGTCGTTCAGAGCGGGCATCACGCCCAGTTTGCGCGCCAGGTCCCCGTCTTTCGGGTTCTCTATCTTTATGACCTCGGCGCCGAGCAGGGCGAGGTGGAGCGTGGCGAAAGGGCCGGACAGGACATTCGTAAGGTCAAGCACTCTTACGCCGGAAAGGATCTGTTTGGTACTACCCATTATACGCTCCTCGGAACTGAAGGCTGAACCG
>JAVHPG010000294.1:0-6295 GCA_036170455.1 Elusimicrobiales bacterium
GGGTAAAACGCTCCTCGTGCATCCCGAATACGATCTCCCCATCCACGGCCAGCGCCGCGGCGGAATCGTGGTAAAAAGCGGATATACCGAGAATTATCCTTGGCATTATTTTGCGGCGGCGCGCAGGCGGACGGCCTCAAGCCGTTCCAGGTCACCTATATCGCCCCAGAACGGGGACTTGTCCTCGAAGCCTTTTATTTTTTCCCCCGCGGCGGCCAGTCGCAGGTAGACGCCGGTTATGGAGAACACTCCGTCCTCGGTCATTTTCGGAAATATCTCCGGGGAGACTACCTGGATGCCGCTGAAGGCGAGCGGCTTCAGGCCGCCGGCGGCAACTTCTCCCTCCCTGCCCTTCAAAGTCAGCTCCGCGTCGAAGAGCAATCTCCTCTTCGAGAGCCTGTCGCGCACAGCAAGGGTGGCCAGGGCCCCGGAGGCCGTATGCGCCGCGTAAAGCCCTTTCAGGTCCATCTCGGAATAAACGTCGGAGTTGTAGGCGAAAAAAGGTTTTCCGCCGCTGAAGAAGGCCGCGGCTTTTTTCAAGCCCCCCCCGGTCTCTAGCGGCAGGTACTCCTCGCGGGAAAGCTCTATTTTATACCCGAAATTTATTTTCAAAAGGAAGGCCTCTATCTTCTCGTGGAAGCCGTGGGTGTTTATAATAAATTCTTTTACCCCCGCCGCGGACAGGCGGCGCAGCACCAGTTCCAGCATCGGAACCCCGTTTATATCCACCAGGGCCTTGGGGAGGGTGTCGGTCAGCGGGCGCAGGCGCGTGCCGAAGCCAGCCGCAAAAACCATAGCCTTCATTTCACCACCCCGCCTATTTCCCTGTGGGCCAGTTCCACCCGCGCGCCGTATTTCTGCTTTACCCGCGCGGCCAGGGCCTCGGCGCAATACACGGAACGGTGGCGCCCGCCGGTGCAGCCGAAATTCACCATCAGCGAGGTGAAGTTGCGGGACAGGTAATTTTCCACGCTCATATCGGTTATCGCGAAGACATTTTCCAGGAACTTCGCCACCTCAGGCTCTTTCCGCAAAAAATCCATCACGGGCTTGTCCCTGCCGGTGAGCTGCGCGTACTGCTCGTAGCGGCCCGGATTCGGGAGAGCGCGGCAGTCGAAGACGAAGCCGCCGCCGTGCCCCTTGTCGTCCAGCGGCAGGCCGTTCTTGAAAGAGAAGCTGGTGATGCGCACGGTCAGCCCCAGGGTGGTCTTGCCGAACTGCCGCAGGTAAGAGGAGGCCGCGATGCGCTTGAAGCAGGCCATAAGCTCCGGAACCTTCACCTCCAGCTCGGAGTTCCTGAGCAGCCATTCTATATTCTTCACGGCATAAGGCACGCTGTTGAGGAAATGGGTCTTGCCCTCGTAGAAGCCGCGCAGGCCATAGGCGCCCATCGCCTGCATGATGCGGACGTAGACGAAAGCGTGATAATGCCGCATGAAAGTTCTTTTGTCCAGGCCGGAGGCGGACAGGTAATGCCCGCGCAGCTCCAGGCGCAGCTCCGGCGGGAGGTTCGCTTTGGCGTCATAAAGCAGCGAGGCCACGTCGTACTGGGGGGCGCCTTTGCGGCCGCCCTGGTAGTCGATGAACCACGGCTCGCCGTTCCTGAGCATGATGTTCCGGGACTGAAAATCCCGGTACAGGAACCCCTCCGCCGGCGCCTCCAGCAGGAAATCGGTGAAGCGGGCGAAATCGTCCTCCAGCTTCTGCTCGTTGAAAGGGATCTTGGCCAGCTTCAGGAAATAATATTTGAAATAGTTCAGGTCCCACATTATCGACTGGCGGTCGAAGCTCGCGCGCGGATAGCAGAACTTGAGGTCCAGCCCCCGGCCGGACTGCGCCTGGAAGCGCGGCAGGTATTCCAGCGCTTTTTTGTAAACGGCCGTCACTTGCGCGGGGATCTCTCCGCCTTTCCTCTCGGCGACCAGGTATTCGAAGAGGGTGGTGCTGCCGAGGTCTTCCTCCAGGTAGATCCCCTGGCTTTCTTCGGCCGCGTAAATTTCCGGCACCGGCAGCTTTTCCGCGCGGAAATGGCGGGAGAATTCAAGGAAGGCGCGGTTCTCCAGCTTGTCCGGGCCGAAAACGCCTATCACCGAGCGCGTGCGGTCTCCGAGCCGGAAAAGCCGGCGCGCCGAGCCGTCCGCCTTAAGGGGCTCGAAAGAAGTCGGTTCGAAACTGAAAGTTTTTTTATAGAGCGCTCTCAGCGGCGCTTCCGGAGCGTTCTTCGGTTCCGCGGCCTCTTTCTCTTTGTTTTTAAGCGGCATAGGTTCCCTTTATGTTCTTTCCCGATTCTATTCTAGGAATTACGGGCCGGCGCGTAAACCGGGCGGCCGGTTATTTTTTTTGCGCTTCCTGCCCGCCGCTTTCGTCCAGCGCGTTCAGGGCCGACTGCAGCAGCCCGAGGAATTCGCTTTCGGCGAGGCCGTCTTTTTCATTGTTCCAGGAGGCGGAGAGGCAGAGCCATTCCGATCTTTTGTTTTTAAGCAGCCAGGTCATCGAAAGCACCCCCGGCTCGGAGCCGCCCTTGTACCCCGCGTAAACCAGGTTTTCACTCGGTATGGCCAGGCCCGGGTTCAGCGCAAGTATTTCCCGCGCCGTCACGGCTTCTTTGCCGGAGAAATAATTCATCAGGCGGCAAAGGTCGGCGGGCGAGGCGAACCATTCTATTTTATCCACGCCGAAAGGGCTCTTCGAGAACGCCTCAAGCGAGAGCGGAGTTTTTTCCAGCGAGGAAAGAAAGCCGTATTTTTCTTCGGCGGGCAGGTTCATGTATTTCAGCGCGTTCTCGGTGCCGGACTTGAGCTTGAACATCTCGGAAGTCTTAAGAAAAGGCTTCAGCCGCCCAGGGTCTGAATGGCCCAGCGCCGCGAGGTCCGCCTCTATTGTCCGCCGGCCCAGCGCCGAGATCAGGGCGTCGGAGGCGGTATTGTCGCTCTCGGAGATCATCAGGGCGGCCAGCGTATGCGCGGTAAACGGCGAGCCGTCCGGCCAGTCGCGCAGGCGCCCGGTGGGCAGGGATTTATCCTTCGCTTTAAGCCTGAAGACTCTTTCCCAGGAAACACCCTCCCTGACCAGCGTCCCCAGCACGTAGAGCTTGAACGCCGAGCCCACGGCGAAATACGCGTCCTCGTTCAGGGCTTCCAGGTTTTCCGGCTTTTCGCCCACGCGCCTCACCAGCAGGCCGGTCCTGCCGGGCAGGGCCGCAAGCCGCTCCCGGACATCCTTCAGAGAGGTATCTTTCTTGTACGCCGGGCTGAAAAATATGCCGTTCATCTTTCCGCTCACGGCGTCCAGGGAAATAGCCAGAGGTAGGCGGTAACCTTTCTCCGTATCGAGGAAGAAGTGCCCGGAGCCGCCCGCGGAACTGACAAAAATGGTCCGGGAAACGGCGCCGTTCTCTTTATAGATCCCGGCCAGCACTTCCGAAAGCTTCTCCAGGGAAATATGCCTGAAGAGGCTTTTATCGAAGGGCTCGGCCACCCCGGCCGGCTTTTCGGCTATAAGCGCCGCGACCTCCCCGGCCGCCGCTTCAAGTCCTCCCGCGGCCGCGGCAGGGAGAGCGCAAAATATTAACATAAAAAAACCGGATAATACCCTCATTGCAAAATTATACAATGCTATGCATGCGGCGGGACAGGAGACAGAACCATGAACCAGCTCATACTCAAAGATATTAAAGAAGGGATCGGGATACTTACGCTGAACAACCCGGCGAAGCGCAATGCCCTCAGCCTGGAGCTCTGCGACCAGATGGTCGCGGTCCTGGAAGAATTCAGGAAGAAAAAAGTCCCGGTTGTAATTGTCCGCGCCGAAAAGAACGCCCGCGTCTGGTCTGCCGGCCACGACATAACCCAGCTCCCGAAGGTCCATCACGACCCCCTCGCCTACGACAGCCCTATGGAAACGGCCTTCCGCGCGATACAGAATTACCCGGGCCCCGTCATAGCCATGATACAGGGCAGCGTCTGGGGCGGCGCCACGGACCTGGCCGTAACCTGCGATATAGCCGTAGGGGACGAGACCTCAAGTTTCGCCATAACCCCGGTTAAAATGGGGCTGCCCTACAATGCCTCGGGCATCATGCACTTCATCAACCGCGTCGGCAGCAATATAGCCAAGGAAATGTTCTTCACCGCCGCGCCGGTAAAGGCCGAAAGGGCTTATCATTTCGGCATCCTGAACCACCTGATCAGCTCAAGGGAAATAGAGAGTTTCACTTTGGAGCTGGCCAGGAGCATGGCCGCCAACTCGCCGCTGGCCGTCTCCGTAGTGAAGGAGCAGTTCAGGATCCTCTCCGACGCCCACCCGATAAGCCCGGAGGCTTTCGAGCGCATCCAGGCCCTGCGCCGCCGGGTCTACAACAGCGGCGACTACGAGGAAGGCATAAAGGCCTTCACAGAGAAAAGAACGCCAAATTTTAAAGGCGTTTAGGGCCGTACAAAGCAAAAAGGACAGCGGGCACCCGCCCGCTGTCTTTTTTTATCGCCCGCCTGGGGCCGGCTTTACAGCAGCCCGTTGACCATGTGCGCCATATGGTCCAGCACGCCGCGGTCGTAATTATTCATCAGGTCGCAGTCGGGAATATCGGCGTCGAACAGGCGCTGCTCGATGTCCTGCGCCACCCTCTCGTCGGAGACGATCAGGTTCAGCTCGTCGTTATTGAAGAGGCTGCGCGCGTCCAGGTTCGAGGAACCGAAGGTGGCCAGGCGGCCGTCGAAGACCGCTACTTTTTCATGCGCCATGCGGCCCTTATATTCGTAAACTTCCACGCCGGACCTGACCAGCCTGGGATAAAAATACCTGGAGGCGTGCTGCACTATGGCCAGATCGTTGTCCTGCGGCAGGACCAGCTGCACCTTGACGCCGCGGCGGGAAGCCACGCGGAGGGCGTCCACGATGTCCTCATCAGTGAAGTAAGGGTTGGCTATCTTTATGGACTTCTGCGAAGTGGCTATGGCCCGCAGGTACATCGCCTTTATATTCTGGTCGCGCAGCCCGATATGCTGGATGACCTGGGTCTTGGCCCCGTCGCGATATTCCTCTATCGCCGGGAACAGGTCCTCGCCGGCGCCTATGGTACCCTTGGCGGCTCTCCAGCGCTCAACGAAAGCTTCCTGCAGCTTGGCCACGGCGGGGCCGATTATCAGGGTCTGCTGGTCATGCCACTCTATCTGGTACAGGCTGCCTATGTTCATGCCGCCGGTGAAACCTATCCTGCCGTCGATAACCACCACTTTGCGGTGGTCGAGGTGCTTCTTGAGGAAAGGAGGCTTTTTGACAATGATCTGTATACCGTTGGCGCGCATCCCGTCCAGCATCTTTATCAGCGCCTTGTCGTCCTCCGCCTTGGAGCCGTGCTCGTCTATCATCAGGCGCACGGTTACGCCGGCCTTTACTTTGGCCGCAAGCAGATCGGCCAGCCCCTGGCCTATGCGGTCAGCCTGGAGCTGGAAAACTTCTATGTGGATGGATTTCTCCGCGCTCGCCAGGGCGATCTTCGCTTCTTCCATCACGTCTTTCCCGTCTATCAGGAACTCGATAAGGTTGCGGCCGGAATGGGCCGACTGGGAAACGGTGTCCACGTATTTCCCCATGCCTTCCCAGTCTCCCGGCACGGCCGACTGGCGGTGCTTTTTCACGCGCTCCACGATATCTTTATACCAGCCGACGGAATATTCAAGCGAATTTTTCCCGATGCGGTAGTACATATAGTCGAAAGCGGCGGCGTCCGGGGCCGAGTCGAGCACGCGCAGGATCGCTTCCTCCACGTCTTTCTGGTCCCAGTCATTGCTGTCGGAATTGTTATTGTTGGGGTGCGAGTCCCTTACCAGGGTCTTCAGCATCTGCAGCCGCTGGTCGAGGGAAGCGGCGGTCAGTTCCTGGTTGCTCATCCTGATTATTTTCAGCGATTCTCTGCTTGCGGATTTCTCGCCGCCGATAGAGGCGAAAGCGGCCGGCGGGACTTCGGGGGCCGGCATCTCGATGTTCCTGGCGCCTGAAGCCAGCGCCGAGTAAGCGTTGACCTGGGCGTAAGCGCCGGGATTGGAAATTAAGGGGAACAGGAGGGAGAACAGGACCGCGACCGAGATGTTGTTCTTTGTTTTTATCATACTTATATGATACCTCTCCGACGACGGGTTCAATAGGGTCTAAAGTTCATTTATTTCCGGTCTTTTGGCGGCCGGGCCTGGGCCCTTTGGGCCCGCTTTTCCAACTGGCCTCCGCCCGGCGGCGCGGACAGCCAAATCGGGTAGGAGGCGGGTGATTAGTTCACCCGCCGTCCTCACCACACCACCGT
>JAVHPG010000295.1:0-1347 GCA_036170455.1 Elusimicrobiales bacterium
ACGTGCGGTGGAACCGGCTCGACGGCAAGTCGGTGTAGCCCAGAATGAAGATGGCGACGCACGGCTGTAGCTCACTGTACGGCAGGCCCGGTCGCAACTGCGCGCTGTACATGCGCGACCAGTAGTAAAGGGCCCGGCTGCGGAATCCCTGACGGAGCTCGGTCTGCATTTCCACATCAATCTGCCGCCCGTCGGCGAGCTTCAGATGCAGGTCGAGCACGGCCCCCTTGTCGGTCACCAGGTCTTTGGGCAGCTCGGGGTTGAGCAGCTCGACCGACGCGATGGGCGAGGAGGGACGGAGCACCGCGGTCAGGAGGGAGGTGAGCAGCTCGCGGTTCTCGGGCGCCGAGAACAGGATCTTGAAGACGACGTCGAGCTTGGGATCGAGGCGTTTGGGCATCGCGCGGGGAGACAAGCTACCACAGCGAGTCGGCACGACGGTCCCCACGGATCCCGCGCGACGTCGGGCGCGCGGTGCTTGCCGCGCGCAGCGAACCGGGCGGCCGCGTGGTCGTGTGCGAGCGCGTCCGTCAGCCCGCGCCGAACAGCTCTTCGACGGTCGCCACCGTGACGGCCCGCCGCGTGTATTCGTCGAGGCGCGCGAGATCCGTACAAGCGAAGATCCGGCGCTCGGTGTCCTCATCCACCGCGAGCCCGCGCGCGCGCAGCACCGTCACGATCGCCTCGGCCTTGCCCTTGGCTTCGCCCTCGGCCTTGCCCTTGGCTTCGCCTCTGGCTTCGCCTCTGGCTTCGCCTCTGGCTTCGCCTCTGGCTTCGCCCAACCGAATCTCTGTGATGTAGTTGTGCTGCGCCAGCTCCCTCTGCAGCGCGAGCTCCTGCACGTCGGGCTGTGCTGACAGGAAATCGAGCGCTCCCTTGGCCTTCGCGATCACCGGATTGCTCATCGCCAGCTCCTCCAACTCCTGCTCGCTCCGGGCGAGCAGGAACCTGCCCCAATCGTCCAGCAGCGCTTCCTCGCGCCGCGATTCGCCCGCGGCGGACACCTTCGGCAGCTCCACGAGATGCACTTCGAGCTGATCACTGAATGGCTCACCGCTTCGGACCTCGAGCAGATGAAACGTGCGGTGGAACCGGCTCGACGGCAAGTCGGTGTAGCCCAGAATGAAGATGGCCACGCACGGCTCGAGCTCACTGTACGGGAGGCCCGGTCGAAGCTGCGCGCTGTACATCCGCGCCCAGTAGTAGAGGGCCCGGCTGCGGAATCCTTGACGGAGCTCGGTCTGCATTTCCACATCGATCTGCCGCCCGTCCGCGAGCTTGAGATGCAGGTCGAGCACGGCCCCCTTGTCGGTCACCAGCTCCTTGGGCAGCTCGGGATTGAGCAAG
>JAVHPG010000296.1:0-6270 GCA_036170455.1 Elusimicrobiales bacterium
TTTTCGCATTTACAGTTGGTTCACCGCTTCCAGTACTCTGCCCATTTTAGTTATAATTAACTATATTATACGGGTTTGCCTAATCCGCGCTACGGAGGTCTTATGGGAAAATTTGTCGAATGCGTGCCGAACTTCAGCGAAGGCCGCGACCTTTCTAAAATAAACGCCATAGTTGAAGCCGCCAGGTCGGTGCCAGGCGTACTGGTCCTGGACGTGGAAAAAGACGCCGACCATAACCGCACGGTGCTCACCTTCATCGCCCCGGTGGAGAGCGCCGCGGACGCGATGTTCGCCGTCACTAAAAAAGCTTCCCAGCTTATCGACCTCAACCACCACAAGGGCGAGCATCCCCGGATGGGCGCCACCGACGTAGCGCCTTTCATCCCTATAATGGATTCCACCATCGAGGACTGCATAAAGCTGGCCGAGGCCGCCGGCGAGCGCATAGGCCGCGAACTTAATATCCCCGTCTATCTTTATGACCGCGCCGCCAAGTTCGAACACCGCAAGGACCTCGCGAAGGTCCGCAAAGGCCAGTTCGAGGGCCTGAAGGAAACTATAGGCAAAGATCCCGAGCGCGTTCCCGACTTCGGCCCCAACCATATTCACCCCACCGCCGGGGCCATGGCCGTGGGCGCCCGCAACCAGATCATAAATTTCAACGTGAACCTGGCCACCACCGACATGCAATTCGCCAAGGGCCTGGCGAAAAAAATAAGGACTTCCGGCGGCGGCCTCCCCGCCCTGCGCGCCAAGGAAATTTTCCTTGAGTCGAAGGGACAGGTGCAGATGTCCACCGTGCTGACCGACTACCGGACCACCTCGGTAAAGCGCGTGATGGACGAATTGGCAAAAGAGCTGGCGCCGAGGAATATCGCCGTTACCGGCACCGAGCTGATCGGCCTTACCACGCAGGACGCGCTCACCGATTACGCCGTCGAGGCCCTCCAGGTTAAAGACTTTAAAAAAGAGGAGCAGGTGCTCGAGACCAAGCTGCTCAAGCTGCTGAGCTCCTGGCAGGCCGCGGCCAACCTCTTCGTAGACGCGCTGGCCACCACCGACCCCACTCCGGGCGGAGGGTCCGCCGCCGGAGTGAACGGGGCCATGGGCTGCGCCCTCGGCCAGATGGCCATAGGCATCACGCTCCGCGGCAAGAAGCTCGACGAGGCCAGGCGGCCCGCGCTGCGTTCCCTGCTCGAGAGCCTGGGCGGGCATAAGGCCGCGCTCCAGAGCTGCGTAGCGGAAGACGCCGCTTCTTACGACAGCTTCATGGAAGCCCTGAAGATCCCCAGGGACAACCCGGAGCGCAAAGTGAAGATGCAGGCCGCCCTGAAGCACGCGGCCGAGGTACCGCTGAAGACCGCCCGCCTGGCTTCCGAAGCCCTGGCCGGGCTCAGCGTCTGCGGCGGCTCCATCTCCGCGCATGTAGCTTCGGACTACCGCAGCGCCCGCTACCAGCTCGAGACCGCCATCCGCTGCGCGGCCGAGAACGTATTTATAAACGCCGGGGGCCTGGAAGACAAGGCTTTCGCTGAAAAAATAACCGCCGAGATAAAAGGTTATCTCGCCTGCTGTGAACCGGTAAAGATATAAGGAGCTCTTAATGGCAAGCATGGACACTATTTCACGCAATCTGATGCTGGACAGCCTCAGGGAATACGCGAAGCGGCGCATTCCTTTCGACCTGATCCGGGAGCTGGACGAGAAGAACGAGTGCCCTACGGAGATCCTCAGGGAGATGTACGACAAGGACTCCCTGGGCGTGCACCTGCTGATGATCCCCGAGGAATACGGCGGGGTCTCCGGCGGGACCTTCGACATCTACCGCATCTGCGAGCTGCTGGCCCGGATCGACCTCGGCATCGCCACCGGGGTTTTCGCCACTTTCCTCGGCACCGACCCGCTCAACCAGGGCGGCACCGCAGAGCAGAAAGAAAAGTGGCTGAAGCGGATCGCCTCCGAGAACCTCCTGGTGGCTTACGGCGCCACCGAGCCCGACGCCGGCTCCGACCTGGTGAACATGCGCACCCGCGCCGAGCATGTGGTGAAGAACGGCAAGATCGCGGGCTACCGCATAACCGGCAATAAGCAGTGGATCTCCAACGGCGGCATAGCCGACATGCATACCATCCTGGCCATGGCCCCCGGCGGCCCGTCCTGGTTTATCGTAGAAGCTAAGACGGAAGGTTTTTCCGCCAACAAGCACGAAGACAAGCACGGCATCCGCCTCTCCAATACCGCCGGGCTTTCGCTGGACAATGTCTACGTTCCCGCCGAGAACCTGATCGGCCTTGAAGAGGGCAAAGGCCTTCTGCAGGCGCAGGCCGTCTTCGGTTATACCCGCGTGATGGTGGCCGCTTTCGGCCTGGGCTGCGGCCTGGAGGCGATTGAGCACGCTATCCGCTACAGCCAGCAGCGCATACAGGGCGGCGGCCCGCTTTCCGAAAAGCAGGGCTACACCCACAAGCTCATAGTTCCGAATTATGTGCGCCTCGAGGGCGCCAGGGCTTTTATCGAATATACCGCCCTCAGGCTGGACTCCGGCGAACACGGCCTTCAGACCGAGGGCGCGATAGCCAAGTACGGCGCTTCGGAATGGGGCAACAAGGCGGCCGACGACGCCATACAGGCGCTGGGCGGCTACGGCTTCACCAAGGATTTTCCCGTGGAGAAGATCAAGCGCGACGTCAAGATCACCTGCATCTACGAGGGTACCAGCGAGGTGCTCGAGATGACCATCTACCGCGGCCGCTGGCAGGAGCATCTGAAATCCCGCGGCAGGTATTACCTCGACATGGCCGACCAGCTTGACCAGCTCCATGCCAAAGAGCCAAAGGTCGGCGCCCACGCCTCCGCGCTGGGGCTGCGGGCCCTGGCCGCGGTCCTGGAAGAATGCCGGGTGCATAAGCTCACCCGCCACCAGCATGTCACCTTCACGCTGGGCAGGCTTATCTGCGCGGCCGAAACCGCCTGGAACTTCTCCATAGCCGCGGCCGCCCAAAAGTACAGCGAAACTATCCGCTTCGACCGCGAGGGCTGGCAGGCGATGGCGCGGATCTTCGCCCGCGAAGCCGCGCTTAACACCGCCGCGGACGGGCTTGCGCTCGTGCTGGGCGCGGCCGACACGGCCGGCAATCTGGCCGACGCCGTTAACATGGAAGCCATCCAGACCGAGCAGAAAGGGATGATCGCCGATATGGACCTGGTCTCCCTGAAGCTGAAGCAGACGTTTAAAGCAAAATGAAGAATCATGGATCGAGAATCGGGAATCAGGAATCAGGAATTGCACGATCCCCGATTCTAAATTCCCGATTCCCGACAGTTTTTTAAGGAGAAGCTCATGAATATCGTAGTTTGCGTAAAACAGGTTCCCGACAGTACCGAAGTAAAGATCAACCCCGAGACCGGGCACCTTATCCGGGCCGGGGTTCCGAGCATCATCAACCCCTACGACCACTTCGCCCTGCAGTCGGCGCTGGAGCTGAAGAAAAAACATGATTTCAAAGTGACCGTGGTGGCCATGGGCCCGCCCCAGGCGAAAAGCGTGGTGCAGATGGGCATGGCCCTCGGCGCCGACGAAGGGGTCCTGCTTTCCGACATGGCTTTCGCCGGCTCCGATACCTGGGCTACCTCCTACGCGCTGGCCAAAGCCGTCAGGAAGATAGGCAAGATAGACCTGATCTTCTGCGGGATGCAGGCCATCGACGGCGACACCGCCCAGACCGGGCCCGGCGTGGCGCAGCAGCTCGGCATGCCCCAGGTCACTTTCTGCGAGAAAGTGGACGTGGACGGGCGCCGGATAATAGCCCACAAGCAGATCGACGGCGGGTACGAGGTGGTGGAAGCCCGGCCGCCCGTCCTGCTCACGATGATAATGCATAAAGATTACGTGCCGCGCTATCCCTCCTTTCTGGCGGTAAACGGCTCGCTCAAGAAACCTTTCCACACCTGGAGCGCTTCGGATATAGGCGCGGAAGCGCAGTTCCTGGGCCTTAAGGGCTCGCCCACCCAGGTGGACAGGATCTATCCTCCGCCCCAGCGCGGGAAAGCCGAGATGTTCACCGGCTCCGGCCACGAGGGCATGGCGAAGATACTGCAGATAATGAAGGCCGAGCATTTCCTCGAAGACTAAGACCGGCCGCGCTATTTTAAGAACAGGAGAATACGATGATAGAAGTTTCTAAAAAATGTATAGGCTGCAGCAAATGCGTGCCGGTCTGCCCTTTCGCGGCGATAAACATGATAGACAAAATGGCCGTGATGAACGAGGCCTGCACCCTCTGCGGGGTCTGCGTCCAGGTCTGCCCGGTGCAGGCCATAACCATAACCCGGGAAGAGGCCTCCGCGAGGGACCTCTCCGGCTTTAAAGGCGTCTGGGTTTACGTCGAGCTCGCCGAGACCGGCGACAAGGCGCAGGCTAAAAAGATAAAGCAGGTCACTTTCGAGCTGCTCTCCGCGGGCCGCAGGCTCGCCGACGAGCTGGGCGAGGACCTTTGCGCGGTGCTGCTGACCGACAAAAACCATAATTACGAGAAAGAGCTCGGCGCTTACGGGGCCGACAAAGTGTACATGGTGGAGCACGACGAGCTTTTTGAGTACAACACGGATATCTTCACCACCGTGATAGTTTCGCTGGTGACGCGCCACAAACCGTCCATCATGCTCTACGGCGCCACCATCCAGGGCCGGGACCTCGCGCCGCGGGTGGCCTCCTCCCTCTATGTGGGTTTGACCGCCGACTGCACCGCCCTCGCCATAAAGGACGGCCTGCTTCTGCAGTCCCGCCCCGCCTTCGGCGGCAATATCATGGCCGACATCCTGGCCCCGAAGTCCAGGCCGCAGATGTCCACCGTGCGCCCCAACGTGATGAAGATGAACGAGCAGGTGGTGGGCCGCTCCGCCCTGGTAGTGCGCGAATCGGCCAAACTTGACAAGAGCCTGCGCCGGGTGAAGGTGCTGGAGCGGAAGATCTCGCATGACGGCGGCGGGATGAGGATAGAGAACGCCAAGATCATAGTTTCCGGCGGGCGCGGCATGAAATCCAGGGAGAAGTTCAAACAGCTCGACGAGCTCTCAAAGCTTCTTGGCGGCGTGGTGGGAGCCTCCCGCGCGGCCGTCGATATGGGATTCAAAGAGAAAACGCACCAGGTGGGCCAGAGCGGTACGACCGTCTCGCCCAAGCTCTATCTCTCATTCGGCATTTCCGGCGCGGTGCAGCATATCGTGGGCATGAAAGCCTCCGACGTGATAGTGGCCGTGAACAAGGACGCCAGCGCCCCTATCTTCAATGTCGCGAAATACGGCATCGTGGGCGACGTCCACGAAATACTGCCCAAGCTGATAGAAGCTCTCAAGAAGAAGTAGGCAGCGGGCGCCAAATTGTTCCGGGGTCGGAAAACCTCACGGGCTGGTTACGGTTTGCCGGGTCAAGGCTTACTTTAATAATGACCTTACTTAATAGACTGCTGCTGGTAGTATTCGGGGCCGGGCTGATCCCGCTCGCCCCTGCCGGCATCTTTTTGTTCTATTTCCAGTCCAGGACCAGGCAGGATATCTCCAATCTGCAGCAGAACGTGGCGCAGATGGGCTCCCTGATGATGGAGCGCGAGGCGCAGGACCTGTCCAGGCGCTTCGAGCGGATGTGGCACACGGACTCGCACTACGTCAGCCAGGCCGGCCTGGAGAGCGCCCTTAAACGCAACCCCGAATTCCTTTTCCTCGCCTTCACCCGCGCCGACGGCCGCGAGGTTCTGAGCGGCGGCGTGCCGGAGCTCAAGCGGTATTTCGGCTATCTCGACCTGTCCGGTGACGCCCAGTTCATGAAGGCCTCCCGCGAGGGCCGCGCCGCGCTGGGCCAGTTCGAGATGATCTACGATATGCCGGTCTGCCGGCTGGTCTATCCCCTGGGCGGCGGCTATTACGCTTTCGCGGCGGTCAACCTGCGCGACCTTTTCGTGAAGCTGCGCTCCCAGCGCCTGGGCGCCACCGGCGGGCTGATGCTGTCCGACGCGGCGGGCAATGCCCTGGTCCTGTCCGGCGCTTTCGAGCGGTTCAACAGCGTAGAGGTGCGGGACATCCTGAAGCGAGGGCCGGTCTTTGAAATAGACGGCAGGAACGGGCCTTATATCGGCGCGGCCTCCCCCGTGCGCGGTCTGGACCTTTTTGTCATCGCTCTTGAAAACAAGGCCGAAGCTTTTTCCTCGGTGAACCGGATTTCCTGGCTGATGGTCTTTTTCCTCCTGGCCGTGATCACCGCTTTTTATTTTTCCG
>JAVHPG010000297.1:0-6248 GCA_036170455.1 Elusimicrobiales bacterium
CACGCAGCGCCCCGCCGGCATAACAGTGGCCGACAGCTCCGCCTATCCTTTTGAAGACTTCGCGGCTTCCGGCCTTATGAAAGACGGCGCCACCGGCCTCCCCGTAGCTGGCCGCGCCCTGCAGTTCACCCTGGACGGCACGACAGCTTCGGCGGTTACTAACGGGATCGGCGTAGCCACCGCCCCCTATACCCCGCCCGGCGCTTTCGGCGGCTATGAGCTGGCGGTCAACTTTGACGGAGACGGCACCTATGCGGCCTACGCGGCCACCGGAACCGTATCCGTAATGCGGCGCCCGACCGCGATCTCGACGCTGGATTTCCCCGCTATCGCCCTGGACGTCTTCATAGCCAGCGCGACTATTTCCGACATCAGGCTCTCCAGCAACGTGGCCGGAGAGAATATAGTCTTCATCTTCGGGACCCAATCCAGCACGGCCGCCGCCGACGCTTCCGGGCATGCCTGGGCGCAGTTCTCCGCCCCCGTCGCCTCCGGGACCTATTTTTACACCGCCGTCTTCAATGGCAGCCCGGTCTACGAAATCTCCTCCGCTACCGGCGCAATAACCGTGGGGACCCGCGCCACCCGCGTGGTGGCCCGCGATGCCAACGCCAATGTGGGCGAGCCGTTCACGCTTACGGCCCAGCTGCTGGACCCGGCTAAAGAAGACCTGCCCGGCTACTACGTCTCCAATGTGCCCCTGAAGATCACTTTCAAGGACCGGAACAATATAAAGATAGACGAAGGCACGGCCATGACCAACGAGCTTGGCATAGCCTCCATAACTTTCAGCGGGCCCGGCGCGCCCGACGTATATTATTACACGGCTGCGTTCGAGGGCGACGTCACCTATTCCAGCTCCACCGCCACGGCCATGCTGAAAGTAGGCCTTCTGACCTCCCTGGTAGCCTTTGACGCCGAGACCATGGCCATGGAGACCTTCCCCGTCAAAGCCAAACTGACCGACTACCTGTCCACCACCCTGGACGATGTGCCTATCCGGTTCAAATTCCTGGGCAATACAAGCATGGGCCTTACCTATGCCAGCGGCGTTTCCGGCGTGGCGGAAGGCTCGTTCACCGCCCCGGCATCCTCCGGCACCTATTACTACAACGCGTATTTCGACGGGGACTCCGTCTACTCGGCCAGCAACGCCACCGGCACCATAACCGTCAAACTCAGGAGGGCCTACATTCAGGCGCCCGCCGTTAACACTCTCACCAACAGCACCTTCACCGCCACTATAACCCTGAAAGACGTCGGCAACGACGCGAACATCGGCGGCAGGAACGTGGATATATACTTTAACGGTTCCACCTCCACCCTGGTCACTGACATCGTAACCGGCCAGGCCAGCGCCTCCTTCTTCGTCGCCTCTTCCGGCACCTACTACTACGGAACAGCCTTCAACGGCGACGCCACGTATTCAGGCGCCGTTACCACCGGCACCGTGAACGTTAACCTGAAACCCACTAACATGCTTTCTTACAGCATCACCAATATTGTGGCCAACAGTACCTTTACGGCCCAGGTGCAGATCAAGGACAATTTCAACCAGCCGGTGAAGGACCTGGGCGTGGATTTCGACTTCAAAGGTTCGTTCAATATGGGTCTCACCAACTCCCTGGGCATCGCCGAGGCCGTCTTCACGGCTCCGGCCTCCAGCGGCGTCTATACTTACCACGCCGTTTTCTACGGCGACAGCCAGTACGACGGCAGCGCCGCTGACGGCACCGTCTCGGTCGGGCCCAGGCCCACCATAACGTTCACTTCAGCCGTCTCCGCAAAGCTGGGCATGCCCCTGGAACTCTCCGCCAAGCTGGTTGACGTCAAGGACCAGGCCGGCATCCCGGGCCAGCCTCTCAATTTCTACTTCGGCGGCTCCACCCAGACGGCCGTGACCGACAGCCTGGGCATTTCCTCCGCGACCTTCGCCGCGCCGCCTTCCACCGGCTCCTACTACTACGAGGCGGCGTTCAACGGCGACGAGGTTACCTACATGGGCAGCACCTCCTCCGCCTCCATAACCGTCGCGCTTAACTTTACCAGCCTGGACGCGCGCAGCGGCATTGCCCTGAAGATACGCGAACCCCTCCAGGTCGAAGCCACGCTTAAAGATTCCATAGGCCTGCAGTTGGCCGGCCTGCCGGTTACGCTGAACTTCGAAGGGACGGATGCTGTCAGCATAACCGACAGCTTCGGCAAGGCCACAGCCACCTTCTCCACCGTGGGGCTGGTCTCCACCGGCACCTACAACTATACTGCCAGCTACCTCGGGGACACCGTCTATGTCGCCTCCGTGGACACTTATAACGTGGTAAACATCTCCAGGCGCGACTCCCTGCTTATCGCCAGGGACGCCACTACGCCCCCGAGCAAGTCTTTCCTGGCCGAAGCCAGGTTCTACGACAACGTCAACGCCAGCGTCTTCACGGGCGCCCCTATAGCCGGCAAGACCATAGTCTTTGAGCTGCACTACTCTACTTTCACCGCGCAGAAGAGCGCGGTCACCTCGGCGCTGGGCGTCTCCACCATCAACTTCCTCTCACCGGTCTCCACCGGCACTTTCCTGCTGACCGCCAGGTTCGCGGACGACGACGCCATTTACAACGGGGCCCTCTCCACGGCCGCCATAACCGTACTTCTCGACGATGGGACGGGCGCCTTAAAGACCAAAGTGGTGGTTGAAAGCGTGACCTCCTATCTCAATAAAGTGTTCACCGCCTCCGGCACCCTCACCGCTACGGACGTACCCGTGTCCGACAAGCCCGTGCTGTTCGAGTTCTTTAACGGCATAGCCACCTATACCGCTGCCGGCTTTACCAACAGCTCCGGACTCGCGGTCTCCACCTTCGCAGCGCCGGCCTCCTCAGGAACCTACTACATAACAGCCTCCTTCTCCGGCGATATCGACTTCTCGGCAGCCACGGGGACCGCCACCCTTACCGCCAACCGCTATCCTGACTCGCTGGCCGCGCAGGCCGTCGTCGCCTTCGTCGGTGAGGATTTCCGGGCCAAGGCGGTGCTGCGCGACGAGCTCACGCAGGCCTTCGTGGCCGGGAAGACGATATCCTTCGAATACTTCAACGGCATCTCGACCATAACTAAGACCGCGGTGACCAGTTCCACCGGCTCCGCCGAAACCAATTTCACGGCGCCCGCCTTGCTCGGCAACTATTCCTACACGGCCCGCTTCGCCGGCGACACGCTCTATGAGGCCACCACGGATATAGCTTCCGTACTTATAGCCGCCAAAGGCTCAAGCACCTTCCTGGTCAGCTATGACGTCTTCATCGGCACCGGCGAGGTATTCGCGGCTTCGGCCACTATTACCTCGAAAGGCCTGCCGGTGCAGGGAAAGGCCGTCAAAATAACCTTCCAGGGCCTCACCCGCTTTTCCACCTCCAGCGTGCAGGGCCTCGTCTTCTCGACTTTCACCGCGCCCGCCTCCAGCGGGACCTTCACTTACGAGGCGGAGTTCATCGGCGACATTGATTATAACGCCGCGCTGACCACGGCCTCCGTCTCCGTAGTGTTCAGGAAGCCCATAGAGCAGCCTGTCTTCAAGGTCGAAGTGACCTCCAGCACGGTAATTTTCTCCCTGCCGAAATCCTCGGGCACGGCCACCTTCACAATCGAGGAATCCGCCTCGCTGCGCGGCGTGACCACCTCCAGCGCCTCGGTAGCGGCCAGCACCGGGACTACGGGTTACACGGCCCAGATCGATCCGGACAAAGCCACCTTTATAAAGGTAAAGAAGAAGCTGGACGACAACCAGGAGGGCCAGGCAACCCTGGTTGTGGAGATCCCGAGCAAGGCCGAGGACCCCGAGCGCGTGCCTAATTACTACTACATGAGCAAAGAGGAAAATAACTGGGCCGCCTGGGTCAAGATCCCGGGCAAGGTCATGGACAAGGTCGGGACCGCCGACTTCTCCATGGAAGTAAAGAAGGACGTCAACCCGGATTTCCTGGCCGCCTACACCATAACTTCGTCGGGGGCTTCGGCGGACCTGGCCTCGGACCTGAAGGCCTCCAACAAGAACGGCGTCAGGCTTACCATCGCCTACCCCCAGGCCGGCGCCGTGGCCTCCGCCGCTAGCGGCCAGCTGGCCATCTACTGGTTCAACGGCATCGAATGGATCAAGCTGGGCGGCGAGATAGACGTGCTGACCGGCGAGATCTACACCTATTCCCGCGTGCTAGGGCAGTTCGCCATCAGGGCCGCCCCGCTCGCCTCCGTCTTCACGGTCACCAAGGTCGCCCCGCGCATCTTCAGCCCAGACGAGCCGGACCCGCTCGTCAACCGCGCCAGGTTCTATTTCGAGAACCCCGGCGGCGGAGAGGTCACGATCAGGATCTTCGACATAACCGGGGCTCTGGTGCGCAGGAACCTGGAGTCGGAAGGGTCCAACATAATGTTCTGGAACGGCAAGGACCAGGCGGGCGTGCTGGTTAAAGGCGGCGTCTATATTTACCAGATCGAGGCCACGGACAAGGTAATTACCGGCACCGTGGTGGTGGCGAAATGACCTGTCGAAACCGCGGCAACAGGAAAAGTATGAGGAACATCCTTTCAGCTCTCTGCCTCTCCGCCCTCCTGGCGGCCCCCGCCGGCGCCGCTTTCGAGGACGTCGACTCCGGAGCCAGGGCCACGGCCATGGCCGGGGCCTATGGCGCCCAGACCGAGGGCCTCTCTTCCATTTTTTACAATCCCGCGGGCATCATCGGGATGACCCGGTACGAAGCCGTGCTCTCCCAGGAAAAATTATTCATGGGCCTGACGGACGGCAGCTCGCTCTCGCGCGGCGGCCTCGCCATCGGCGCCCCGGTCGTGTTCGGCGGCAAATACTGGGGCAACGCCGCTTTCGCCTGGGACACTTTAAGCCTCGACAGCCTCTACAGCGAGTCCAGGATGAGGCTGGGCTATGCCCGCCCCATAAAAGAAAACATATATATGGGCTTCGCGCTGGCCCGGATGGGCGTCACCTACGGCAGCGACGAATATACCGCGGTCAACCCGGTCCTGGCCAGCGCCACGGGCAAATCGGCCATGGGCATAGACCTGGGTGTCATCTACAGCCTGCCGTCCATGGACCTGGGCCTCTCCATCCAGAACGCGAACGAACCGGACCTGGGGATAAAATATCCCAACAAAGTGTCCAGGAAGATCAGCCTGGCCCTGGCGCGCAAGCGCGAAGCTTTCACCCTGGACTTCGACCTGGCAATTTCGGGCTCTGACCTGCGCCTGAAGACGGGCGCGGAAATTCCCCTGATGACGGAAAAATTCAAAAGCCGCGTGCAGGCCCGCGGCGGGTTCAGCCTGGGCTCCCGCGACTACCGCTCGGCCTCGGCCGGGTTCGGCTATAACGGCGGCGCCTACCGCGTGGACTATTCCTTCGTTTACCCGCTGAGCGGCATTTCCGGGACCATGGGCTCGCACCAGCTGGGCGTCGTCGTCGCCTGGGGAGCGGCGCGCGGCCCCATGGCCGACAGGAAGAATAAAGAGAACAAGCTGGACGGCAAAGACGGGAAAGGCGGCGGCGGCGGGGGGGGCGACGGAACGCCGGCGGAGCCGGTGAGGACGGAGCCGACCAAGGGAGACATCCTGAGGGCCGAGCAGCTGATCCTGACGGCCGGGGCCGCCATGAAGCGCGGCGCCTATAAGGACGCCGAGAGGAATTTCAAGAAAGCCGACGAGCTCCTGATAAAGAACCCTGAGGTCAAGGACTCTTACGCGAAGGCGGCGGCCATCGCGGAGATAATACCCGACGCGACGGCGCCGACGGACAAGGACGACCTGGTCCGGAAGGCGGTAAGCCGCTTCCTCGACAGGAACACCGACTCGGTGCTTTATATCACCTACGCCCACCAGAAATGGCCGAAAGACACCGCGCTGACAAGGTTGTATAATATTGTGGCGCGGGAGTTCCCGGAGACGGCCTCGGGGATGCGGATACTCCCTGACATAACGATCATTGACCAGCTGCTGCAGGACGCCCTGGATTTCATCAGGACCGGGCGCTACATACAGGCCATCGGGACCCTGCAGAGGGTGCTCCAGCTGGAGCCGGGGAATATCCCGGCCCTGACGCGCATGGGCTCGGCTTACTGGGCCATGGAAAAGAAGGACGTGGCGAAGAAAAACTGGGAAAGGGTCCTGGAACTTGATCCGGACAACAAGGAAGTTCTCCAATTCATGAAGATGAATTAAGCAAAGCGGCACCGCCCGGCGGTATGAATATTCCG
>JAVHPG010000298.1:0-6237 GCA_036170455.1 Elusimicrobiales bacterium
ACCGCCGGCTCAACGAAACCGACCTGATGGAAATAACCGAAGCGCTTAAATTGTAGCGGCCTCCTGCTATAATTATTACTGGATGAAAAAAGCTTTCAGGCGCGCTTTTATAGAGATCACCAACAGCTGCAATTTAACCTGCGGCTTCTGCGCGTCTTCCTCGCGCCCGGGCTCTTTTATGCCGCTCGAGACCTTCGAGTCCGCGGCCGCCCAGGCCGGGGAGCTGGCTTCGGTCATCTTCCTGCACCTGCTGGGCGAGCCGCTGATGCACCCGCGCTTCCCTGAAATACTGGGCGCCTGCTCGCGCCTGGGCCTTAAAGTCAACCTCGTGACCAACGGGGTCCTGCTTGATAAATTCGGGGACGGGATCTTCAAGGAAAAAGCGCTGGGGCAGGTCTCGGTGTCGCTTCACGCTTTAGCGGGCCTCCCCCCCCCGCTCCGGGCCCAAACCCTGCTCCGGCTTACCGATTTCGCCCTGAGGAAACCGCAAGGACTTATAGTCAGCTTCCGCCTGCGCGGAAACCCCGTGGACCCTTTTATCGAGGAGACAAAAGCCGCTATCCGGGAAAGCCTGACCCTGGAGGGCGCTTACGAGCAGGTCAGGGACGGGCTTAAACTGCGGGAGGGAGTGTATCTTAATTTCGGCGGTATTTTTGACTGGCCCGGAGGCTCCGGGGGCAAACAAAAAAAGAGCTGCCTCGGCCTGCGGCACCATTTCGGGATCTTATGCGATGGCCGGGTAGTTCCGTGCTGCGCTGATTTCGACGGGGCCATGGCTTTGGGGAATTTAAAAGAGGAACCGCTGGCCTCTATCTTGAACAGCCCCCGGGCGCTGGCCCTGAAGGACAGCATAGCCGGGAAAACCGCCATGCCCGGCTACTGCGCCTCCTGCGGCTTTTCCGCCCCCGACAGCTAAGCGGTATTTTTTACCTTTCCAGGACAAATTCCCAGCCGCACCAGTACTCGTGCGGATGGTTATCCGGCGGGCAGGCCAGGCAGTGCGTTTCTATACGGGGATCTACGGTCCTTGCAAAGCCGGCGTATTCTACAATGCCGACGGACTTGCACGGGAAATCAGGCAGCCCTTTTCTCCTGCGCGCCGACTGGACGCGGCAGTCCAGCATATAAAAAACGGCTTTTTTTTCAGTCAGGAGCTCGAATCTCTGAGAATTCAGCCGCGCGTAGAGCCGGTGCTTCAGGCATTCCCCGAGCGCCTTCAGGCCGCCGCCTGGCGCCATGCCCAGCCGCTCCATTATTCTTTTCGCCTCTATGACCGTGAATTTTTCCCAGGCCAGAGCGTCGGCCTTGATGGCCTCTTCCATGCCGTGCAGGCTGTCCACCGCCTGGAACCAGAGCCCGTCGTGCGCCAGCCAGTTCTTGGCGTCGTCTATGATTATCTTTACCAGCTCTTCTTTGGGCAGCCCGCTTAATATTTTCAGGGAATCGTCGCCGCGCCGTTTAGCGTTCGTATCAGGGTTCATTCAGCTCTCCTTGGTCTGACAATGTGCGGCAGGTCTCTTTTTGAAGCTATGGCCCTGCGTAAATAGTATAGCACCCCGCCGCCATAGGCGGTGGAGATTATCTGCCGAGCCTAAGGGATTCCCGCATGAAGAACCGCAGTTGGCCCAGGGACATCGATTCTCCCGAAGGCGCCGGACTCATTTCACGTACCAGTAGCTGCCGGACAAGGTGCGCGCGATGCGCAATTTGCCGCCTTCCCGCTTGAGCTGGTCGCAGACGCTGGATTTCTCCTCGTGTTTCAAATTGCGCTTGAAGATGCGGCTGGTGATCAGGGTTTCATAGCAGGCCCGGTAGGCGCCGCCCTCCGTGGTAACCTTAAGCCCGGACAGCGAGAACCTGATCTCGTCGTAAAGGCGGAAGTTTGCCCGCAGGTTCTCCTCCAGGTCCTGGACCGAAACGTCTTCGGCGCCGGCGCCCCAGTCGGGCGAGATCAGGGCCATTACGCCCGGGACGCTGCGCCCCTCGTAGGCTTCGCGGAACTTGTCGTAGAAAGCGCGGATCTCCTCCGTCTTGTCCCCCTGCTCGTATTTCAGCGTCAGGAAGGCGCCGCCGCCCGGTAAGGGCACCGAGGCCAGGCCGTCCGGGCCAAGCGCTTTGACGGCTATATAATAGGTCTCTCCCGGTTTGGGTTCGAATTCATAATCGAAAGCCCCGTTCTGTATGTCGGCCAGCTGCGCTTTGTAGAGCGAACCGAAATCGCCGTTCAGGGTTATATATACCTGGCGGTAATCCGCCGTATCCGGTACCAGGGTCCCGCGCACCCTGACCTTGCCGCCGGGCAGGTCGGAAGCCTTCAGATTCAGTTCCCCGGCCGCGAGAGGCCTGCCGGCCACGGTCGCTTCGGCGAAAGGCGTGAACTTGCGGTAGGCTTTCTCTTCGGCGTCGTACTTTGCGCCGTTGGCCTCGGCGCAGGCCCGCTCTGTCTCTTTGGCCGGCTTCCATTTGCCCGCCCCGAGCAGCGCCGAAGTGAAGTCCCGGTAGTCGAACTTGGGATCGGCCTTGGCCCGCTGGCAGGCCTCTATCGCGCCCTTTTCGTATTCCTCGGCGGCTTTTATTTTCTTTTCATACGCCGTGTAAGCCGCTTCCATGGTCGGATAATCCAGCGTCCTCCCGCCTTTGTAAACTTCGGAAAGACCGGGAGTCGCCAGCCGGCCCATGCCGCCGCGCAGCTGCTGCGCGGTCTGCACCAGCTTTATCAGTTCTTCGGACGGAACGCGCATTTTTTTAGCGGAGTCGGAAAGGGAGGCGTAGGCGGCTTCGGCTTTGACCAGCCGCTGCTCGAGGTCCAGCTCTTTCAATTCGGCCATCTTCTTGCCGAACTCTTCAAGCTTGGCCCTGTGCTCGGCCAGGGAAACATAGGAGGGCGAGGCCGAGATCTCGCTGACCGGTTTACGGGTCCCGCCGAAAGGGGCGTACTGTTTATTATTTGAGTTATCGTACAGCGCGCCCTTTATGCTCTCGTCGAGCAGGACCAGCGCGCCCTGCAGGAAATCTACGAGGAAAGGCTTCCACTCCGCGTCGAAATAAGTTTCCAGGAATTTCAGGTCCAGCTTTTCTTTTTTACCCTTGTAGCTCCAGGCGGCCAGGCCTTCCACCCCGGCGACGCTTTGCCTTGCGGCCGGCAGTTCCTTCTCGTTGGCGGCGATCTCCTCCTCCCAGGCCGCGCGCTCTTTGAGGGCCCTGTTCTTGCCCGTATACAGCGCGTTAAGGTAGAGAGGGGACACGAAGTCATGCGTATCGGAGAAACGCCGCATGGCCTCGTTCAAGCTGCGGGTCTGCGTCGCGAAGTCGTAGCAGGGGATCTTCATGAACTGAGCCATCGCGTCGCTCTTCTGATAAAGCTCGGCGTACTTGCTCATTTCAGCGGCCAGCTCCTGCTGGTAGGCGGCGGCGCGGTTCTGAAAATCCTTCCCCTTCTGGGCGGCAGGGCCGCTCAGCGAGGCGTAAACGGCCGCGGTGTGGGCCAGGCGCTCCGAATTCTTGCGCATCTCTTCCAGCTTTATCAGGCGCTTAGGCGGGGTGCCCTGCACCCCCGACCAGTAATATTCCCAGCCGACCTGCCAGGCGCCGACGCAGGTGTCGCTGTCGCCTTTACCGCATGAATCGATCAGCCCGTCCTCCCGCTCTTTTTCGCCCGCCCAGGACAGGGAATTATATTCCGAGGCGAGCTTATTGTAATAGTCCTCAAGCGGTTTTTTATCCATATCCGCGCGCCGGACCTCCAGTTGCGCCCGCGCGGAGGCCAGGAGGTCTCCCAGGTTCTTATTCACCTGCTCCCTGCGGTCGCTGAAATCTTTGAGGGCCGCTTCGCAGCCGTTATAACAGCCTTTCCTCTCCGGGGACTGTTCCACCATCCCGCGGCAGGTGTCGACGCAGGACTGGGCCAGCGCGCTGGCGGCGCTCTCCAGGGCGTCTCTCACCGTGGTAAATTCGGAGGCCGCGATATTGTTCGTGGCGAAGCGGTCGGAGTTGAGCCCGTATTCTTTAAGCACGCCGGAGTAATCCGGGGCCTGGGAGGGCTTGTCTTCGGCCTGGACCATGATCTGCGCCGCTTTACCGAGCGGCGTGTCCGCGTCGACAGCGGCCTGGTGGTCCTCAACCTGCTTCCACCATTTGCGCACAAGCTCGTTGCGGAACGGGATGTCGTTCATGTAGCGCAGGATATTTTCCTCGGTCTGCGGCAGCTTGGCCAGGCCGAGCAAATACGAGCCGTCCTTAACTTCCCGCTCGGTATCGCGGCGGATAGCGTTCAGGCGCTTGGCCAGCTTTGTCTTTAGCTCCGCTATCGACTGCGCCGAACTGCGGCGGTTCTCCTTCTCCGCCAGCTCCGTGCGGCGCTTCTGGTAGTTGGCTTTGTTCTTGGCCAGGACATCCTTGCGCTTTACGTAAAGGACGGAGTGGTCCGCCTCGCCGGTGGGAACTATCCAGGTCTCGTAGTCGTTCCAGTTGGCGTCCAGCCTGGCCACGTCGGGAGACTTCTCCGGGTCCAGGACCATGTTGTAGAAATCTTCTTCGCGGTTCTTGATGGCCCAATCCAGCCAGGCCTGGGTGCGGTCGTGCACGAACTCGCTGGTGCCCTTGAGCACCGCTATCGGGGCGAGAGCTTCGGGCGCGAGCTTCTCGAAGATCGTCCAGCCTATCTCCCAGTTGCTGGTCTTATCCTTGGCCTCCTGCAGCTTTTCTTTGGTCTGGCGCACCGCTTCGTCGACCGCTTTATTTACGAGAGAATCTATGTCGCCGGTAACGATATCGTTCTTTATCCCGTTCCAGTAATCCCACTGGTCCTTGTAGGCGCCCATCTTGGCGTCCAGCTCCTTCATGATCAGCTCTTTGGTAAGCTTCCCCATCGGGTCCGCGGCGGCGAGCCCGGCCGGGGCCGCGGGCAGGAGCAGCAGGCCGCCCGTCAGTGCAAGGAATATTTTCTTCATAAGTTCCCCCCGCGTAAATTAAAGAGGGCCGCTGCCGGCCCTCTTTGATCAAGGCGTTTTAAAAGGCTTTTGTCTTTATCGTTATCGAATACGGGCCCGCGCCCGCGCCCGAGAGGCTGACTATTTCTATCGCGTAATAATCGGAATTATACTTAAGGCCGAAGGTTTTTCCGGCGAAAGAGCCGAAAACCTGCTGCAGAGTGGCGGCGGCCTGTATGTCCGCGAGCGTGACCGAGGAAATGTTCTTCCCGGGAATCTCGCCGATAAAAGCGGAGACGGGGACGTCGTCCGCGGCAATATAAGGCGCGCCCGGCATGAAGAGGACCTGCCCCGTGCAGTTCGGGGCCGTGCCGTCGCAGTCCTCGAATTCCCCCGAGGTAAAACTGTAGCCGAACTGATGGTCCGGGCTGGTGTAGCTGCGCGTGATCGTGCCGCCAAGGCCGAGCGTGCCGCTGTCGTCTATCGCCAGCGCGCCGTTCCCGCCGCCCTGCACAGTGCCGGTGGCCACGTTCTCGGCGTCGCTGAGGCCGAACATCAGCGGCTGCTTCATGCTGTACAGGGACAGCTTGCCTTCCGCCGAGTGGAAGACGAACTCGGTGAAGCCGGAGTCGGTGCTGGTCGCGCCTGCCTTATTGACCGTCACCATGCGGTTATAGGTTACGGAGACGAACACGCGCCCCTCCGCGCCCGCCGAGACGTTGTTGACGGTGTAGCGGATATTTATATTGCTCAGCGCGTCGAAATCGCGCTTCACGGCGCGCTCCAGTATCCCCTTGTCGCCGGCGAAATCGTCCCCCACGCCGGCCATGAACTTCTGTAGGTTCTCGCGGCTGTAGGCGTCGAACAGCGAATCCAGCGCCCCGCGCACTTTAGCCTGGATATTCTCCGCGGAAAGAACTATCTCCTTGCGGGTCTCTTCCACCTTGTTGGTCTTGCCGGCCGTGTCGGTTATCTCCAGCAGCATCGCGTAGGTTTTATCCTGCTCGGGCTTGAAAGAATATTCAAACGTGCCGTTCTCGGCGAACTTCACGTCCTGCCAGGTGGCCTTGTCGTCCAGCGAGATGCGCACCGAGCCGACGGCGCTCTTGCCCACGGAGGCCTTTCCCGTTATCTTCACCTGCCCGTCCGCGCCCAGCGTTTCGCGGAACACCGTCATCTTCGCCCCGGCCTCGTCCACCGAGACCTTGTTGACGTACAGGTACTTCAGCCCGACCTCGCCCCCGGTCTTGCCGAAGATCCACCATTTCGCGTCCGCCGCCATCGACAGCGACATAATTGCGGTTATGAT
>JAVHPG010000299.1:0-27157 GCA_036170455.1 Elusimicrobiales bacterium
GCCGGATGCGAAGCCGCCCTGGCCGCCGCGCGGATGGGCGCGCGCACGCTGCTCCTCACGCAGGACCTTGACGCGATCGCTCTGATGCCCTGCAATCCCTCCATTGGCGGAGTGGGAAAAGGCCAATTGGTGCGCGAGATAGACGCCCTCGGCGGAGAAATGGGCAAAGCGACCGATCTTTCCATGCTCAGCTGCCATATGCTGAACACCTCCAAAGGCGCGGCGGTGCGCTCCCCGCGCGCCCAGTGCGACAAGAAGATGTACCAGGCGGCGATGAAGCGCGCGCTGGAGCGGGAGCCCGACCTCCGGGTGGTGCAGGACGAAGCGGCGCAGATCCTCACGAAGGGCGGAAAAGCGGCGGGAGTCCTTACAGCCCGCAATACCCGCTATAATGCCAGGACCGTGATCCTTACCGCCGGAACATTCCTGCGCGGCGTCATCCATATAGGGATGGACTCTTTCCCGGGCGGCAGATACAACCACCCGCCGTCGAACCTGCTCTCGAAAAGCCTGTCCGGCCTTGGCCTCAAGCTGGGCCGGCTCAAGACCGGAACGCCGATGCGCCTGCACGCGCGCGGGATAGATTTTTCAAAATGCGTGCGCCAGGACCCGGATTCTCCGGCGGCGCCATTCTCCCACTTCACCGCCGAAATCAGGAACGCCCTGCTGCCCTGCTGGATAACCCGCACCGGGAGCGCCACCTCGGAAGTAATAAAGGCCGGCCTGCACCGCTCCCCGCTTTACAGCGGCAAGATCAAATCCACGGGCCCCCGCTACTGCCCGTCGATAGAGGATAAAGTGGTGAAGTTCCCGCACCACGGCGCGCACCATCTCTTCCTCGAGCCCGAGGGTTTCAGCACCGAGGAATATTATGTGAACGGGCTGTCCACCAGCCTGCCCGAGGAAGTGCAGGCCGCCATCGTGCGCTCCGTCGCCGGGCTCGAGAAGGCCGAGATAATGCGCGCCGGGTACGCGATAGAGTATGATTACTCCGACCCCTGCCAGCTCGACTACACGCTGGAGACGCGCGCGCTGCCCGGGTTCTACATGGCCGGGCAGGTGAACGGAACCACCGGCTACGAAGAGGCGGCCGGCCAGGGGCTTGTCGCCGGCATAAACGCCGCGCTGAAAGTTTCCGGCCGGGAGCCGCTGGTGCTGCGCCGCGACGAGGGCTATCTCGGCGTGATGATCGACGACCTGGTCTCCAAAGGCGTGGACGAGCCGTACAGGATCTTCACTTCGCGCGCCGAATTCAGGCTGCTGCTCAGGACCGACAATGCCGACCTGAGGCTGGCGCCGCGCGGCTTCGCGCTGGGGCTGCTGGACCCGGCGCTTAAGGAGAATTTCGAGGCCTACCGCGCCGCCGCGGAAACTATCCTGGCCGGGGGCAGGCCGGCGAAACTTCCGCCCGGGCCCTGGACGATGGAAAAGGCCCGCGCGACCTCGGCGATAGAAAAAAGCTACGCCATGTACGTGCAGCGCAACCGCAAAGAAGCCGAGAAGATGAAGAAATTCGAGCATCTGCGCATACCCGGGGATTTCAGCTACGCTTCCGCGAAAGCCCTGCCAAACGAAGCGAGGCACAAGCTTGAAAAGAACCGGCCGCTCACGCTGGCGCAGGCCGGCAGGATACCCGGCATCACCCCCGCCGACGTGCAGCTGCTCTGGGTCCTGCTTGAGAAGCGCAAGGGAGGCCGACCATGAACGACGCCGTGACAAAAACTCTTCAGGACTGGGGCCTGCAGCTTACGGAGGAAAGCCTGCGCAAGCTGGAAATCTTTTCGGCGGCGCTCAAAGAGAAGAACGCCGTACAGAACCTGGTCTCCGAGAAGGATATCCCGCAGCTTTGGGAGCGCCATATGCTGGACTCGCTGGCCGCGGCGCCGCTGCTGCGCCGCAGCCTCAAGCCCGGCGCGCTTATAGCCGACGCCGGCTCCGGAGCGGGTTTCCCGGGCCTGGCCCTCGCCGCGGCTCTCCAGGAATTCAATTTCCAGCTGCTCGATTCCCGCGCCAGGCGCTGCGACTTCCTCGGCGAAGCCGCCGCCGCGATGGGCGCCCGCAACGCAGCCGTCTTCAACCGGCGGGTCGGCGAGGGCGGCCCCGGCTCCGAGCAGCGCTACGCGGCCGTTACCGAGCGCGCCATGGGACAGCTTGAAAACATACTGCCTCAATGCTTAAATATACTGATTAAGGGCGGGCTCTTCCTGGCCTGGCAGAGCGCGGCCCAGCTGGCCCAGCCCAGGCCCGCCGTCGAGGCGGCCCTGGCCAGGGCGGGGGGGGCGCTTGCCGAGACCTGCCGCTACAGGCTGCCGGGAGAGCCGGAAGACCGGTACATACTCGTTTTCAGAAAGCAGACGATAGGGGGCCGCCAGGAAACTTATGCACATACTTAATTATTATTTCACGCCGTTCGCCGTCATACTGATCTTCTTCGCCATCTTCTTCTCAGAGCCGGAGCGGTCCGTTACCTACGCCTCCTTCGGCATACTGGCCGCGGCTTTCGCCGCGACTTATTGGCTGGGCAAGAACGTGTACCGCTTCATGCGCTGGAGCCGCCACATCCGCGCCGTGACCGTCTGGCTAAACCTGGTAGTAAGCGCCGCCCTGTTCTACCTGCTGTCCTCGTACTGGGCACCGATGTGGTTGCTCTTCCTGACCGCCCCGGCCGCCAGCGCGATGTACATGAAGAAATGGCAGGTCTTCGCCACCGCCGTCGCCTCCTCGGCGATAATGATGGGGATCTACCTCTATAAGGGCGTGACTTTCGCGATGATGGACGAGTCGGGCGGGGTAACGCTGGCCGCGGCCCTGAAGCAGGCCCTGGACAATTCCCAGATCTGGGGCATGGCGCTGACCCAGGCGGTCTTTATAGTTTTTTTCTCAATGTTCACTTCTGCCATGGCCGAGATGATAGTTAAAGTGAGGGACTCTAACAGGTAAGCGACCGGGATCAGGCGCCAGGTTCCAAGTTGCGCCCGCCCGGTCCACGCCGCTTTCCTCCTGCCGCGATGGACATACTGAATAAACTTCGCATACTTTTCTGGGGCCTTGTGATAGGCCTCTGGGGACTTTTCATGTACCAATATATGAGCGAAGACATGTCCTCCCTGAAGAGCTTCAAGATCGGGAAGAACCCTTTATCCTCAGGCTCCGAGCCCCGCCCGACCCTGCATAAATATCCCGTCCCCGCCCCCTCTATCCCCCAGCAGCCTCAGGGGACGGCCCCGCAGCAGCCCGGTCCGGCGGTTACCCCGCAGAGCTCGCTTAACCTGGTCGAAGCCGGCGACGTCAAGGACGTGGTCAGCACGCCCCTGATCCCCGAGCACTCGGCCGGAGAAAAGACCGCCGCCGCGGCGGACGGCGGGGAGGGGAACTACCCGGCGCCCCCGGCCGGCTTCGCGATGAAGGTGACGCAGCACTTCGTGGTCTACGAGGAGGGCGCGGAGGTTTCCGGGCAGCTTTATGAAACGCTCGAGTCCCTGCACGGCAACATCATGCTTGACCTGGTGGCCTTCTCGCCCTGGACGCGCGAAAAGAAAGTCTATATCTATTATTCCCAGACCCCCGGGGCTTACCGCCGCCTGACGGGCCGCCCTAACTGGTCGGGCGGCGCGGCCTCGCTCAGCGAGCGGAAGATCTACGTCTACAAAAGCGACGAGGCCTTCGGCATCCTGGCGCATGAGCTGACCCATATTTATTTCGACAGTTTCTTCCCGGCCTCCAACCCCAGCCCGCTCTGGCTGAGCGAAGGCATAGCCACCTACATCCAGTCGGAGCGCGGCTATTCAACGCCCAACTGGCTGGAGCAGAACCTGAAGCTGCTCGAGGGCGGCAGCGGCTTCAAACTGAACGACCTGGTGCGCATCGAGGACATGCACGGCGCGGACGAGGACAATGTACGGCTCTGGTACGCGCAGTCCTATAGCGTGGTGCGCTTCCTGATGAAGCTGAAAGCAGGCAACGCCTTTTATACTTTCTGCAAGAGTATCCGCGAGGGCAGCCCCGCCCACCAGGCGCTGTACAAGGCGTACGGCATGCCTTACAACAAGCTCACCTCTCTCGAATACGCCTGGCGCTACGACCTGAAGACCGGCAAGATCGCCGGAATAAATACGATAAAGCAGTGACCACCGGCAACCCTGAAGGTTCGCCGAACGGTTAAACCCCGTACTTTTTTCCTCCTATCTATTCCTTATATATAGGGCTTGACGAAAATCAAGCCTGTTTTTGACTTGTTTCATTACCCCTCTTTTAATAAAAAATGCAACTGCTATAAGCTTTTTTTGGCGCAGGTATTGACAAGGCAAAGTGCTTACTGTATACTTCATTCCAGTGGTGTGAAGTGGTGAATAGTGTTTTATAGTGGCCAATAATGTTGTAAACTGTAGAAGCGCAAAGAGAAGGTTTAATTAAGATCATGGGCTCATTTTACGGAGAATACGAATACGTGATGGACGCGAAAAGCCGCGTCTTCGTCCCTTCGCGTTTCCGCGACGAGCTCCGCAAAGAAGACAAGAACTATTTCATGCTCAGCATCGGCCTGGACCGCTGCATCTGGATTTTTCTGCCGTCGAAGTGGGAAGAACTGATAGGCAATAACATGGAGATCTTCAAGTCCGAGAACAAAGTGGAGGAGCGGGCTTTCAAGCGCCACATCTTCGGCAACGCCTCGGAAGCGCAGCTGGACGACCAGGGCAGGATCTTAATACCGCAGAATCAGAAAGCGTACGCTTCTCTCAAGAAGGACATACTGATACGCGGCGTTGGCAATAAGGCTGAAATATGGGATGCGCAGGCTTGGACAAAATACAAAAAAGACGTAATGGGACCCTCGGTAGAAAAGTTCAGCAAGATCTTCGACCTATGACGGAATATTCGCACGTTTCCGTCCTGGCCGCAGAGACGGTCAATTTGCTGATAACCGAAAAGAAGGGGACCTACGTCGACGCGACGCTGGGCATGGGCGGCCATACCGCGTGCCTGCTCAACGCCCTCCCGCCGGAAGCCACCGTGCTCGGGATAGACTGGGACCCGGAAATGGCCGGGGTCGCCGCAAACAATTTAAAGCCTTTCGGCAGCCGCGTAAAGGTCGCGCAGGGAAATTTCGCGAATATCGACGAGATCGTGACGCGCGAAGGAATCCGCTCCCTTTCGGGCGTGCTGTTCGACCTCGGCATCTCTTCGCTGCACTTCGACAAGCCCTCCCGCGGCTTCAGCCTGAAGCACGACGGACCGCTGGACATGCGCATCAACCCGGACAACCCGCTTACCGCTTACACGATCATCAACCAGTGGCCGTACGAGCAGATAGAGCACCTGATCCGCATCTGCGGCGAGCGCCATTCAAGGCGCCTGGCCCGCGCGATCCTCGAATCGCGCCGCGTGAAGGCGCTGGAGACCACCGCGGAACTGACCGCGCTGATAGAGCGGGTGGCGCCGGCCAGGGGGGAGAAGATCCACCCGGCCACCAGGACCTTCCTGGCGCTCCGCGTCGCGGTCAACTACGAATTCGACAACCTGACCCGGGGCATACAGAAAGTGATGCCGCTCCTTAAGCCGGGCGCCCGGATGGGGATAATAACCTTTCACTCACTGGAAGACCGCATCGTGAAAGAGACCTTCCGCCTGATGGCCAATATGGGCGGCTGGAAGCTGGTGACAAGGAAGCCGGTAAAGCCCTCGGAGGAGGAGATCGCCTCCAATAAAAGGGCGCGCAGCGCGAAGCTTAGGGTTATAGAAAAGCTGTAAAACGGAACTATAAGGAGGCACTATGTATCCTGAAAACATCCTCAAGGTCGGCGCGAAGTTCAACAAGCTCATACACGGCAAATCGGCCAGGACGAAGTTTAACGGGCTTAAGGCTTCAATGAACCCCACCAAGATCTTCTACCTCTGGGAGAAGCACGGCATAAAGCGGATAGAACTGTTCAGCATGGAATAACTGCGAGGGAAGGACAACATAAATGCTTAAGAAGACTAGGAACCTGAGGCTGGCGGCGCTCGCGGGGATCTGCATGGTGGGCTTTTTGTTCGCCTGGCAGAACGTGCAGGCCCTGAAATACGGGTACAGCATCGAGAAGATACGCCGGGAGATAAAAGACCTGGAAAGCGCCAACACCTACCTGAAAAAGGAAATCCAGGCTTCCCTGTCGCCGGAGAAACTGGAGGCCGAGGCCGCGAAGCTCGGCATGGTTTACCCGGAGCCCGGCGCCGTCGTCATCCTGGACGGACCGCCGGCGGCGGCCAAGGCGGGCCGGGGCTGGCTGGCTAGGCTTTTCAATTTAAATAAGTCCTCGTAAAGCAGCCGCCTCCGCAGGAGGCGTAAATGGCGGAAACGAACAAACTCAGGGCCTTATTCGACAGAATCCCCGTCTGCGGGGAATCCGGCTTCGCCCGGGCGGCAGCCGTTCATGATAGCTCAAACCTTAAAAAGAAGAATACAGATCTGCGCCGTTATAGCCGTGCTTCCGGCCTTTCTGATCTGCGCCAGGCTGTTCTGGCTTCAGACTTTTCGTCACGAAAATCTTTCCGCAACTGCGTCTAAGGAGTTTAACCGGACCGTCTCCGAGATAGGCCCCCGTGGCCGCGTCTTCGGCGCGGGCGGGGACCTGCTGGCCGAATCCATAGTGACCTGGGACGCGGGCCTGTTCAAGAAAGACCTGGACGAGCCGGCCCGGGCCGTCGCCGAACTTACCCGCGCGCTTTCCCTGCCCGCTTCCTTCCGGGAAAAATTCCGCAAGGCCAAAAATTTCGTCCCGCTGAAAAGAGGCCTGGACAGACAGGCCTGCGAGAGCGTAAAAGCCCTTAAGCTTAAAGGCGTGGTCCTGGACCCGGTACAGAGCCGCTATTACCCTTCGGGCGACCTGGCCCGGAGCATAATCGGCGTTACCCGCGAAGACCGGGGCCTTACGGGGATCGAGCTGCTTTATGACAAGGTCCTCAGCGGGCGGGTCAGCAGGCGCGAGGTGGTGCGCGACGCCTCCGGCCGCGTAATTTTCCAGGCCAAAGAGGAGGAGTCCAGGCCCCGGGACCTGCACCTGACGATAGACAAGAATATCCAGTTCTTCGCGCAGGAAGCCGTGCGCAGAGCGGTCGAAAAGAGCCGGGCCGACCTGGGCATGGCGCTGGTGCAGGACCCGCGGACAGGACGCATACTTGCCATGGCCTCCTGGCCCCTGAACCTGGAAAAGATAGAGCCGGTAGAGTGGGTCTATGAACCGGGCTCCACCTTTAAATCCGTGACCCTCTCCGCCGCGCTGGAAAAGGGCATCGTAAGCGAGAGCTCCACCTTCTTCTGCGAGAACGGGGCCTGGGCCTTCAACAGCAGGATAACCCTGCACGACCATGAGCCGGAACAGACCCTCTCCCTTTCCGGAGTGATAGAGCGCTCCTCCAATATAGGCACGGCTAAAATAGGGCTGAAGCTCGGAGTGAAAGATTTTTACCTCTACACCAAAGCTTTCGGCTTCGGGGCGAAGTCGGGGCTGGGCTTCGCCGGGGAATCCGCCGGGATCCTGCGGCCGCTGGAGCGCTTCAAGCAGATAGACCTGGCCGTGGGCTCCTACGGGCACGGCATCGGCGCCACGCCGCTCCAGGTGGTAAACGCCTATTCGGCCATCGCGAACGGCGGCAGGCTGTATGAGCCGCACCTGGTGGAGAAGATAACGGAATTCGAAGGGGAGGAAGTCTTCAGGAGCGAGCCCGCCGTCATCAGGCAGGTAATCAGTCCCGGGATCTCCGGCCGGGTCAAAGCTATACTGCGGGCCGTAGTGGAGAAAGGCACGGGCAAGAACGCTGCCGTGCCTGGCTATTCGATAGCCGGCAAGACGGGCACCTCTAAAAAAATAGACCCCCGCACCGGCAAATACCTGACCGGGAAGAATGTAGCCTCCTTCGCCGGGTTCTTCCCTGTGCCCGAGCCCCAGTACACCATTTTAGTGGTCCTGGATAACCCCAAAGGCCGGACCTACGGCGGGGAAACGGCCGCGCCTGCTTTCCGGGAAATAGCCGGCAAGATAATAAACCTCCGGGGCCTGAAGCCGGACATGCCGCTGGCCCGGACGATAAAGGAACCGGAGGCCGCCCTTCCGGTGGCGGATTGAACGGGAAAAGCCGGCCCCGCTGTTCCGGAGCCGCCTCAAATTTTCTATCATTTAACGATGAAACTGTCCCGCATACTGGAGAATTCCGGAATAAAGCACTCCGGTGCGGACCCTGACATAACCGCCGTCATCAACGACTCCAGGCTGGCCGGGCCCGGCGCGCTCTTTTTCGCGCTGCCGGGCGCCAAAACGGACGGGGCGAACTTTCTGCGCCAGGCGCTGGAGAAGGGCGCCGCCGCGGTGATCTCCGGCACGGAAGCCCGCGCGCAGCTGCGCGCAGATTACCCTGCCGCCGTATTTTTCAAAGCGGACGACCTTTCCGCGGCGCTTTCCAGGACGGCGGCCAATTATTACGGCCATCCCTCTTCCAGGCTAAAGGTCTTCGGCATAACCGGGACCAAGGGCAAGACCACCACCGCCTATTTGCTCGAGAGCATCCTGAAGCTGGCCGGCGCGAGGCCCGGCGTAATAGGCACTATCGACTACAGGGTCGACGGGCGCGTGCTGGCCCAGGCCGCCAACACCACGCCGCCGGCGCATACGCTGCAGGAGCTCCTCTCCAGGATGGTTTCAGCCGACGCGCTTACCGCGGTACTGGAGATCTCCTCTCACGCCCTGGCGCTGGGCCGGGCCGACGATGTGGACCTCGACTGCGCCGTCTTCACAAACCTGCAGCGCGACCACCTGGATTTCCACAAGGACAGGGAAAGCTATTTTCAGGCTAAAGCCCGGCTCTTCGACCTGCTGGAGCGCTCGCCTAAGAATGAGAAGTGCGCCGTGCTCAACTCCGACGACGAGCGCGCCGCCTGGCTGCTCAAACGCCTGAAGGGGAAAGTTAAGACCCTGACCTTCGGGATAGAGACCGGCGCCGATTTCAGGGCCGGCGGCGTGGAAGTGCTGGAGAGCATGACCCGCTTTACGCTGAAAGCCGGCGGGGAGGTCCTGCCCGTCAGACTTTCCCTGTTGGGCCGGCACAATATTTACAATGCTCTGGGGGCCATCGCCGCGGCCGCGGCGGGCGGGTTCAGCCTGCGGGCCGCCGTCGACGGGGTAGAGGCCCTGGCCAATGTGCCGGGCCGCCTTGAGAGGGTGGACCTGGGCCAGCCCTTTACCGTCTTCGTCGACTACGCCCACACGGACGCCGCCCTCGAGAACGTCCTCTCCAGCCTCCGGCTGATGCCGCACGCCAGGATAATCACCGTGTTCGGCTGCGGCGGCGACCGGGACCGGACCAAGCGCGCCCCTATGGGCGCGGTGAGCTGCTCGCTGAGCGACCTCGCCATAGTCACCAGCGACAATCCCCGCGCCGAGGCCCCGGGGCAGATCTTTTCCGATATAGAAAAAGGCATAGCGGGGAAATTCACTAATTATGAAATTATCCCCGACCGGAAAGCCGCGATAGGAAAGGCCGTAGCCCTGGCGGAAAAGGGCGACATCATACTTATCGCCGGGAAAGGACACGAGACCTACCAGATACTGAACGATAAAACGATACATTTCAGCGACACGGAAGAAGCGGCCGCGGCGATCAGGGAAAAGCGGGATTTATGAACCTACAGATCAACCTGGGGCAGCTGGAAAAAGCGGTTAAAGGAAAGCTCGTAAAGGGCATGCCCGAAACCCCTTTTAACACTTTCGTCACCGATACGCGAAAGATGAAGACAGGGGATTTTTTCTGGGCCCTAAAAGGCGGCTCCTACGACGCGAACGACTTCCTGTCCACGGCCCTTCCTGACGCCGGCGGGTTCCTGGCCAGGGAAGACGCGCTGGCGGCCATGCATAACCTGCCGCTCTCGGCGTTGGCTGTTCAGGACACTCTTAAGGCCCTTCAGGACCTGGCGGCCTGGCACAGGCGGCGCTTCCAAATACAGCTTACGGCGATAACCGGCTCCAACGGAAAGAGCAGCACCAAGGAGATGCTGAAGAGCATCTTCTCGGCCGCCGGGGAGACCTGCTCCAATCCCGGGAACCTCAACAACCAGTTCGGCCTTCCGCTTTCACTCCTCGAGCTTACCCCGGACCATAAGTACGGGGTGTTCGAACTGGGCGCTTCCCGCCGCGGCGACATAAAAGAGATCGGCGAAGTAGCCCGCCCCACCTGCGGGATAATAACCAATATCGGTCCTTCGCACCTGGAATATTTCGGCGACCTGGAGACCGTCTTCGAGACCAAGACCGAGCTCGCCGGCTGCCTGGCCCCGGGGGGGATACTGGTCTACAATTACGACGACCGGTACCTCTCCCGCCTGAACGGGCGCGATTTTCCGAAGCTCACTTTCGGCAGAAGCCTTGAGGCGGACCTGCGCATCCTGGAAGGGGATCAATTGAAGCTGGAGTATGACGGCCGGATACATGAGGTCGAACTGCCGCACTCCGGGGGACATAACTATTACAACGCGGCCGCGGCCGCCGGAGCCGCTTTAGCCGCCGGGCTGGACTTCGCGGCCATACGCAAAGGACTTGAGAACTACACCCCGCCGCCTATGCGCATGCAGGAGCTTGTAATAAATGGCGCGACGGTCATACTGGACGCCTACAATTCCAACCCGCAGTCAGTCGCTTCGGCGCTTAAGGCGATGCTTGGAAAGCCCAGGCCGCTTTACCTGATGCTCGGGGACATGAAGGAACTCGGCAAGCATTCGGCGCACTATCACACCGACCTGGGCGCGGCGCTGGCCCATATGGGCGCGGAGAAGGTCTTCCTGGCCGGGCCTGAAATGAAGGCCGCCGCCGGAGCTTACTGCAGGGCCGGGGGGAACAGCATGGAATACGGGGAAAGCCTGGAAGACTGGCTGCCCGAGGCGCGCGAACTGATCTCCGCCGGGAAAGGCTCCTTCCTTATAAAAGCCTCGCGCTCGATGAAATTTGAAAGAATAGTCGAAGGCCTCTAAAATTTATTGACTCGCCCGCACCCCCGGCTCCCGCTGTTCCGAGATGCCGCTGCGCACCGCGCGCTGTTGTAATTATGCTAAAATAATTCCAGCGGTTCCCTATAATTCAGTTACGAACTGGTGCCACCATTCTGATGCTTCTGGCTTTATCGATTTCTATTTTCCTCTCCGGTTCAGCGGCCGCCGCCCTTACTTCACAGCGCCAAAAACTATCCTCCGCGATCTACCTTTCTTCCCTGGTCCTGGGCTGCCTGGCCGGTTTCGGATCGGTCCTGGCAGGCGAATGGGCACAACCAGGAACTTTGTTCCCTCTCTGGTCGCTGCCCTCGGCCAGCCTGACCGTCTGCCTGGACCACTTGTCATCTTTCTTCCTCCTGACCGTCCTCGGGATCTGCCTGGCCTCCGGAATCTACGGCGAAACTTATGTCCGCGCTTCCCGGAGCCTTTCGCGCAGGAAGTCGATACGTCCGCTGTTCCTTATCCTGACGGCCTCACTGGCCCTGGTGGTCTGCGCCCACAACGGCATTCTCTTCCTGTTCGCCTGGGAAGTAATGGCCCTGTCCAGCTTCTTCCTTGTGATGGTCGAGCACGAACATCCCCAGGTGCGCCGCGCCGGATTCTTATATTTTGTCTGCACACACACCGGCACGCTGGCCCTCTTCGTCCTTTTCTGCATACTCGGACGCGAAGCCGGGACCATGGACTTCGCGGGGATCCGGGCGGTCATTTCCCCATCAGGCGGGCAGTCGGCCCTGCTCCTGCTCCTCGCCTTCATCGGCTTCGGGGCCAAGGCCGGCCTCGCCCCGCTCCATATCTGGCTGCAGGAGGCGCATCCGGCGTCCCCCAGCCATGTTTCGGCCGTGATGTCCGGAGTGGTGATAAAGATGGGGATCTACGGTTTTCTCAGGCTGATCTGGCTGCTGCGCGATGTCCCCGGCTTCTGGGCGGTGGTCCTGATCCTGGCCGGGGCGGTTTCAGGGGTCGGCGGGGTCCTCTTCGCCCTGGGCCAGCATGACCTGAAGCGCCTCCTGGCTTACCACAGCGTCGAGAATATAGGGATCATAGCGCTGGGCCTGGGGCTGGGTTGCCTCGGACTCTCCAATCACAGGCCCGGGCTTGCGCTCCTGGGCTTCGCGGGCGCTATCCTGCACACACTGAACCACGCTCTGTTCAAATCCCTGCTCTTCCTGGGCAGCGGGGCTTTTCACCACGCCCTGGGAACAAGGGATATAGAGGCCGGCGGAGGACTTCTTAAAACAATGCCCTGGACCTCGGCTCTCTCAATTCTCGCTGCCGCCGCTATCTCGGGGATCCCGCCTTTCAACGGCTTCATCAGCGAGTGGCTGGTGTACCTGGCGTCATTCTCCACCGCCAGCGCCGGAGAAGCGAGGCTGGCCGCCGTCTCGATCGGAGCGCTTTCGCTTATAGGCGGACTTGCGCTCGCCTGCTTTACCAAGGCTTACGGGACTCTATGCCTGGGCGCGCCGCGTACCGAGGCGGCCAGGGAAGCCAGGGACCCCGGCCCCGCGATGCTGGTCCCCATGGCCGCGCTGGCGGCGCTCTGTGTTTTCATCGGCCTGTGGCCCGGCCCTGTCCTGGGCCTCGTTCAGGGAGCGGCCGCCCTGGTCTCCGGAGTATCTCCGGAGGCGGCGGGCCCCTCCCTGGCCGGAGCCTTTTCGAGCGCCGGGCTGATCGGCGCCATCGGCACCGGAATAATAATCATCGGAGCCCTCCTGGCTTTCCTGCGCGTACTCCTGGTCGGCGGCCGCGTCGGCCGGGGGGCGACCTGGGGCTGCGGCTTTACCGCGTCCACGGCGCGCTGCCAGTATACCGCCTCGTCCTACGCTATGACTCTCACGCGCGTCTTCGCGCCCATCCTCGGTTTCAAAACGAAAGCCTCGGCTCCCGCCGGTTACTGGCCGGCGGACGCCTCTTTTTCTTCTCACTGTCCCGACCGCGTGCTGGACGGTTTTTTATACCCGCTCGGCTCCTGGTTCGTGAATTTACTTGCGCGGTTTAAGCGCCGGCAGGGAGGAAAGCTCCAATACTATATGCTTTACGTGGCAATATTCCTGTTAGTTTTATTAGGCTGGAAACTTTAAGGCAAGGTAAGATATGGACTTAAGTATACGCGACGCGGCGAAAACACTGAATGTCTCGGAATCAACGATCTCGAGATGGATAGACGACGGGCTGCCGGCTTTTATGATCAACGGCCGCTACCTGTTCAACCGGGTCGACCTTCTGGAGTGGGCTACCCACCGCAAGATCCCGGCGGCCGCGCTTTACCGGTCTCCGGAGGGGCAGGACGCAGTTTACCGCCTCGAATCGCTGCTGGACGGCAACATCAACTACGGCGTGCCCGGCGCCGATAAAAAGGCAGTTATGTCGGCCGTGGCCGATCTCCTCCCGCTGGCGCACCCCGGAGATAAAGCGCTCGCGGCGCAGGCGCTCTGGGACCGTGAAGTCAAAGGGTCCACCGTTATCGACGGGATCGCCATACCGCATACGCGCAGCCCTCTTATTTTCGGCAGTTCCGGCCCCATAGCGACCATCTGCTTTTTAAAAGAAAAGGTGTTTTTCGAGCCCGGCGACACGGCGCCCGTACGCATCGTCTGGACCCTGGTGACCCCGTCGATACGCGCCCACCTGGCCATCCTCGCCAGGGTCGCCTCCACTCTTCATGACAAAGAGTTCCGCGCCCTGCTCGACAAGGCCGCCCCGGCGGCAGAACTGCTGGCGCGGCTGAAGGCCCTCCCATGAGCCTGCTTGTGGCCTGCGTCCTGACCCTCGGAGCTGCGGCCGCCCTTTCGGGCGGCCTGCTCAGACACAGCCGCGCAGCCGGGCCCGTGGTGATAGCCGGGCTGGCGGCGGCCGCGGGTTTCGGCGGCCTGCTCGCTGTCCGCGTGCTCCTGGGGGGGGAAGTCCCCGACCTCGCCCAGCCCTGGCTGATCCCCGGAGCCGTCTTTCATATCGGGATCGATCCTCTCTCCGCCTGCTTTCTGCTTCTTATCCTGACCGTGGGCGCCTGCGCCGGCATTTACGGAGAGGCTTATATCGCCGGCTCGCACGGCCACCTCCCCGCCGGCGCCGCCAGGTTCTTTTTCCTTCTCCTCGTCGCCTCCATGGCCCTTCTGGTCTGCTCGCGCAACGCCGTCCTTTTTATGGTTGCGTGGGAGACTATGGCTATGTCCGCTTTCGCCCTGGTTTCCTGCGAGCATCAAAAGCCGGAAGTCCGCAAGGCAGGCCTGCTCTATCTTCTGTGCACCCACGTAGGCTCGCTCTGCCTGCTGGCTCTCTTCGCGCTCCTCGGGAGCAATGCCGGTTCGCTTGAGTTTAGTGCTTTTTTGGCGGCCCCTGCCTTGCCCGCGGCCCTGCGGGCCTGGGTCTTCTTTTTAGCGCTCACCGGCTTCGGGCTGAAGGCGGGCTTCATGCCTCTTCATATCTGGCTGCAGGAGGCCCACCCGGCCGCGCCCAGCCATGCCTCGGCCGTGATGTCCGGCGTCATGATAGAGATGGGCCTTTACGGCCTGCTGCGCCTGCTCGCCCTTCTTGGCCCGGTCTCGGCCCCGGCGGCAGTATTCCTTATAGTGCTGGGGCTCGCTACCGCCCTGTTCGGCATCATGTTCGCCATGGTGCAGAGCGACTTCAAGCGCCTGCTGGCTTACAGCAGCATAGAGAATATCGGCATCATCCTCACCGCCGCGGGACTGGGCTGCTACGGCCTGGCCACGAAAAATCCCTATTGGGCCCTGCTCGGTTTTTCCGGGGCCATTCTCCACACTCTCAACCACGGGCTTTTCAAGTCGCTGCTGTTCCTCTCGGCCGGGGCCGTCTACCAGGCGGTCGGAACAAGGAACATCGAGGCCTGCGGCGGCCTCCAGAAAAATATGCCCTGGACCTGCGGCCTTACGGCGATCGGGGCGGCCGCTATCTGCGGCCTGCCACCGCTCAACGGCTTTGCCGGGGAATGGCTGATCTATAGCTGCCTGCTCAGGCCGGACGCCTCCCGCGGCATGCTATTCTTAGCCCTTGCCGCCGCGGCCCTGGCTATCGTCGGCGCCTTGGCGGTGGTGGCGTTCACCAAGAGCTACGGCCTGACCTGCCTCGGCCAGCCGCGCTCCGAGGCGGCGCGCGAAGCGAAAGAACCCTCCTGGCTGATGCTCGGCCCGATGGCGCTTCTGGCGGCTCTCTGCGTGGCGATCGGCCTGTTCCCGTCGCCCGCGCTCTACGCGGCTTTCGCCGCCGCCGGCGAGGTAGTCCGCCTCCCGCGCCAGGAAGTCGCGGTCAATGTCGCGGTCTGGTCCCCGCTCCTGGCCACCGTCGGCCTGGTCGGCGCGGGAGTCCTGGTCCTTAGCGCTTTGCTCTGGGCTTTCCGCCTGGCCCTCCAGGGCGGCAGGAAGACGGAGTCGGGCCCCACCTGGAGCTGCGGCTTCACCGCTCCTTCCGCGCGGATGCAGTACACGGGCTCCTCTTATCCGATACCCGTAACGAGGGTCTTCTCCGCCCTGCTCGGAACCAGGGAGGAGGTCCGTTCGCCCAAAGGCTATTGGCCGTCCAAAGCTTCTTTCGAGAGCCGTACGCCGGACCCCGCGCTCGAGCGCCTGCTCCCCGTCCTGACCGCTAAATTCGAAGGCTGGCTCGCGGCGCCGAGACGCCTTCAGCACGGCCACCTCCAGCTCTACCTTCTTTATATTTCGGTCTTTCTCGTGGGCATTCTTTTATGGAAACTATAACGATCGCAGCCTCTTATCTTATCCTCCTGCTCCTGGCGCCGCCCGTCATGCTGGGCCTTATCACAAAGACCAAGGCCCTGGTCGCCGGACGCAAAGGCCCGCCTGTACTGCAGCCGCTTTACGACACTGTAAAGCTCCTCCGCAAAGGGACCGTTTACAGCACCACCACGACCTGGATGTTCAGGCTCGGCCCGGTCGTGTCCCTGGCGGCCGTGCTCGCCGCCTCGGCTCTGACGCCGCTGGCCGGCTCGCCGCTGATCTCTTTTAACGGCGACGCCATCCTTTTTGCCTACCTCTTCGCGCTGGGGCGCTTCGTCACCGTTATGGCGGCCCTGGACACGGGCTCCAGTTTTGAAGGCATGGGCGCCAGCCGGGAGGTGGCTTTCTCCAGCCTCGCCGAACCGGCGCTGATCCTCACCTTCGCCAGCCTGTCTTACCGCTCGGGCGGCCTCTGCCTGGCGCAGATGTTCGCTCCCCATTCCGGCCCCAGCGCGGCGGCCGGAACCATTCTGGTCCTGGGAACTCTCTTCGTGGTGCTTCTCGCCGAGAACTCCCGTATCCCGGTGGACGACCCGAACACCCACCTCGAGCTTACGATGATCCACGAGGTCATGGTCCTGGACCACAGCGGCCCTGACCTGGCTTTTATCCTCCACGGGGCCGGCCTCAAACTTGTACTGATGTCCGCCCTGCTGGTGCGCCTCGTACTGCCGGAGA
Organism: Elusimicrobiales bacterium; assembly: GCA_036170455.1. Lineage (GTDB taxonomy): Bacteria > Elusimicrobiota > Elusimicrobia > Elusimicrobiales > UBA9959 > UBA9959. The sequence goes on from JAVHPG010000299.1 coordinate 16,447, forward strand.
TGTCACCGGCCGCCGGGTTCGGCTCCCTGTTGCTCGGGCTCGCCGTCATGGCCGCGGTCATCGGCCTGGTCGAATCGAGCATGGCAAGGCTGCGGCTGGTAAGGGTCCCGCAGCTTCTCGTCGCGGCTATCTGCGCCGCCACTTTCGGGCTTATGCTGACCTTAAAATAATATTATGGAACAACTCTCTCAACTTCTCCTGGCCTTAGTAGTCTTCCTGAGCCTTTACCTCCTCGGCTCCTCCTCCCTGACTGGCTGCATAAAGATACTCGCCCTACAGGGAATGTGCCTGGGCCTGCTTCCCCTGACCATCAGCGAGCATGGCGTCCATCCACGCACCCTCCTGCTGGCTCTCGGGATGTTCGTCCTGAAAGGCTTCGTGATCCCGCGCATCCTGCTCTACGCCATCCGCGAGGTGAAGATCCGCCGCGAGATGGAGCCGATGATAGGCTATACCCTTTCTCTGATGATCGGGGCCGCGCTTATCGGCCTCTCCTTCGTTCTCGCCGAGCGCCTGCCGGTGCCGGAGGGCCTGCGCACCAGCCTGCTCATACCGGTATCGCTGGCCACGGTGATGATGGGGATGCTGATGATGATCAGCCGGATCAAGGCCGTGACGCAGGTGATCGGATATCTTGTTTTCGAGAACGGTATCTACCTCTTCGGCCTGGCCAGCGCCTACGAGGTTCCCTGGCTCATCGAGATGGGCGTACTGCTGGACGTGTTCGTCGCCGTCTTCGTGATGGGGATAGTGATCAACCACATAGCGCGGGCTTTCGACTCTATAAGCACGGAGAATCTGACTCATCTGAGCGACTAATATGATCTACCTTTACCTTGTTGTTATTCCTTTTATTATCGGCCTGCTGGCTCTCGCCGTAAAAAGCGAGGACCTGAGGCCATGGCTTCTTCCTTTGGGCTGCGCTATCCATGCCTCCATCATAGCCGCTTGCTGGAAACATCTTCCGGAAGCCTCTGCCGGCGGCTGGTTCTTCATAGACAGCATAAGCCTGCTGGTCCTGAGCCTCTCCAGCGCTATCTTCCTGCTCTGCTCGGTCTACTGCCTGGAATACCTCCGCCTGCGGCGCGAACAGTCCAACCGGCTTTTTACGGCCTGCCTCTCCTTCATCCTTGGCTCCGTGAGCCTGGTCTGCGTCACGCGCCACATGGGCATTCTCTGGATCGGCATGGAGGCCGCGACGCTGGCGGCGGCTCCCCTTGTTCATTTCAATCACAGCGAGAGGTCGCTGGAGGCCACCTGGAAGTACCTGATGATGGGCTCGCTGGGCATAGGTCTCGCGCTGCTCGGCACTTTCTTCCTCGCGCTCTCCGAACTTCCCTCCAAGCATTACTCCGACCCGCTCGTGATCGACACCCTCCTGGCCCATGCCGGGGCGCTGTCCGTTCCCTGGCTTAAGGGCGCTTTCATTTTCCTGCTGGTCGGCTACGGGACCAAGATGGGTCTCGCCCCTCTGCATTCCTGGAAGCCGGACACCTACGGGGAAGCACCCGGCGTGGCCGGCGCTATACTGGCGGGGGTTATAACAAGCTGCCCTTTCCTGGGCATCCTGCGCGTCTTTCAGATCTGCAACGCCGCCGGCCTCTCCGCTTTCGCGCAGAGCCTTCTGGTAATGATGGGCCTGCTCTCCATGGGGACCGCCGCCGTGTTCATAATCGGCCAGCGGGATTTCAAGCGGATGCTGGCCTATTCCAGCGTGGAGCATATGGGCATAATGGCGCTCGGCGTGGGCCTGGGCCCGGCGGGCAGCTTCGCCGCCCTGCTCCACATGGTGAACAACGGAATGACAAAGAGCGTGCTGTTCCTCTCCGCCGGGAACATCCACCGCGCTTTCGGGGGGAAGACCATGGACTACGCGCACGGCGCGCTTCAGCGCGTGCCTATCTCCGCCACGCTGTTCCTGCTCGGCTTCGTGGCCATCACGGGCTCGCCCCCGTTCGGGCCTTTCGTCAGCGAATTTTCTATCCTCCGCGCGGCGGTGAACGGCGGGCGCTTCGGCGTGGCCTTCGGTTTCGTAGCGCTGCTGGCCGTGATCTTCATCGGCATGGCCACGACGGTCCTCTCGGTAGTCTACGGGGTGCCTAACGCCGAATCAAAAAAGAGCGTAAAGGGCGATTATCCTTTCATGCTCGCGGCCCCTATAGTCTTCATGACGGGCGTGGTCTTCCTGGGCCTGTGGCTTCCGGACTGGCTGACCGCAGTCCTGCGCGACGCGGCAAAACTGATCGACGGAGGTGTGTTATGACCCCTGCTTCACGCTTCGCTTCCGTAGGCAACGGAGAAGCCCTGGACTTTTCCAGGGTCCCGGTAGTCCCGATAGAGGAGTTCCGCGCCTCCGTGCTCAGGATGGCCGAGGCAAACCACCGCCTCTGCGCGCTGCTGTGCGGCGGGAGTACCGGCGGGCCGCCCGCAGGCCTCCTCGCCGTGCTCGCGGACGACCTCGGCGGCAGGCTGTATCTCGCGGCTTCCGAGCCGGTGACCGGCTACAAAGCCCTGACCCCCGAATTGCCGCAGGCCCACCTTTTCGAGCGCGAGATCTACGAGGGTTCCGGAGTTATGCCCGAGGGGCATCCGTGGCTCAAGCCTGTGCGCCTGACCCGCGCGGACCAGGTCTCTTTCTTCCAGGAGCAGGGCGAAGAGATACACGAAGTCGCCGTCGGGCCCATCCACGCCGGGATCATAGAGCCGGGACATTTCCGCTTCCAGTGCCACGGGGAAACGGTGCACCATCTCGAGATACAGCTCGGGTACCAGCACCGCGGCGTGGAGCGCCTGCTGCGCGGGGGGCCGGACCGCCGCTCCCTGGCCGTCGCCGAAGCCCTCTGCGGCGACACGGCTATCGCCCATGGCTGGGCCTACTGCGCGATCAATGAAGCGCTGGGCGGGGCGGCCGTCAGCCTGCGCGCCGAGGCGCTCAGGGCCGTCGTCCTCGAGCTCGAGCGGCTCGCCAATCATATCGGCGACCTCGGCGCGATCAGCAGCGATATCGGCTACCTCCCGGCCATGTCTTATTTCGGCCGCATGCGCGGCGATTATCTGAACCTGCTGATGCTCGCTTCCGGGAACCGTTTCGGGAAGGGGCTGCTCAGGCCGGGCGGCATGACTTTCGACCTTAACGACGAGATGTGCGCCCGGATGCTGGATGTTTTAAGGCTCGGGCTCAAGCACCTGGTGCAGGTGGGCGGGATGCTCTTCGGCGAGCCTTCCGTTATCTCCCGGCTGGAGGACACAGGGGTAATTTCAAGAAAAACATGCGACGACCTCGGGCTGGTGGGCGTCTGCGCCCGGGCGACGGGAGTCGACCGCGACGTGCGGCAGGACCACCCTCTCGGGTTCTACCGCTTCCGGCATATCCCGGCCATAAAGCTCTACTCTGGGGACGTTTTCGCCCGCGCGATGGTGAGGTACCTGGAAGCCCAGAGATCGCTTGAATTCCTGATCGCCCTGCTCGGACATCTCCCGGCAGGAAGTCCCTCAGCCCCGTGCAGGCCGCCGGCGGCGAACCAGATAGCCGTCACCCTGGTAGAAGGCTGGCGCGGCGAGGTCTGCCACGTGGCCAAGACGGGCGCCGACCGGAAGTTCGAGTGGTATAAAGTCGTAGACCCCTCGTTCCATAACTGGCTGGGGCTGGCGATGGCGCTGCGCGGTGGGGAGATCTCGGATTTTCCCCTGTGCAACAAGAGCTTCAACCTTTCCTATTGCGGCCATGACTTATAAGGCAGGATGCGCTAAATGATAGAGATCATCAAAAATAGAATAGAACAGGGCTACCGCACCTCTAGTTTTCCAGAGGGAGACCCGGGGCTGCCGGAACGCTTCCGCGGCCGGCCGCTCCTTAAACCCGAACTGTGCGCCGCGGGCTGCGCGGCCTGCGCCGCGGCCTGCCCGACGAAGGCCCTCACGGCGCCAGCCGCCGCGTCTGCGGGAGGAAAGACCGGCACGCTGGCACTGGATATAGGAAAATGCCTTTTCTGCACCGAGTGCGTTTCGGCCTGCCCGTCGGGCGCCGTCTCGTTCACCAAAGACCACCGCCTGGCGGCCTCCAGACGCGAAGACCTGCTCCTGACCTCGAACGAGGTAAAGCTGGCGCAGTCTCTGGGCGGCAAACTCCGGAGTCTCTTAGGGCGGTCTCTGAAATTGCGGCAGGTGAGCGCCGGCGGCTGCGGCGCCTGCGAGGCCGATCTGAACGTGCTCAATACCGTAATATACGACCTGGGCCGCTTCGGGATACAGTACGTGGCCTCGCCACGCCACGCCGACGGGCTGCTGATAACGGGGCCAGTCACGCGCCATATGAGCGAGGCGCTCAAAATTGCTTACAGCGCCATCCCTGCACCCAAGATAGTTATAGCCTCCGGCGCCTGCGCCATCAGCGGCGGACCTTTCTCGGGCTCCGAAGACCAGCTGGGCGGCGCCTCCTCGATAGTCCCCGTCGACCTCTTCATCCCGGGCTGCCCGCCGCACCCGGTCACGATCCTTGACGGGCTCCTGCGTCTCCTCGGCAGAATTCATTAGAGGCGCGCCTGTACCGGGGCCCGGCCGATCCGGAAGAGCCGTAAAGCTTTGAAGCATCAAGGTTTGGGGGATTCAAGAATGAAAGCATTATTCTTTTGCCTTGTTTACCTGCTTGCGCAGTGCGCCGAGCTCTCCGCGCAGGACCTGCGCTGCGTCACGCGGTACAGGAACTCGATGGCGGGACTGGTCGCTTTCACCGACTGCGGCAGCCCGGACGAAATAGCGCCGTATTCCGACGGGATCTCCTGGTTCTACAATATGAGCAGGGTGGACAAGTTCTTTAAACAGCGGGCCTCTAAAAACGCGGCGTCTCCGGGGAAGACGGCGGCTGCGGAGCTGAACCCGCAAAAAGCCAACCTTAACGCCCTGCAGCTGGAAACCAGCGAGTTCTTCGTCTACTCCTCCAGCGGCCAGCAAAAAGCCCTGATCGACGCCTACTATAAAGCGATGACCGCGCCTGCCCATCTTGCGGCAAAGACCTCGCCGGAAGGCAAGGCCGAATTACGCCGGAACCTCGACCGGATGATCCCGAACCTGGCGGCGCTTAAGAACCTGCTTAAAGCCGCGCTGGCCTACGAGGACCTGAGCTGGGGCATGTCTCCGGAGGAGCTGAAAAACAGCAGCGCGGCCGTTACCGAGATCTCACCGGGACGCTACTGGCACTCGGCCGAGATCAGCGGCGTGCAGGCCCTGTCGGAATTCCGTTTCCTGGACGGCAGACTTGTTTCTGCGTCATTATCCTTCCCGCCGCCGGGCCTGGCCCAGGCTGAATTAGAGCAGCTGCGGCTCCTGGCAAGCGAGATTTATTCCTGGCCCGAGAGCTGTGCTGGCGACGCCGAGGCAAAATTATCCTGCGTATGGAAGGCCGCCGATACAGACATAGACACCTCCCTGGTAAAGAGGGGCGGCGCGGAAGAGCTGGCTATCACGCTTACCTCGCGGAAGCTTCTGGACGAGCTTTCTAAAAGCAAGAACGCGGCCGGCAGCCAGTGAACCGGCGGCATTTTTATTCCCGGCCCCGAACCGGAGGATTCCGCTGTCAAAATCAGGGAATAAAACTATATAATTAGTCCTTATATTGCATATTGCAGGAGAACCCATTAATGAAACATATCTTCGCGAAAAAATCGCTAAAAAAACTTCTGGAAGAAATGAAGGACGACAACCGCCTTAAAAGGGTGCTCGGCCCCGTAACCCTCACCTCCCTCGGAGTAGGCGCGATAATCGGCGCCGGCATTTTCGTGGCGACGGGCGCGGCGGCGAAAGGCGTCGCGGGCCCGGCGCTGATGGTCTCCTACGCGCTGGCCGGAGTTACCTGCATCTTCGCGGCTTTGTGCTACGCCGAATTCGCTTCGATGGCCCCGGTGGCGGGCTCGGCCTACACCTACGCTTACACCACCATGGGCGAGCTCTTCGCCTGGATCATCGGCTGGGACCTGGTCCTGGAATACGCCGTAGGCTCCGCGACGGTAGCCAACGGCTGGTCCGGCTATTTCCAGAGCGTGATGAGCAAGTTCGGGCTGGCCCTGCCGGAGTATCTGCAGAAGGCGCATTTTGCCTACGATAACGGCCATTTCATAGTTACCAATTCCTGGGTCAACCTGCCCGCGATATGCGTGGTCGTCTGTGTCAGCCTTATCCTGATAAAGGGCATCAGCGAAAGCGCCAAGTTCAACGCCGCGATGGTCTTCCTTAAGCTGGCGGCCGTGCTCTTCGTCATCTGCGTAGGGGCTTTCTATATCCACCCGGCCAACTACACCCCCTTCGCCCCCTACGGCTGGACGGGGATCAGCTTCTTCGGCAAGCACATGTTCGGCCAGATGAACGCCGGCGGCGACCCTATCGGGATGATAGCGGGCTCGGCTATAATCTTCTTCGCCTATATAGGGTTCGACTCCGTCTCCACCCACGCAGAGGAGGCGATAAATCCCAAGCGGGACATCCCCATAGGCATAATCGCGTCCCTAGTGATCTGCACGGTGCTCTATATCGCCGTCGTAGGCGTCCTGACCGGCATGGTCCCGTTCGCCCAGCTCAGCAAGGACGCCGCCGTCGCCGACGCTTTCCGGCAGGCCGGCCTGCCCTGGGCCGAATTCATCATAGCCGCGGCCGGCGTGGCGGGGATCACCTCGGTCCTCCTCGTGATGATGCTCAGCGGGCCCCGCGTCTTCCTGGCGATGGCGCGCGACGGGCTCATCCCGGCTAAATTCTTCGCCGACGTCCATCCCAAATTCCGCACTCCCTGGAAAAGCACTATGGCCATCGGCGTGTTCGTCTGCATCCTGGCCGGGCTGCTGCCAATAGACGCGCTGCTGCACCTGACGAATATAGGCACGCTTTTCGCCTTCGTAATGGTCTGCGCGGCCGTACTTATCATGAGGAAGATAGACCCGGATATCGAAAGGCCGTTCCGCTGCCCGTGGGTTCCGGTGGTCCCCATCATGGGGATCGGCTCCTGCATCCTGCTGATGACCTCGCTGCCGGCGGCGAACTGGTGGCGGCTTATCGTCTGGCTCGCTCTCGGGCTGGTTATCTATTTCGCCTACAGCCGCAAGCACAGCTTCCTCGGCAAGGAACTGCGCGGCGAGAAAATTACCGACAGGCCTGTGATCCACGTCGAGGGCCATTAAAAGCGGACCTGTGATATTTAAAAAAATACGCAGCTTGGGCGGAAAGATAAATTTCTCCGTATTGCTGTTCTGGAGCTCCGCGGCGCTGACCGCGGGGCTGGCCGCGCTGCAATTTATCCGCTGCCCGGAAAGCCTGGTGCAGAGCCTGGCCCCGTACGCGGACCGCGGCGAGCTGCTGGTGCACGCGGTGCGCGGGGCCGGCGTCAGTTACAGCATGCCGCTGCCCAGCCTCCTGGCGGCGGCGCAGCAGCACCTGGGCTTTGACCCTGCCCTGCCGGCGCAGCTGGCCGGCCTCCTGATCTGCCTTGTCTCGTACCTGATAGGGGCGCGGGGCGGCGGCCCGGCGCGCGGCGCGCTTTTCGCGCTGGCGCCCCTCCTGGTGAACCTGCGCCTCAAAACGCAGGAGCTGGAGCAGGTCATCTACTCGCTTGCCCTGCTCAACTTCCTGAACCTGGAGCTGCTCCGCCAGTCCGGTCGCGGCCTCCTCGTTTCCGCAGCCGCCGGAGCGGCCGCCGGCATAACCCTGCTGATCCGCTCCCCGCTCTTCCTTTTACCGCCGCTGGCCGCCCTCTACAGATATTTCAGCGCTAAAGCCGGAAGCCGCAAGCTGTTGCTCGGGTCCCTGCTCTTCCTTGTCTTCGCCTACGCGCCGCTGGCGCCCTGGGTCCGCCTGAACCACAGCCTCTCCGGACGGTTCAACATGCTGGAAGAGGAGCGCCCGGCCTCCAATATAATAACCGGCGCGCTGGGCATGGTTTACACTATAGAAGGGGACGCCAGGGCCCTGGCCGGGCTTTCGCGCGCCGAAAGCGTCTATCCCTGGGCCGTGAAGACAGTACTGGCGAACCCGGGAAGGTACGCGTCCGCCGTATTTGAACGGCTCCGGCAGGTTTTCCTTATGTCCCCGTTCCTTTTCCTGCTGGCCGGCGGCGGGCTTCTTTTAAGCCGCTCCGCTGAAACACGGTTCCTGGGTTTTTTCTGCGCCTATTTCATTTCTATCCACTGCCTGCTTTCCATCGAGGAGCGCTATTTCCAGCCGCTCTGGTACGCGCTGGCCCTTATCCCGGCCGCCGGCGCCTGGGAACTGCTGAAAAAAGCCGGCCCGGCCGCGGAGCGGCCTTCCCGCGATTATTTAACCGCGCCTTTATTCCTGCTCACGGCGGGCCTGGCCATATACGCCCTGGGTTTTGTGTGGCGTTACCCGGCCGCCTCGAAGCCCGGGCTTATAGCCATTATGCCGGAACTGGAAAAGCATCCCGCGGAGCCGTGGCTGCTCATAAAGAAAGGAGAGATCCTGCTCTCGTTCGACCTTACCGAAGAGGGCCTAGACGCTTTTTCACAGGCCTGCGCCCTGAGCGGGGGCCTGGCCCCGTGCTACATAACCGCCACCCTCAGGGCCGGTGATCCGCCGGCTCCGCCATACGTGGCGGCGGGAGACTGGAACCTTCTCCTGGTCAAGATGCTGCGGGAGGTCGAACTGGGCCGGGACGCCGCGGCGAGGGAAACTTTCAAGTCGGCCCATGCCCTCTGGACGGCGAGAAGCAATATGATAAAAAGCCCGGCGCCGAGTGCGAACGGACCGGAGCTGCGGCGTATCACCGAAACCAATAAGAGCTTCTGGGACGGGAATATTTACTTCGCACTTTCCTACTTCCCGGCGGAGGCGCGCGCGCGGATACTCACGCGCCTGCCCGGGATAACCAGCCTTACCCCGGCCCTGAAAAGATTGAAGGCCGCCTCGGCGCGAGCGGCCGGCAGTGAGGAAAGCGATCATGGCTATGACGCGGCCCTGGACTATGCCCGTGAACTGATCAAAGGCCCGTATTTCTTAAAGCCGGGAAGCGGCGACCTGCCGCCGCGGCTCGACGCGCTTTTTTCAGCCCTGGCGGCGGCCGCGAAAAACGGAGAAGCGGCCGAGCTCCTTCTCAGGACAGGGCCTTCCGCCGGGAACCTCGTCGACCTGTACCTGAACTCCTCCGGCGGGGGGGACCTGGCCCGGACAGCTCTCAAGCTCTCCCGCAGAAGCCCGAAAAACTGTCTATACCCGCTGATCAGATACCTGGCCCTGGCTGGGGACCGGGAGGAGCAGGACAAAGCCGCTTCGGCGCTGGCGCGGGCCTTCGACAAGTCGCCGCTTTTCATGCTCGCAGCGGCGGAAACCCTAGCGGCTTCCGGAGAAGGGCGGGAAAAGGCGGCGGCCCTCGCGGCCTATGCCGGAAAGTCCCGGCTTCTGACCGGAGAGGGGCGGGAAAAACTGGCGCTTCTTTACCAGGACCTCGGCCTTTACAGGGAGGCGCTGGCTGAAATCCGCGCTTTGCTCGACCGGGATCCGCGCAGCCCGGTGCTCAGGAACAGTCTCGGAGTCCTCCTTCTCTTCCTTGACCGGGATAAAGAAGCCGAGGCCGCCTTCAAACAGGCCCTGGCGGGAGACCGGACGGCCTATTCTCCGGCGCTGAGCCTAGCGGCGATCTACTCGCGCAGGGGGAATACGGCGGAGAGCGCCTCGTTTTACAGAAAAGCCCTGGAAAGCCCGGAGCTCCCGGCGGCGGAAAAGATCCGGATACTGAAAGAACTTAAAAAGCCGGGGCAGGTCCCCTGATTTCAATGCCGCATAAAAAGATCTTCTTCGCCCTATTTTCCGCTTTGCTTCTGGCGGGCCTGGCCCTGCGCTTACACACGGCGGCCCGGACCCCCGGCCTTTCCGAGTACGACCCGCATTTCGAATACGTAGAGGAGGTCCGCGCTCATTATGCGGCCGTCGCCGCGGCCCCTTACGCGGGGCTACGGCAGAAAATTGACGGCTATAATTTTTCCAAAAGCGTGCGCGGCTTCCAGAACCGGATGAGGTGGCATCCGCCCGCCTATTACCTTAGCTGCGCGCTGGCCGGCTCCCTTTATCCCCGAGACATAGCCGTTCCCATAAAGATATTCTCGCTGCTCTGCAATTTTTCCACGCTCTGGCTGCTGTTCCTGGTACTCCGCCATTTTTACAAAGACGACTACGAGCTGATCCTCCCGGCGCTCTCCCTGCTCCTGTTCCTGCCGGGACATATCGCTTTCAGCAACCTAGCAAACAACGACGTGCTTTTCGCACCGGTCTGCCTTTTATTCCTCTTCCTTTCCACTAAATGGGCGGAGGAGCCGCTATGCCCCGCCAGGATAGTTTCCCTCAGCCTTCTCTGCTCGTTCCTGCTGCTGATAAAGTATCAGGGCGTGGTCTGCTTTATCTACCTGCAGGCCGTACTGCTGGGCCTGTTTCTCCGGCACAGGCTGCCGACGGCGCGGTATTACCGCTCGGCCCTGGCTGCGGGCGGCATACCGCTTGCGCTGGCCGGCTGGTATTACTGGACCAATTATTCCATCTGGGGAAACCCGCTCTATATGCCCGGCTACTCCGGCGTGCGGGAGCATGTCTACCTGAGCTTCCGCTTCATCGACCTGCTTTACTCGCAATTCAATAACTGGCACGAATCAAGTTCCATCCTCACCGGTTTTTTCGCGTCCTTCTTCTCGTTCGACTGGATCAATACGGCGGCCCGGGAGATCGC
>JAVHPG010000300.1:0-1337 GCA_036170455.1 Elusimicrobiales bacterium
GTGGTGTGGTGAGGACGGCGGGTGAACTAATCACCCGCCTCCTACCCGATTGCGCATAAGGCGCTGTGACTAAAGTTACACTGGCCCTTGACAACCGTTATACCGGGTGCTAGAATAAATCTGTCAGGGCTGCCTCCCTCACCCTACCCCCCATAGGCAGCCCTGCCTTATTTTATTCCGCGGTATGACAAAGACCATCAAGATAATTCTGGCTTCGGCGGCAGGGGCCGCGCTTTTGCTGGCCGCCGTTTTTTCCGCCTTGCAGCGGGCCGTGACCGCGGAGGAGGAGCGCCTCGGCTGGAGCGAGATAAACAGCATCGCCGCTTCCCGCGGCCCCCGGGAATCCGTTTTTAAAGTGGAGAAGCGGCTTGCGGCTCATCCTAACGACGCCCTGATGCACTATTACCGGGCCCGGCTCTATTACGAGTCGGGCCAGGGCAAGGAGGCCCTTGAGGAGGCTGACAAGGCGATAAAGCTCGGCTATGCGCAGGAAATTTCCCACCTCCTGAAGGCCCTCGTCTATGGCCGGCTTTTCGGAGATTACTCGAAGGAAAGGGCGCTGGCCTCCAAGGCCCTGTCCTACGATCCGACCTATGACGAGGGCTACCTCGTGAGGGCCGAGGCCGGCTACGCTCTGGCGGATTACAAGGCCTGCGCCTCCGACGCGGCCTCTTTTTCCCGTCTTAAGCCGAAGGAGAGCGACGGGTACCAGTTGAGCCTGCTCTGCCTGGAGCAGCTTAAGGATTATGCGGGGGCCGAGAGCGCGGGGCTTGAGTTCCTCAAGCTGAAGCCGGACAGCCACTCCGCGCTGTGGCGGCTCGGCATGCTCTGCGCGGCGCAGGGGCTTCACAAGCGCGCCGTTAAGAAATTTTCCGAGGCCATCCGTCGGAGCGGCGGCCGCCCGAAGTATTATCTGCGCCGCGCCCTCTCCTGCGAGGCGCTTGGTGATTTTCCGTGCGCGGCCTGGGACTATTCTTCCTCCATGGACTGGCAGCAGATCTCGGGCTACGCCAGTTATTACTATCTCCTTGGTTCGGCGATGCACCGCATCGGCGAAGTGAAACCCGGGCTTGAAGCCGCTGACATCGCCGTTGAAAAAGCTCCGGAAAACCCGCTCAACTACGACCTGCGCGGCCGCCTGCGCGCCGAGCTCGGCGACGCCCGCGGCGCGAAAAAAGATTTCCTCAAAATGTCCTCCCTCGACCCCGCCCTGAAACCCCAGGCCGACAGCCTGATAGAACAGCTTAAAAAGAAATAAGCAGAGCGGAACCGCGAGATGCGAAGTCGGGGGCCTGGCAAGGGTATGGGCATCGCCGGGCACGGGCTCTCGCACACCG
>JAVHPG010000301.1:0-6177 GCA_036170455.1 Elusimicrobiales bacterium
ATGAAAATAATAGATATACAGGACGGCGGGGATAAGTTGAGATATTTATAGAGTAATCGCGCGGGAAATGGGGGGGCAGTGTTCTCACGTGAAAACTACTCTCCCTGAAAATACCATGAAGAGGTTTTTGCCCTCAAAGCGCTGGCTTTGAGGGCATTTTCTTTCTGTGTTTGGAAAGAAGTGTTTTCACGTGGAAACAAAATGGCTTATATCTGCCGGTGCACATGTTTGAGCGCAGCGTCTTTTGTCGGATGTGCTTCTTTTGCGGTAGAGAGGATTTGACTTGCCTGGATTAAAACTATAGAATAGTTGAGCGGTGCAGTGAAAGATGTTTTCACGTGAAAACTTTAAAACCATTCGGTATATAAAATTAAGGTTTGGAGCATATATGGCTGAAATAGTGGCGATAGCGAACCAGAAAGGCGGGGTGGGCAAGACCACCACATCTATTAATTTAGCTGTGGCCCTCGCGGCATTCGATTATGAGACGCTCCTTATAGACTTTGATCCCCAAAGTAATGCAACCTCCGGGCTCGGCGTGGATATTACAAAAAATAATAAAAATATTTACGATGTGCTCTGCGGCAAAGCTCCGGCGGAGTCCGCTATACACCAGACCGCCGTCGAGTGGCTGGATATTATTCCTACCAGCCATAACCTGGCCGGTGCGGAGATAGAGTTGGTAAGCGAATTCTCCCGCGAGTCCGTCCTTAAGCGCTCTTTGGAGAAAGTTAAAGGAATGTATAAATTTATTATAATAGACTGCCCGCCTTCCCTGGGGTTGCTTACTATTAACGCTCTTAACGCTTCAAACTCGGTCCTTACCCCCGTCCAGTGCGAATTCTACGCGATGGAGGGTCTTGCTTACTTTATGAATACCGTAGAGAAGATCCGCCAGGCGCTCAATCCCGGCCTGAAGATAGACGGCGGCGTGATAACTATGTATGATTCGCGCATAAACCTTGCCAACCAGGTGAGGGGGGAAATAGGCAAGTATTACGGCGAGAAGCTTTATAAAACGGTTATTCCGCGTAATGTGCGCCTGGCCGAGGCCCCCAGTTTCGGCCAGCCTATTTTTATATACGATCCGAGTTCCAGAGGCGCTCTGGCCTATAAAGAACTGACTTTGGAATTCCTCGAGCGGCGCGGGGTGGACACTGCGGTACATAAAAAATCCGACCTCTACGTAACCGAAGAAGCCGGCGAACTGGAGTACGACCTTGGCGGCTGACCTGTCGAGGCTTCGCCTCGGCATAAATTCAATTTGTGTTGATAATTTAAGGAGAATATATGAGAAAGGCTTTAGGACGCGGGATAGATTCACTTATCAGTAAGGTCCAGGATAATGATATCTCCGGGGATATCGTGCAGAGGATACCGATCGGCAAAGTGCGCCCGAACCGGCACCAACCGCGCCGGAATTTCGACGAAGCGGCCCTGGCTGAATTGTCTGATTCAATAAAGACCAGCGGGCTTTTGCAGCCTATTTCAGTGTGGAAAGACGCAAACGAAGATTCCTACGAACTGATCGCCGGCGAGCGCCGCCTTCGCGCCGCGAAGCTGGCCGGGCTGGCGGAGATCGAGGCTATCGTAAAGAAAAACATGGACGACGAGCAGAAGCTGGGGCTCGCGCTGATGGAGAATATTCAGCGCGAAGACCTGAACGCCGTGGACACGGCGCTGGCTTACAGGCAGCTCATGGATAAGTTCGGCGTTTCCCAGTCCGAGATCGCCAAGCAGGTGCATAAATCCCGCGGCGCGGTGTCTAACACCCTGCGCCTGCTGGAGCTCGACGAGGATATCCGCCAGGGGATACAGGCGGGGACTATCAGCGAAGGGCACGCCCGCGCGCTTATCTCCATCCCCGATTCGGCCAAGCGCCGCGAATATTACCAGCGGATCATGACGGAGAAACTTTCGGTGCGCGACGTGGAGAGCTTCGCCCAGGGCTTCCACGCCGACAAGCCGCGGGCGCCGCGGGCGCCCCGCGCCGGCTTGCGCCGCACTCCGGAGGTCGTGGCCCTTGAATCCTCGCTGGAAAAAATCCTGGGCACCAAGGTGGAGGTCTGCCCCGGGCCCGGCCCGGAGAATGGTAAAATAATAATACACTACTTCTCGCTGGACGACATCGAAAGAGTGACACAAATATTAAGAAAGTAGCACGACAGGAATAATTAATGCGTTATCTGCTCGCGTCGGCCCTGCTGGCCTGTGCTTTTTCCTCCGCCCCCGCCCAGGCGCCCTCTCCCGAGCCCGGGAAAGGGCCCGTGTTTTCCGCCCGGTCGCCGGTGCCGGCGTATTTCTCCCCGGAAAAGAACCTCGGGCGGCATTATCTGTACGCCGACGGCGGCTTTCATGCGGACTGGTACGTCGGGTACAATAACTGCTGGATAATAAAGCTGCCGCCGGTGCCCACCGGGGGCTTTTCCAAAGCCTTTCTCGGCGCTAAGCTCGGCCGGACCAAGATAATGTCCTGGCCAGCCTCCTGGGACACGACCCCGATACCGGGCAAGATCTATATGGCGCTCAACCAGGCGCCAACTTTCAATTCCGACCATACCTATTTCCTCGTCGACGCGGCGGACCTCCCGCGCGAGCCGCTGCCCAACGATTCGCTCGACGGCGTCGACTCCGCGCGCTGGGTCTGGGCGGAGATCCCGCTCTCCAGGGTCTCCGCGGAGAAAGACAATTACCTCGCGCTCTGGTCTTCCTCGCGCTATTTCACTTCGGCTTCGAGCTCGCCCATTTTGGCCGCCGCAATGAGCGGCGGCGAGGCGGAGGACGTCTGGATCAACCGCTCGATAAGGGGCAATGCGCCGTCGGGAGAAGGGGTGCTTGAAACCCCTATCTCCGGCATCAAGCCGGCGATGGCCATCAAGCTGGTCCCGCTCAACGAATACAAGGTTTACGTGAAGGGCTTCGCGGCCGAGCTTACCCAGTCGGAGATAAACGTCTCCTTTTCCGCCATCGGCGAGGATATCCGCGCCGCCTGGCTGGAAGTTTCCTACGACAAGTTCGACTGGCAGCGCGTAACGCGCTATTTTTTCAAGGCGCCTTATTTCTGGACTTTCCGGCGTGACGCTGTCTCCAGGGAAATGTTCTACCTGCGCGCGGCCGCCACCGATAATCTGGAGAACGTCGGCTATTCAATGTCTATAACGGTCCCCGCTATCCCCGGGGCGCCCTCGCCGCCGGCCGCGGAGCGGCAGGACGAAAGCAAAGATTAAGCTATGAAAAAAATTAACGTCGCGGTAGTGGGTGCCTCGGGCATGGTCGGGGGGGAGCTCCTCGGTCTGCTGGAGAGCCGGCGCTTTCCCGTCGGGGAATTTTATCCCTTCAATTCCGGCAGGAAGCCGGCCTCCGTTCTTTTCCGGGGTAAAAAATACGTTTGCGCGGCGCCTTCCCTCGGGGCCCTGAAAAAAGCGGATATAGCTTTCTTCGTTTCCACCGACGAGGTCGCCGAAAAGTTCGCCCCGCGCCTGGCCGCGGCCGGGACCTGGTGCATAGACGATTCGGCTTTCTTCCGGCTCGCGCCGGGAGTCCCGCTGGTCATCCCCGAAGTTAACGCCGCCGAGCTCAAGCCTTCTAAAAAACTTATCGCGGGCCCTAACTGCACTCTTACCGGCGCGGCGGTGGCGCTGGCCGGGATCCACCGTAAATTCGGGATAACCGAGCTCAGGCTCGCCACCTACCAGGCCGTCTCCGGAGCCGGCAAAGCCGCAATGGGCGAGCTCGAAGGGGAACTAAAGGCTTATTTTAAAAAGGGCGCCGTGCCGAAACTTAAAGGCGGGAGGTTCCCGCGCCCCATCGCCTTCAATCTTTTTCCCCAGGTCGGGAGCTTCGACGGGGAAGGAAATTCCGGCGAGGAGAACAAGGTGGAGGCCGAGCTGAAGAAGATCTGGGCCGATAAAAAGATCCGGATAAGCGTCACGGCCGTCCGGGTCCCGGTGCTTCGCGGCCATTCGCTGGCCGCCTGGTTCAAGGTGGCGCGGCCCTGCTCCGAAGGCGCGCTGAGAAAAGAGCTGCGGCGCACCACGGGCCTTAAATTTTTCGAGAAGCCCGGCGATTACCCGACGCCGCTGGAGAACGGCCAGCGCACGGAGATAGTTTATGCCGGGCGCCTGCGCCGCGCCAGGACCGCGGCGAATGAATTCCAGCTCTGGATAGTTTCGGACAATCTTTACAAAGGCGCCGCGCTTAATTCAGTGCAGATAGCCGAACAGATAGCGCGGCTTTAGTCCCGCTCTTCGGAGCGGAAAAGTTCCAAGGGGGAGCAAAGTATGAAAACTTTTTTTAAGCTGGCGCTGATCGCGGCCGTCGCCGCGCTGGTTTCCTGTAAAAAGAAACAGCCGGAAACCGTACCCGTGCCCAAGGCCGAGCCGCCGCCCCGGACCGCGGCGGCCGTCTCCACCGCGCCGGCTTTCAGCCAGAACCTCCTTGAAGCGCCCGGCAATTATCTTAAAACCACCGTCGGGCATGTAAAAGAGGCTAAAGCGGCCAGGGCTCTTTTCGAAAAAACGGCCAGGGACGAGCTTAAAAGCGCCGATCTGAACAATACCGGCGGCAACTAAGCCGGGAAGCTGCGGTGCGGTGTGGTTTCGTTATAATTTGCGGGGTTGGGAAAAGGGGGAGATATGAACGTTTATCTGGTTCTCGCGGCCGCCGTCGCCGTAATAGTTGTTTTTATGCCGGTTTCCAAATATCTTAAAGGCCAGCGCGGGCGCGAGATGGCCTCCGTGGCCGTCACGGCCTCGCTTGAGCTCGAAGAGTACGGCCCGGAATTAAAATTGCTCGAGGGGACCGGTCTGCCTTTTTTCGTCGACGGCCGGAGCGGCGTCGGAAAGTACCTGCTTAGATTCCCGGAGGAAGACGGGGCCAAAGCTTATTATTTCGATTATTCCTGCCTGCTTGGCGACAGGAATAACCAGCGCAAGCGCCAGTCCACCGTGGCGCTTTTCGATTTCAACAAAGGGGCCTTTCCCGACTTCCACCTGTCCGCCGAGGGGAATTTCGAGAAAGAGATTTCCGGGCTGGAGCCCGTGGATATGAAGCTCTTTAAGGGTTTTCCGCAGGGGGCGAAGCTTTACGGGCGCGACCCGGCCGCGCTGCAGAAACTGTTCACCCCGGAGATAGCGGCCTGCTTCGCCGAGCATCCCGGCTGGAGCGCCCAGGGTTCGACGCGCTACCTCGTGATGTATAAAGGCCACAATCTCCTGAGCCCCGGGAAATACAAGCAATTTATGGCCGAGGCGGGGAAACTGGCCTTTAATCTGGCCTAGAAACAAGCAAGGAGAGAAAAATGAACGACATTTATTCCCACCCGGTGTTTATTTTTTTCGTCGTAGTCGCGGTTTTTTTCGCCCTGGCGTGGTTTTTTAAATGGAAGCGAACGAAGGACCTGGGAGAGCTGGCCGCCTCGTCGGGACTGCAATTCCTGCCTGACGGGCCCGATATTAACACCCTTGAAAACAGCGGGCTTGAAATTTTCAGACTGGGGCATTCCAGGAAAGCGGCCAATTTGGTGCAGGTCCAGTCCCGCGCCGGGACGGTGAATATTTTTGATTACCGCTTTACCATCGGCCACGGCAAAGGCAGCACTACGCGTTCCTATACCCTGGCGCTTATTGATTGTTCGCGCTGTTCCATCCCCGTTTTCGAGCTGAAGCCCGAGACCCTGATCTATAAGATCGGCGAAGCCATAGGCTTTAAAGATATAGACCTGCCGGCTTTCCCGCTGTTTTCCGACAAGTACCGCCTGACCGGGCCCGACGAAGCCTCGGTGCACATGTTCTTCACGCCCCAGCGCGCCGCCTGGTTCGAGCGCAACCTGGGCCTGCGGATCCTGGGGGGCCCGGGGCATATAGTCATATCTAAACGCGAAAGCCAGCTTCCGGTTAATTCCTGGCCAGATTTTATCGAAGAAGTAAAGGGTTTCGCCGCCGAAGTTTTGAGATAAAGCCGTAAAAAACCGGGAACGGGGATAAAACCCCGCTCCCGGAAAAGACGGCCGCCGCTAAGCCCCGGTTTTTTACCTCAGTTCTTTGTTCAGGTGTTCCCAGGCGCCTTTCAGGTCTTTTGTAAGGCGTTTCAGCTCTTCGGCGCTGACGCGCTCCAGGCGCTCGTAGCGGGCCGCCGCCTCGTCTACCAGTTTGTAATAGTCCTCTTTCTTTATTTCCC
>JAVHPG010000302.1:0-1326 GCA_036170455.1 Elusimicrobiales bacterium
GCGCCGTGTCCGCCTGCTCCATGGCCGCGGCGGACCGGCACCTGGTGGACCGGAAGAACGGGCTGATAAAGCTCTTTGAGCCGCCTTTCGACAAGACCGGGTCCGACCCGGGCTACATCAAGGGCTATTTGCCCGGGGTCAGGGAGAACGGCGGGCAATACACCCACGCCGCCGTCTGGGCGGCCATAGCTTTCGCCATGCTCAAGGACAGCAAGCGCGCCTGGGAGCTGCTGGGGCTCATCAACCCGGTGCGCCACGGTGATACGCCGGACAAGTGCGCCGTCTACAAGGTGGAGCCCTTCGTCATGCCGGGCGACGTCTACGCCGGCGGCGCCAAGGCCGGGCGCGGCGGCTGGACCTGGTACACCGGCTCCGCTTCCTGGATGTATCAGCTGCTGGTAAAGCATCTGCTGGGCGTTCGGCTGAAGGTGGACAGACTTTCCTTCGAGCCGTGCCTGCCCGCAGAGTGGAAAGCCTTTAAGCTGCATTACCGCTACCGGGAGACTTTCTACCATATCTCCATCGAGCGGACGGGGCCGGGAGACGCCGTAGTTTCGGTAATCGCGGACGGCGCCGCGCGGAAAGATCTGGCCGTCCCGCTGGTGGACGACAGGGCGGAACACCGCGTAGAAGTAAGGATCGGCTGAACGCCGCTGTCGGGCGAAACAGGAGCCCAGGCTTTGGGCGGGGATTATTTTATTTTTCCTAAGCGTCAGCAGTTTCTTCCACTACAAAGTCGCGCTGGTGCCGCGGAGCTAGCTGGTTTTAAACACCGCGCGGGCGCTTTCCGCTATCACCAGAACGGCAAGCGCCAGCAGCACCGCGCCTATGGCCGTTATGAAATTAAAGCCGGAACCGGCCAGCATGCTTGCCAGGGCCCAGAGCGTCATTATGATCATAAAAACCGCCGGGACCAGTATCAGCCACAGGTACTTTATACCGGTACGCCTGGCCCAGATATAGATTATCACCAGCACCAGCGCCGCCAGCAGCTGGTTGGTAACGCCGAAAAGCGGCCAGATGAACTTCCAGCAGGGGAGCGCCGCGCCGTCGGGCCCGGTGACGGTGAGGTTGAGCAGCGCCACCGGCAGGGCCAGCGATACGGCCGTGGCTCCCAGGCGGCTCTTCAGCGAATTCCCGGCGCCGACGAGCTCCTGGAAGATATAGCGCGCTATGCGCGTGGCCGTGTCCAGCGTGGTCAGCATGAAAGCCGAGATCACCAGCAGGCCGAAGACGCGCCCCACTTCCGGGTTTATGCCCAGCAGCGCGGCGAACCGTCCCAGCCCGGCGGCGTAGATCTGCGCCGGGGCGGCCTTGGCCAGCGCC
>JAVHPG010000303.1:0-1322 GCA_036170455.1 Elusimicrobiales bacterium
GCCCGCTCTGGAACATGGTGTTGACGGCAAATTCCATATTGACTTTGGAAAGGGCGGCGCGCTCGAGGCAGAACATAAGCGCGACGGTAAAGAGGAATTGTCTAATTGCAGCCACAGCCGCCTCCCGCGCTCTGGCCCACGCCGCCCGAAGCTCCCTCTCTTATGGAGTGAAAATCGTTCAAAAAAGCCTGGCGGGCGCCCATCGGCTCGAGCTGCATGATCTGCCTGGAAAGAGTTTCCCGGTCTACCTGGTGAACGCGCACGCAGCCGCAGGCCAGCGCGGAAAGCGCGGCCAGAGCAAAAATCCTTATATTCTTTCGCCTCATAAATCTCCTGCCTGAGTGTATTAGTATAAGTATACCACATTAGGCGCGGTTTCGCAAGGTTTTTACACATCCGCGCTATATTTTCTATACTAGCATACTGGCGAATGCCGGAGAATATGAAAATAGCCATAGCGCAGATCAATCCCAGGGTAGGAGATATTCCCGGCAATTTCCGGCTTATCGAGGATTTCGCCCGCGCGGCGCAGGTGCTTGGCGCGGACCTGGCCGTTTTCCCGGAGCTGGCCCTGACCGGCTATCCGCCGCTCGACCTGCTCGAGAAGAAAAATTTCATCGAGGAAAACCTTAAAGCGCTCAAAGCCCTCGCCGCGCTGAAGCTCGATATCGGGCTGGCCGTAGGCTACGTGGACCGCAACCCCGCCAAAAAAGGCAAGCCCCTCCACAACGCCATCGCTCTCATACACTCCGGCAGGATCGCCGCCGTCAGGCACAAATCCCTGCTTCCCACGTACGACATTTTCGACGAGGCCCGCTATTTCGAGCCCGCCGCGCGGAACGCTCCGGTCAGGTTCAAAGGAGAGGTCCTGGGTCTCACCGTCTGCGAGGATATCTGGGCGGGCACCGCCCTGCTCCCGAACCGCCGGCTCTACCGCGACAACCCCGCCAGGACCCTGCGCGCCGCCAAGGCCTCGATCGTGATAAATATCTCCGCCTCTCCGTTCTACCGTGGCAAAAACGCGCTGCGGCGCCGGATACTTTCCGGCCTCGCGAAGGACCTGCGCGCCCATTTGATCTACGTTAACCAGGCTGGCGCCAACGACGAACTGATCTTCGACGGCAACAGCTTCGCCCTGTCGCCGGCAGGCAAGGTCACCGCGCGCGCTAAAGCCTTCGGGGAGGACCTGGTGCTCGTGGACACCGGGGCCCGCGGCGCCGCCGCCCGGAACGGGCCCGAAGGGCATTATAGTTCTTCCTCTATGCCGCTATCGGAAGATGTGACCGCCGAGATCTGCGCCGCGCTGACCCTGGGGATAAAAG
>JAVHPG010000304.1:0-1320 GCA_036170455.1 Elusimicrobiales bacterium
ATTCAAACAGTGTTTTTACCCAGTCCAGGTAACGGCCCACGTCTTTTGTGATGTCCGACGCTTCGCGTTCGGTGAATTCCCTGGAGTCGTATTCCACGATGCTCTTTTGCCCGAGGATGCGCGTAAGTCGCGTTGATTGGGTACCAACGGTCTCATGTTTTATATGAAGGTTCAGCAATTCTACCGCTTCGTAATGGCTTTCGCCCGCGGAGCGCAGCTTTGCTTTAATTCCCATTGCCGCGTCGGTTGCGGATATGGCGCAGTGGACGCCATTCAGGCCAGCTGAGTTCCACCGGCGCTGCCTGTAGGACTCCAGCATGGTCTGATAAAATTCTTCAGCCTTCTTTAGATAGGATTTTGCTTCGGCTTCGCTTACATGCCTAGTGCGATGTTTCTTTGGGCTCATGGGCCAGCACCTCCTCAAAATGTTTACCGAAAACAACGCGGCCTTCCTTGATCACGTTTTGAATCAATTTATCTTTCTTGTCGAACCGGGAGATAAAATCGCGGCGCCGGATTACATGGGGGGAAAGCATCATTCCGAATTTCGCCAGGAACTTGCCGCCTTTATCCTGTACGCCGGCAGTGATCTTCCGGACATCCAGGGAATTCTCAAGCACGATCATAATATCCAGATCGCTGCCCTGTTTGTTTTCACCTCTGGCCACGCTGCCGAACATGATTATGGAGACAATGCCTTTAGCGGGCAGCGCCTTGCGCAGTTCTTCGATCATCGCGGCGGCAAGACCCTGCTCACTGTCAAAAAGGGGGGACAATATCTTTTCAACTACGTAACGTGTCCTATTAAGTGAAAACAAATATGACGCTCCCACGGACTTACGGAGGACAACACCCGTGGAATAAAGCTCCTGCAGGGCTTGTTGCGCTGCCCTGGGGCTCAAATCCGCCTTCCTGGCTATTTCCCGTCCCGTGAGTTCGGTGCCGCGGTAAAGAATCCGGAGGATAGACACTTTTGACTTTTGCCCTAGATAATCTTCTAGTAGGTGTTTTGTGCTCATATGGCTATATTAGTAGCTGTTTGTATACATTAGTATACACCCAATACCGCGTGTTTGTCAATATTCCTGACCGATCACCCCCGCCCTACCCTCCCCCAGTGGCGTGAAAGTAACACTTTTGCGACACTCTAGTAAGAAACGCAGAAAACACCCGACGAGAGGGGGGAAACCCGGATTGAACTTTTGCGACACTCGCGGAAGGTCCGGAGAATGATCTCTTTCCCCGCAGTTGAATTCCTCCATTATTGGCTCTGCTTCTTTGCAGTTTCTTGCAAGGCCGCGGTTGTTGGCGCGGGCCTTG
>JAVHPG010000305.1:0-6085 GCA_036170455.1 Elusimicrobiales bacterium
CCGAGGCGGCGCTTACCCAGGACTATTGCGACATGGCGCTGGCCATACAGGAAGTGACAGAAGAGGTCTTCCTCAGGCTGGCCCGCGAGGCAAAAAGGCTGACCGGCTCTAAAAACCTGTGCCTGGCCGGCGGCGTGGCGCTTAACTGCGTGGCCAACGGCCGGCTCTTGCGGGAGAATATTTTCGACGGGCTGTGGATACAGCCCGCCGCCGGGGACGCCGGGGGGGCCCTTGGCGCGGCGCTCGCGGCCCACCATATTTATTTCGGCAGGCCGCGCGCCGGCGGCGGTAAAGACCGGATGCGCGGGGCCCTGCTGGGCGCGGAATATCCCGAGGCGAACGCGCTTGCGATGGCGGCCGCCCGCGGCGCGGTATTCGAAAGGCTGGCTGACGAAGAACTTTACGATAAAACCGCCGGGCTGCTGGACGGCGGCGCGGCGGTCGGCTGGCACCAGGGCCGCGAAGAGTGGGGGCCGCGGGCGCTCGGCAACCGCAGCATACTCGGCGACGCGCGCAGCCCGGAGATGCAGAAGAAGCTGAACCTGAAGATAAAGAACAGGGAGAGCTTCAGGCCTTTCGCCCCGTCCGTCCTTGCGGAGGACGCCGGGAAGTATTTCTGCCGAGGCTTCGCCTCACCATATATGCTGTTGACGGACTATGTGAAGGAAGACCGGCGCAAGGAGCTGCCCGGAGATTACGGTTCCCGCGCGCCCCTGGACAAGCTTTATTTCCAGCGCTCCGATATTCCCGCCGTAACGCACCTTGATTATTCGGCCAGGGTGCAGACCGTGCACGCCGACACCAACCCCAGGTATCATAAGCTGCTGAGCGCTTTTAAGAAGCGCACAGGCTGCGGCCTGATAGTGAACACCAGCTTCAATGTGCGCGGGGAACCGATAGTCAGCAGCCCGGAGGACGCCTACCTCTGCTTCATGCGCACGGAGCTGGATTACCTCGTGATAGGCAATTTGCTTTTCGACAAGAAGGCGCAGCCTCCCGCCGGGAAGAAAATATGATGGAAACGATCAAAGACCTGTGGAAGTTCCTGCGCGCGCGGAAAAAATGGTGGCTGCTGCCGGTCATCTTCGTATTACTGGCGGTCGGGGCGCTCCTGGTGCTGACCTCGGGCACCGCGGTGGCGCCTTTTGTCTACACTTTCTTCTGATATGGCGAAAAAAAAACAGAGCAGGAAAGACTTCGAGACCCTGGCCGTGCTGGCCGCGGCCGCGCTGGTCTGTTTCCTGATCTTCCGCAAACCGGCTTTTGCAGGGCTGGCGCTGGCCCTTTTGGTCCTGCCTCTTATCCCCGGCAAGGCGGCCTCGCGCCTGGCCGCGCTGTGGCTGGGCTTTTCGGAGATCCTCGGGGCCGTAAACACGAAGGTCCTTCTTGGCGCCGTCTACTTCCTTCTTCTGACTCCGCTGGCTTTGGTTTTCCGGCTGCTGCATAGAGGCGGCTTCAATGCAAAGTCCGACCCGGCCGCCGTCTCGTATTTCGAGGAAAAGAAACATGTCTTTGCGGCCGCCGACCTTGAGGAGCCCTGGTAAATATGATCCTTGCCGACCTTAAAAACGCCGATGGCAGGGTTCCGGGCGGGCCCGCTTTTAAAAAAGCTCTTGAATTCCTGCGCCGCGGGGATATTCAGGACCTGCCGGACGGGAAATATGAAATAGACGGGGAGCGGGTGTACGCCATGGTGCAGCGCTATGAGACAATAGCTCCGGCAGAGCCAAAATTTGAGGCCCACAGGAAATATATAGACGTTCAGTTCCTGGCCGCCGGCGCCGAGATCATCGGCTGCGCGCCATTGGAGAAAATGAAGATAGCGGAAGTTTATGACGCGGAAAAGGACGCCTGCTTCGGCACAGTGCCGGCGGGCGCGTGGACGCCTTTGCGCCTTGGGACGGGCCGGCTCGCCGTGCTTTATCCCGAAGACGCCCACGCCCCCAGGCTTGCGGCGGGCGGGGCGGCCGTGGTAACCAAGATAGTGGTTAAGGTCGGGGTTTAGACTTCCGGCGCCGAACTGGCTTCCGGTCCTTTCTTTTTCGCTTTTTTGAAACAAAATAGAAATCCTTACCTGCTTTAATATCTGATAGCGCTATTTACAAGTGTTGAAGCCGTTGTTGTTAAAGAAACTCTATGAAGGCTGCCCGACTTTCGGTTCTTTTTGTGCTGTGCCTGGCCGCGGCGGGGCCGGCTTTTGCCTCCGGACCAGGGACCAGCGCGGCAAATTTCCTAAAGATCCCGGTAGGCGCCCGCGAAACCTCCCTGGGAGGCGCGTTCACCGCGGCGACCGATAATGCGAACGCCGTCTTTTATAATCCGGCCGGCCTTAGCCTGCTTGAGAGCGGCGAAGTTTCTTACTCCTACAATAATTATCTCTCCGGCGTTTCCCAGCAATGGCTCTCCGCCGCCTTCCCCTCCGGGAAAGGGGCTTTCGGCTTCGGCGCTAACTACCTCAGCGTCAGGGCTTTCGACTCTTACGACGGCGCGGATAACAGGACCGGGTCGGTGTCCGCCTATGACCTCGCCGCTTACGCCGGGTACGGCAGCCGCCTGGAGACCGGTTCGGATCTCGTCCCTTTTCTGCGGTACGGGGCGGCGGTAAAATATATTTCCGAGGGGCTGGATACCCGCCGTTCTTCCGGCTATGGCTTTGACGCCGGGCTGCTCTTTCATACCAGTAGCAGGAACCTGCGGTTCGGCCTTGGCGTTGAGAACCTGGCCGCGAGCCGGCTGGCTTTTATCCGCAGCGGGGCCAGGCCGCCGCTGAAGTTAAAGTCCGGCGTTTCGTACGCCCTCCGCTCCCCGGGCGGCGCCTTGGGCGCGCTGTTTTCCCTGGATGTGAATTACCCGGAGGACGGCCCCCGCTACCTGTCGGCCGGGGTGGAAAACACTATTTACGGCGCTTTATCCCTGAGGGCCGGTTACAGCTCTTTCGGGGACGTCTCCAACGGCCTTACCTTCGGGCTTGGCCTGGGCCTGCCGCGGCGCGGCGGCCGCGATATAAGGCTGGATTATTCCTACGGCGTTTCTTACGACCTGGGGAATATCCATAAATTCGGCCTCGCGTGGAAGTTCGATGCTGACCGCGCCGCCGCCGTCCCTGAGTCCCGGGCCGCGGCCGCGCCCCAGGCCGTTCCGGCCCCGCCCGCGGCCGGGAAGGATCAGGCAACCGGACCGGACGCCGCTTTTAAGCGGCAGCTGGAACTATTGTACGGCGACAACCCCGAAGATTCTTTCGCCGCGGCGGAAGCCCTGGCCGGCATGGACAAGCCTATCGTAGTAGAACATTTTTCCGCGCTGCTTTCCTCAGGTAAAATCGGGTGGAAGCTGGCCGCGGTGCGCGGGTTCTCGCTGCTTAAGGACGCCGGCGCCCTCGCCGCCCTCGCCGGCGCGCTGGACGATGAGAACGAGGAGGTGCGGAGGCAGGCCGCGGTGGCGCTCGGCAGCCGCGGCGGAGCAGGGGCGGCCGCCATACTGCAGAACGCCCTGAAAAAAGAAGAGTCGGACAGCGTGAAAAGCTCCATCATGGAAGCCCTGGGCAAACTGGCCCCGGGGCCGCAGGAATAAAATTATGGCCGAAATAAAGAAATATTTTGCCTCCCGGTTTGCCGCAGGTTGCCTGCTTGCAGTCTGCTGCACTCCTCCCGCCGGCGCCGCTATGAGCGGCGGTCCGTACAGCGTGCCTGTGCTCGCCGCTCTTTCCGGCGGCGCCCCGGCTTCCGGCGCCGCGCTGTCGCTCCTGGGCTTTAATATGGGCGGCCCTGTTTTTTCAGGTCAGCAGCTTAGCGGCGGTATTTTCAGCCTCGATTCGGGTTCGGCCCAGGTGGTGGTGTATGAAACGGCCAAGGCCGACCTGGGCGCGGCTCATTGCTACCCGGTCCCTTTCAAGCCTTCCGAGGGGCATGCCCGGATAACCTTCACGGACCTTACGCGTGCCGCCCGGGTGCGCATCTATACCCTCAGCGGGGAACTGGTCCGCACGCTGGATAAATCCGATTCCGGAGATTTTATGGAGTGGGACGTGAAAAATTCACGCGGTGAAAACGTGGTAAGCGGGGTATATTTCTTTACGGTTAAAAGCGCCAGCCAGACCAAGACCGGGAAACTGATGATATTGAGGTAGGATGCAAGGCGCGGCTTTTGTCCCCGGTTAATTAAATAAAGCGTTTTTTTGCGGAGCGGAATATAGAACGGAGACGGTTGTGATTATGAAAAAACACATTAGATCGTTAGTCCTGTCCTTCAGCCTTTACCCCCTGCTTTTCAGCTTTTCTTACGCCGGGGCCCCGCTGAAGATAAATTTCCAGGGGAGACTTGAAGAAAGCGGCAAGGCCGCCCAAGGGACGAAGAATTTTACCTTCGACGTCTACGACGCGCAGTCTGGAGGCGCCCTGGTCTGGACCAGCCTATCGGCTGGCGTGGCCGTGGCGAACGGCGTGTTCAGCGTCGTGCTCGAGGCCGGTACGCCGCTCAACCTTTCTACGGCGACTTTCTCGGGGCCGCGCTATATTGAAATAACGGTGGACGGCACCACGCTGTCCCCCAGGCAGGAGATGGTCTCGGCCCCCTACGCCCTGGTTGCTCAGGCCCTTTCTTCGGACGCCGTTATCTCCCTGTCTAACCTGGAAAAAGATCCTTCGGCGCCTTCCGTTATAAATACTTCCACAAATGCGCTGGACTGGACGCAGCTTAAGAACGTGCCTGCCGGCCTGGCCAACTGGACGGGCGCCGCTGCGACCTTCTCGACCGCGGCCATAACCTCGGGAAAATTCAGCGACGACAGGGTGTATATAACTACGGGGGCTTTCTACGGCGGTTTTAACGGCGCCGACCAGTTTGTAAGGCTCGACGGTACCGGGAAACTTACGGCGCTGGACGGCTCGGCGCTGACAAATGTGAATTCGGCTGCTATGGGCGCTTTGACTTCGCAGGTGGATAATGTCGCGGCTTCCACGGGAACATTAACGGTAAACCTGGCGGCGGTAGTGCTTTCTACCGCCCCGCTTGCGGGCTATCTCAATTGGAATACAGCCTACGGCTGGGGCAATCATGCCTCGGCGGGTTACGGCAGCGCCGCGACTTTAAGCAGCGTTATTACTTCTACCGGCACTATAGCGGCCAACCTGTCCGCTGAAACCGCGGCCCGCTCCGGCGCTGACAGCGCCTTAAGCACCCGCGTGGACAATGTGGCCGCCTCCACCGGAACTTTAACGGCGGGCCTGGCGTCCGTAGCTCTTTCCACCGGGCCGCTCGCGAGTTACGCCAACTGGAATACCGCTTACGGCTGGGGGAACCACGCCCTGGCCGGCTACAGCAGCGCGGCGACGGTCGGCAGCGTTATCACTTCCACAGGAACTATCGCGGCCAACCTGTCGGCTGAAACCGCGGCCCGCTCCGGAGCGGACAGCGCCTTGAACATCCGCGTGGACAATGTTGCGGCTTCCACCGGTACTCTGACCGTGAACCTTGGGGCTGAAACCACTACCCGCTCCGGCGCCGACAGCGCCTTGAACACGCGCGTGGATAATGTTGCGGCTTCGACCGGTACTTTGACGGTAAACCTCGGGGCGGAAACCGCCAGCCGCTCCGGCGCGGATAGCGCCCTGAACACCCGCGTGGACGATGTGGCCGCCTCAACCGGGACTTTAACGGTGAACCTGGCCGACGTAGTTCTTTCAACAGGGCCATTGGAGAATTCCGGCGGTTGGAATTCTGCACTTACGGTCGCCGGCCCGATTTCGCTGCCGATCGTGACAAAAACAGCCGATTACCAGATAACCGCCAATGATAGTACGGTGTTGGTGGACACGTCCGGCGGTCTGGCCGATGTAATTGTGACATTGCCGAGTGCTGTCGGGGTTCCGGGCAAAATTTATACGGTGAAGAATATTAATGATCTTTACATAGTGATGGTTGCTCCCGGTGGGACGGAAAAACTTGATGGATGGAGCAACGCCATACCCTTCCCATTGGCGGACAGGGGGGATTTTGTCACCTGCCAGAGTGACGGGGCCAACTGGATGATCATCGGCGTATATTCACTCAATTTTATCAGCATACCGCATTTGTTATGGAATTAATA
>JAVHPG010000306.1:0-6045 GCA_036170455.1 Elusimicrobiales bacterium
GCCGCTCCCGGCCTGCCGGGCAGGCCGTACATCCCCGCATTTATTTTTTTCTTTTTCGGGGATTATGGCCACCAGAACAGAAAGAATTTAACCGGGGGCACCCGGCTGATTAAAAACCCGCCCAGGCTCGCTATTCGCTCGCCCTGGCGGGCTTTTCTGTTAAGTTTATGTCGCCCCCGTGGGGAGGGGGAAACTTATACTCACAACTACCCGTCTCAATACCCCTTTCCATCCAAAAGGCCAAATAGTAATATCTAATAAGACACCGGGGTAAGGGACATGAACAAGATCAACCTTCTCAAAATAGGCGGCCTTACAGTACTTGCCGCCGTGGCGATTTTTACGCAATACAGACCGGAGAAAGCTGCCCCCATGGCGGTAGCGGCCGTCGACTCCGCCTCCGCGGTCCCGCAGGCGACCGCCGGCAAAGGCGTTGACACAAAAGAGATGGTGCAGAGCGCTCAAGGCTTCTCACGGCAAGAAGCGGTTGAATCCAGGGAACCGTTCGAGTTCACGGAAAAAGAACCGCCGCTGGAACTGGTAAACACCCTTTTAACCGCGCCCTTCGGGGCTGAGCCTGGGGAAACGCTAAGCGAGAAGACTAACTGGCGGGTGCTGGCCTATCCGCCCGAATACTGCGAACCACCGGCTTATTCCAAAACCTTCCGGCGCAAAGGGCCTGGCATGGAAATAAACCTGTACTCCTACACGGTCCCGTCCCTGACCGAAGCCAAAGAACTTATCTTATCCGGAGACCTTAAAATATTCAAGGTTGTCGAGCAGGCCGAAGTCCTGGAACTGCTGAAAAACTCCGGCTTCAATCCGAAACCCACCGATAAGCACCTTTCCAGCCCCGGGGGCCGCAATTGGAGCGGCGTAATGGAAATCGCCAAAGGCGACTTGTCCGGTTTGGGGTATTACGAGCCGCACGGCTTGGGCACTGTGCTAAGGATTAAACTGGAACACAAGGATATCGGCAAGTACTCCGCCCGGCCTCCCTCCGTGAAGGAATTCACAAAAATGCAGGAGACCATCCCCGGCCTGGTAGAGGACCTGGATAAGAACGGCGCGAAGAAAGTGCTGGGCGAGGACTGGGATGAAATAAAGCCGATGCTGTTGAGCGGGCCGACCCTGAACAAGACAGTCACGCTGGAAAAACTCCTGTCCGCCAGGGCCGCCTGCCTGGCCACACCGGAGGGTATCGACGGGGCGCCGTTCCTGGTATTATCCAAATACCTAGTGGACGCCATGGTTACGCAGTTAAACTTCGCTTTCTGGGCCAATAGGAAGGAGGGGGAAGAGCCTTCACCGCCGCCGGAGCTGGAAGTTCTTAAAGAAAACGGCATAATCTGCAAACTCCAGTACATGGGGGAAAGCTACGCCGCAGAGGGCAACACTTTGTTCCCGGCTTATGAGGCTTACCCAGACACCTACTGGGGCCAATACGCCTTCATGAAAGAAATGGAGTCGGGCTTTCGGACTACCGGCTCCGACGACGATATACAGGTAGTCATGAAGAAAGGGGAAGAATTCCTGGCCGCGCACCCGGATTCCCCGTTCCTTCCGCGCGTCCTGTTCCTGCTGGGAAAAGCGAATGAGACGGCTTACACGGTGGGGCTGTCGCCATTCAAATATACCGATCTCTGCTCCCACTCCTACTGCGTAGAACTGGAGCAGACCACCGAGAAACACCGGCTCAACGCCATAAAATATTTCACGCAACTGCTCTCCCTGCCGGGCGGAAAAGAATACGAGGATCACCTTAAGTGCGTCCTCCCTAAACTTAAAACAAAGGGCAGTTCTTACGGCACGTTCTATATTACCTGTGGTGGATGCTAGATTATGTCCAGTATCACAAAAAGAATATTCTTCGTCCTGTTTCTGACCGGCATTCCTCCCGCCTGCGCCTGGTGGGACCCCGGCTATATAACGGACATCTCCACCACTAACCTCTACGGCATCCCCGCCGCCCTGAAGAAAGAAGATCCAAAACTTGATAAGTTCGCTTTAGTAGCGACGCGCCGGGTATCTGCGGACCGCGCGGTAGTGCTGGTCGGCACCGGCAGCTTCCCGTGGTGGAGCGGACCTTTCGGGCTTTTCCTGGTAGACCCGCTCGCCGGCAAGCTCATCAGGAAAATTGCGGCGGTAACTTCCATCGATCCCCGCAACGCCATGCCCGACATAAAAACAGCCGGCCTTGGTTATGTCACCATTGTGCATGAAGACGTGGATTCCGGAGGTGAACTTGCCAGGCGTAAGTATTTCTTCAACGAGCTTTCCACCGCCACTGCAACTTCACAAAGCTATAAACCTGTCAGGATAAAAGCAATTACCCGGTTCAATGATAGTTTGTACTTCACAGGACAGGAAGGGGAGAACGGGGTAATAATCCGGCTCGGGCTGAAAAACGATAAGCCGGCATCCGGAGACTGGGAGATAATCAGGACTATCAGCGGGCAGAAGCTCTCCCCGATCACCTTTTCAAAAATCGAGAGAGACGGGCTGCGCATGTATACGCCCTCCGAGACCTACGCTTATGACGGCAAGGCCTGGGCCAGGAACGCCGGTGCTGATACTCGCTACTTCCGCCCTCAACAGGAGCCCTGCTCGCTCCCGATGGAAGATCTCGAGAAATATCAGGAATTGTATGATAAGTGCGAGAAAGAGCGCCGCGTGCTGGGCGACGCGGCCATGGTGGGTTACTCCGGCCGCTGCGAAACAGAGAACCCCGGCGAGTATGCCGGACTTCCGGATTCATACACGTACATACTTGAGCGACATGAACTTTCCGCCCGTCTTATAGACATTTCCAAGACGCCTTTGCGCAGGTTTTTCGTCTGGAACTCCAGGTCGGGATATGAGGAAAAAACCGCGACGGGAATTTACGAGATCAAAAGTAATTCCTGCAAATTTTACCCCATGCCGATGCCGAACAACGATATTTTAAAGCGCTACCGACCAGAGCTTGCTGCCCAAGGCTGCGGCCTGAACGACACACTGGGACGCTTCCAGAAGCTGGGCGACCGCATCTGGTTCTGCAAGAATTTTTACGGTGGGGAAGGACAATGTGGAGTGGGCGCCGCCGGCTTCTTCGACACGAAGGCAAAAGTGTTCGAGATCCTGTACTCCTCGCAAACGGCCAAATGGTCCTGCTCCGCCCTCCTGGCAGAAGAAAAGACGGTCTGGATGGGATTACAGCATATCGGCGAAGGCTCCGTAA
Source organism: Elusimicrobiales bacterium (assembly GCA_036170455.1). Classification (GTDB taxonomy): domain Bacteria; phylum Elusimicrobiota; class Elusimicrobia; order Elusimicrobiales; family UBA9959; genus UBA9959. Next base: position 3,221 of record JAVHPG010000306.1, read on the forward strand.
GTTCCGGAGGCCTGGCGGAAGTAAATCCCGCCAGCGGCGAAGCCACTATCCATAAAGTTCCTGCCGGGACAAGCGCCATTCAAAGAGCGGGCGATTCCATTATACTTGGGACCGGCGAAGGAATTTACCTCTTAAGTCCGGGTGGGATAGCCACATTCCTGGGCCCCGATGTAGATAAGGACGGAAAATACAGGCTCAACCTTAATGAAGCTGCAATATCCACACAAGCGGACGAGAAGCAGCTTTAAATATACCATGGCAATTCACGATTACAGCAAGGATGGGGAATCGGCGCTTAAGAATGCCTCCTATTGCAGGTTCGATGTCGTTCAGGCGCTGCTGGAGGCCGGCTCGGACGCCAGCCCGCTGAAATGGACGCCGCTGATGCGCGCCATAGCTTTAGGGTCGCCGGCGGAGGTGCGACAACAGCTTAACCAAGAAGCCGATCTCTCCGCCAGGGATCTGTGGAGCAGAACCCCCTGGCTGTTGAGCCTTCAAACAGGCAACGTAGAAAAGGCCAAACTGCTTCTTGCAGCGGGGGCCGACCGTACAGACCGGGGACGCTGCGGCAGAGTCCCCTTGATGTATCCAATCTGTAATAACCATATCGAAATGCTGCGCTGGCTTCTGGGTGAAGGGTTTAACCCTAACGATGTAGACGAGCATAAGCAAACGCCGCTGATGGAAGCGGCCGGGGCGGGGGCAGTAGAGTGCGCCAGGATCCTGATCGAAGCCGGGGCAAACATCCAGCTCACAGACCACCTCGGTTCCACGGCCCTAGCGCGGACATACACATTGGAAATCGCCCGCCTTCTCGTAGCACATGGGGCCGACCTCAACGAGATCAACGATGAAACGCGCGCGGCGTTTACCCGGCTGCCGATGGACGGGGCATTCCCGGTGTCGCGCGAGGAATACCTGTCGGCAAAGCATCCGCGATTCGGCGTAAGCAATCCTGAAAAGATGAACCTCCCGTTCTGGCGGGCAATGGTCACGTCCGGAGCGACCGCGTATGCGGCCAGAACGCACTTTGACGGCGACCGGATATACGACAATCCCGTCTGGTGCTTCAGGCGGTTCGGGAAATCCATCAACGAACTTCCCGACGGCCGAATAATAGAGATAGCGGGTGAACACGAAGACCATTACGACCCTGATTTTTATATCTATAACGATGTAGAAAGTGCAAACTTCAGGTGAAAGCCCCGGATGGATCAACAGGCACAAAGCGACATACAGCGGGGACAACAAGATTTGCATCCAGGGCGGGAAGGTTTGCGTTTTGAAGTATTTTTCAGAAAGCAATACAGACAGTCCTGGCAAGTACGTCCTGGACTTAAACACCCTGGTTTGGCACAAACTCACTTAGCGCACTCCAGACTGAACGGCAGTTACCGAGCATTCCCCGGCAACTAAAATCCGCAAAACAGCCTTTTCCATCGCGACACACCGTTGACGGGTTGGTCTGCTACACTATTTGTATCAAGAACTCACATTAATCATGGCCGGGTTTATGAAAGACTGTATCGGCAATAACATTGACAAGGGACAAATTTATATCAATAATATATCCATACAACCCCTAAGGCTTCGGTCTTGGGGTGCGAGGCCACCGCAAGGTGGCCTCTGCTTTTTATGGGGAACCTTATGCTTAAGACCAATATCTACATAGACGGATTTAACCTGTATTTTGGCTGCTTAAAGGGCAGCCCGTACCGCTGGCTGGATGTACATAAACTATGCACCTTGCTACTGTCGAAAAACAATCAGGTAAATACGATCAAATATTTTACTGCACCAGTAAGTGGCAGACCAGAAGATCCCCAACAGCCGATGCGCCAACAGATGTATTACCGCGCGCTTAAAACCATTCCGAATCTGCAAATCATATGCGGGCAGTTTAAAACCAGAAAAACAAAAATGCCGCTCGTAAACGAAGATTTTGATAAAGCCCAGAAATCAAATAACCATGTATTACTATTTAGAAGCCACAATGCTGGAACACAAAACCCGGATAAAGTAAGCCAGCACCTTTATCATTCGAAAACTGATTTACGTCATTTCAACATAGATTCCGTGTTCACCCCGCTCCCGAAAGACAAAACTCAAAGCGCCTATGTCCTTAGGACCGACGAGAAAGGCTCGGATGTTAACCTGGCGACACACCTGCTATATGATGCGTTTAAGAATGATTTCGAGGCGGCTGTAGTTATTTCGGACGACTCCGACTTATTCGAGTCGATAAGGCTGTCTATAAGCATAGGCAAAATCGTCGGCGTTTTAAACCCCCAGCAAAGACAGCCAAGCAGAAAATTACTGTCCGTGGCGACCTTCTTTAAACAAATACGGCCGGGTGTTTTAGGCCTCAGCCAGTTTCCAGAGGTAATGACAGACACAACAGGGCAATTTCATAAGCCGGATAGCTGGTAATTATTTTTTAATATCGCAACCATTTTCCTGACATCAGGAAAATGGGCTCAGGATATTTTGCTCAGGATATTTTGCTATTACTCGCGCCAGCAGATTGAGTATCATTTCGTTGATGTCAACAAAATGATAGACATCGGATGAAAATTCAGTTTTCAAGGAATACTTGTCAGCTGCCGCGATAGATAGAAAGCAGGATCTCGGCAATTCCGATGCACTACGCTTATTCCCCTGCATCACATCTGCATGTTTATGATAAGCAACCATTTTGTTGACGTCAACAAAATGCTCTGGCAGAAAATATTCTTTGAGGAAAAAATAAATGCAGAAACCAGAAAAACCAGCGGCCCCGCCCGCCGCGGGCCGGGCCGCCAGACTTGTGCACATCATTACATTCG
>JAVHPG010000307.1:0-5991 GCA_036170455.1 Elusimicrobiales bacterium
GGAGAACCAACCGATTCCACGTCGGGAAAGCCCGGCCGCGGCCAGAGCCAGGAAAAGGGCCCAGGACGCAAAGTCTGCATTATTACTTTCGGATGCCAGATGAACGAGGCGGATTCGGAGAATATCGCCGCGGCGTTCAGGCGGCGCGGGTATGCGCTTACCGACGAGTTGAAGAAGGCAGACGCCGTGGTGGTCAATACCTGCACGGTGCGCCAGCGCGCCGAAGACAAGGCGATCTCCCAGATAGGCCGGCTGCGCGTCTGGAAGGAAAAGCGTCCGGAAGGGAAGATCTTTATCGTAGGCTGCGCGGCGCAGAAGCTGGGGGGGAAATATCTAAAGAACCGTTTTTCTTTCGTTGACGAGGTGGTGGGCGCCAGGGCTGTAGAACAATTCGAGGATTCGCTTATCTCCCAGCTCGGCCCTTCTCCGGAAAGCGAAACGGCACACCAGAACCTTTTCCGCTCGCCGCAAACAGCCTATGTCACCATCATGCGGGGCTGCTCCCTTAAATGTTCCTACTGCATAGTGCCGGTGGTGCGCGGTCCCGCCGTCTTCCTTTCCGCGGACGCTATCCTTAAAGACGCCGCCGCGAAAATAGAAGCCGGCGCAAAAGAGATAGTCCTGCTCGGCCAGACCGTCAACGCCTGGGAAAAAGAGAAGACCACGTTCTCCGAACTCCTGGAAAAAGTCCTGGCGCTGCCCGGCCTTCGGCGGCTGCGCTTCATGAGCCCGCACCCCGTTTATTTCAAGGACGATTTTACCGCCCTGCTTGCCCGGGAGAAGAAACTCGCGCGCTATATGCACCTGCCGGTGCAGTCCGGCTCGGACCGGATATTGAAGCTGATGCGCCGCGGCTATACCCGCGGCCAGTACCTGGAGCTGCTCGCGCGCCTGCGCGCCGCAACTCCGGACCTCGCCGTCTCCACCGATTTTATCGTTGGCTACCCGGGAGAAACCGAAGAGGATTTCCAGGACACGCTGAAACTGGTGGCGGAAGGCCGGTTCACCATGGCCTACTGTTTCAAGTATTCGCCCCGCTCGGACAAGCCGGAAATGGCCGCTACCCTGGGCGAATCGGAAATCGAGGCCAGGCTGGAAAAACTGCTGGCCGCCGTCAAAACAAATTCGCGCGTAATTTTAAACGAAAGAATTGGTAAAATAGAGGAAGTTCTTTTTGAGACCGAAACTTACGGCCGCGCCTCGGGAAATTTCGCGGTCAGGGTCAAGGCGGGGGGAACGCCTGGAAAGATGGCGGGAGTCCTGGTGGAGAAGGCCGATAAAAATACTTTGAACGGAAAACTCTTATGACCAAAAAAAACAGCAAAGTCGTTAAAGAAAGGCGCCAGCATGTCCGCCTGCCGATGTTGCACGGCATCCTGGAACCAGTGGAAATAGAATTTTACACTACCACCGGCCACGGCAAGTCGGCGCCGCAGCCCGCCATTCTGGCGGATTTGTCCGCCGGCGGCATGCGCCTGATAACTTTCATGGCCCCGCCCCACACCAGGGAGCTCAACATAATTCTTAAATTGGACGGCTCGAAAGAGATGCCCGTCACCGGGAAGATCTCCTGGGTCAAGGACAAGGGCGGCGTGTTCATGAACGGCATCTCCTTCTCCCAGATCAGCCACGACGACCGCAAGTGCATCAACGAGATGGCGGAGGATTATTCCGACTGCGACACCCGCAGCGCGCTGAAGCTGCCTGAAGTCTGCGTGGAAACCTGCCGGGCCCACAGCCTGTGCAACAAGCCGCAGAAAGACGAGTCCATCTTCAAGAAGAAGTGACCGGAGCAGGACAGCAAGGCGGCTAGGCGGCTTTAAAGCCACTAGCCGCTTTTCATTAGCCGCCAAAAAAAAGATGTCCCCAGAACCTCTTAAACCGATCACCCTTATGGGGGCAAATGCCTCCGGCAAGACGGAGCTGGCCCTGGAGCTGGCCCGGCGCCTCGGCGGGGAGATCATTTCCGCCGATTCGAAGCAGATCTACAAATTTCTTGAGGCGGGCACCGCCAAGCCGCGCGGGGCCTGGACGGAGACGCCGGCCGGCCGGGCCTACCTGGTGGACGGCGTCCCCTACCACCTGGTGGACACGCTCGATCCCCGCGCCGCCTACGACGCCGGCACCTTCGTAAAAGAAGCTAAGAAAATAATTCCCGAAGTCCAGGCGCGCGGCAAAGTCCCCGTAATGGCGGGCGGCACCGGGATGTATGTCCAGGCTTTCTGGAACGGGCTCGACGAGCTTCCGGCGGCTGATCCCGTGATGAGGGAGAAGCTGGCCGCCCTGGCCGAAGTCCGCGGCAAGGGGGCCCTCCACGCGGAACTGGCTGCGATAGACCCCGAGGCGGCCTCGCGCATTCCGCCGGGCAATATCCAGCGCGTGATGCGCGCCATCGAGATAACCCGCCTGGCCGGCAGGCCGGTCTCGCAGATCTGGTCCGGCAGGTTCTTCAACGCCCTGCCCGCGCACGAGGGGAAATTCATTTTCCTGAAGTGGCAGAAGGACCTGCTCGCCGAGCGCGTCAAGCGCCGGACCTCGGCCCGCTTCGACGAATGGGCGCAGGAAACCAAAGCGCTGCTGGAGAAAGGCTACGCCGAGGACTGTCCCGGCCTCAAGACCCTGGGCTACCCGCAGATGATGGACCACCTCGCGGGCCGCCTTGCTAAACCGGACGCGGTCCGGGCCATAGTGGCGGCCTCGATGGCCTACGCAAAAAGGCAGAACACCTGGTTCGCGCGCTACCGCAACGCCGTAAAGATAGAGCTGCTGGAATTCGAGGATTACAACGCGGCGGCGCTGGCGGAGAAAATAATAAATTCATGAAGACGATACTTGTCGCGGCCGAGCTGAAGAGAAGAACCCCGGGCGCCGCCGGGGAAAGTTCGCTGGACGAACTTTGGCGCCTGGCCGAGACGGCCGGCCTCGAGCCGGTAAAAAAGCTCAGCGTGCGCGTGCAGGCCTGGAACCCGGCCACTTTCATAGGCTCCGGCAAGGTGAAGGAGCTTAAGGCCCTGGTTGAGGAAACCGGCGCCGGCGCGGTGATCTTCGACGAGGAACTCGGCCCCGCGCAGCAGCGCAACCTCGAGCGCGCGCTCGGGGTCACGGTAGCCGACCGCCCCCGCCTTATCATCGATATTTTCGCAATGCGCGCGCGGACGCGCGAAGGCAAGCTGCAGGCCCGGCTGGCCCGCTTTAATTATTCCCTGTCCCGGCTGGCCGGCAAGGGCGGCTCCATGGACCAGCAGCGCGGCGTGATCGGCGGAAAGGGCTCCGGGGAAAAGAAAATAGACTATGACCGCAGGACGCTGCGCGTGAAGATCAGCGAGCTGGAGGACGAAATAGAGTCCATAAAGAAAGAGCGCTCCACCCAGCGCGGCAAGCGCGATTCCGTCCCCATGCCCCAGGTGTCCATCGTGGGCTATACCAACGCCGGCAAATCCACCCTGCTGAACTTCCTTACCGGCAACCGCCACGGCATCTACGCCGACGACAAGCTTTTCGCCACGCTGGACCCGTCCACCAAGCGCGTGCGCCTGCCGTCGGGCGGCTGGGCGCTCTTTACCGACACCGTCGGGTTCATCCAGAAGCTGCCCCACGACCTGATCACCGCTTTCCGCGCAACGCTGGAGGAGATCCTCTACAGCGACCTCATCCTGCACGTGCACGACCTTTCTTCCCCCGAGGCGAAGCTCCAGCACGAGGCCGTAAAAGCCACGCTCGAGGAGCTCGGGGTGAAGAGCATCCCCGTCATCAATGTCTTCAACAAAGCCGACGCCGTGAAGGACCCCGCGGTCGCGGCCTGGGCGCCGCAGCGCCTGCGCCCCTTGCTCGTCTCGGCCCTTACCGGGGCCGGCGTGAACGGGCTCCTTGCGGCCAGCGAGCGGGCCCTGGCCCTGCGCTGGGAGGATTATGAACTGGCCGTCCCGGCCGGCTCAAAAGGGCTGATAAAAGAGATTTACGGGGCCTGCATGGTCAAGGAAGCCTCCTACGGCCCCGAAGGGGCGACTATCAGATTTAAAGCCACGCCGGAGAACTACGCCCGGCTTAAAAAGAGAGCGGCGGGAATTTAGCGCCCCGCCCTCCGCCCGGCCCGCGGTCCGGGCGCCCAGCCGCTTTCTTTTTTATATAATCTAAATAATGACCAACCTTAAAATCGGCCTGCTTTTTACCGCGAGCTACCTGCTGGGCGGCATCCCCACCGGGTATATCATAGGCCGGCTTAAAGGCATAGACATACGCCGGCACGGCTCGGGTAACCCCGGCACCGCCAACGTCTACCGCACCCTTGGCAAAGGCCCCGGCATACTGACTTTCACGGTTGACTTCCTTAAAGGCTTCGTCCCGGCCATGATCGCCATGCACTTTTTTTACGCGGAAGGCGCCGCGGAGTTCAGCAAGGGCCACTGGTGGATACCGGTGACCGCCGGCGCGCTGGCGATAGCGGGCCATATCTGGACGATCTTCCTCAGTTTCCACGGGGGCAAAGGCGTGGCCACCGCCGCCGGGGTTTTTATGGCGCTGCTCCCCGTCCCTACCGCGGGCGCCGTCGTGGTTTTCGCGGCGGCCGTGGCCATTACGCACCATATCTCCGTCGGCTCCATGTCCGCCTCCGTGGCGCTCCCGGTCTTCTGCCTTTTCCTGACGGACGCGCGCCAGCGTCCCTTTACCCTGCTCGCCCTCGCGGTGTGCGGCCTGCTGTTTTACACCCATATAGCCAACATAAGGCGCATCCTTAATGGCGCCGAGCTCTCGTTCAAGCATAAAGGCCCGGACGGCCCCGGGGAGAAAAAATAATGTCGACTAAAAAAACTCCCGGCAAGGAAGTGGAGGTCCGCATCTACTCCATTGCCACCAGCCAGACCGAGTCCATCATTTTCCTCGACGAGACCGAGGGCACGCGCATCCTGCCCATCTGGATAGGCCCGATGGAAGCGCAGGCCATTGCCATCAGGCTTTCCGGCTATCCCTCGCCCCGCCCCATGACGCACGACCTGCTCTTCTCGGTCATCAAGACCCTCGGCCTTACTATCAGCCGCGTGACCATAACCGACATCGTGGAGAACACCTACTACTCCCAGCTCCATATCGAGAAGCCGGGCGGCGGCAACCTGCGCCTGGTGGACTCCCGCCCTTCGGACGCGGTGGCCCTGGCGGTGCGCTTCGGCTGCCCCATCTTTATCAACGATCAGGTCTTCGAAAAGACCCAGGTGCTGAGCAAGCCCATAACCGAGGACGAGGTAGTGAAGTTCAAGCAGGACCTTAAGAACCTGAAGCCCAACGACATCATAGGTCAGCTGCTAAACGGCGGGCTGCAGGGCCGCGCTCCCGGCAAAGACGGGGAAGAAAAAGAAAAGCAGGAGGGGGAGGAAGAAGATGAACAGACTTGACCTTATAAGAGAACTCACGAAACACCTCACCACGGAGAAAGACGCCAAGATGGCCGTCTGCAAGACTTTCGAGATCATGGGAGAGGCCCTGCGCGAGAACCGCAAGGTCGTCATCTCCAACTTCGGGACCTTCAAGGTGAAGGAGCGCATGCCGCGCCAGATGCGCAACCCTAAAACCAACCAGCGCGTGATGGTGGGGCCGCGCAAGAGCATCCGCTTCAAACCGTCGAAGAAACTGACGATAGGGATGTAAGAAGAATCGAAAGTCGAAAATCGGGAATCGAAAATCGTGCGATGACGGAAAAGACTTATTTTACGATGGCGGAAGTTTCCCGGAAGGCGCAGGTGCCGGAATATACTGTTCGGTACTGGGAGCGGAAGTTCCGCCTGCTGAGGCCGCTGCGCCTGGCAAGCGGCCACCGCCGCTACACCCGCGCCGACGTCGACACGCTGCTGGAGATAAAGGACCTGGTTTTCATCAAAGGCTATTCGCTCGACGGGGCCCGCAAAGCGCTGGCAGCGAAGAAGCGGCAGAAAAGATCGGTGAAAGCGGTCGCGGCGACCGCCGCCGACAAGCACGAACTGCTCGAGGACATCCGGAAAG
>JAVHPG010000308.1:0-1297 GCA_036170455.1 Elusimicrobiales bacterium
GGGACGCTGTCCCACCATTGCCGCGCCAATTGCGCCGCCGATGATGGCGTTCTCCGCGATGGGCGTATCTTTGACGCGCATCGCGCCGTATTTGTCATAAAAGCCTTTGGTGACGGCGTACGTGCCTCCCCAAACGCCGACCTCTTCGCCCATAATGAAGACAGCAGGGTCGCGGTCCATTTCTTCCATAAGAGCCTGCGAGATTGCCTCGCGCATAGTTATTTTTGCCATAGATTATCCTCATAATGTTTGCGGTTGAAACCGCGTCAACATTTGCGAAGCCGACCTCCGTCGGCTAGTCCACGAAGGTGGACTTTGCAATTGTTGCTGCGACTTGAGTCGCAAACAATCACTCATCCTGCTCGAACACCTCTTCCAATTCGGGAAGTAGTGTATTTTCAGCATGATGCTTCTTTTGATTTTGAATGTACGCTTTCACCGTCGGTACTTCGCTTTTCCTGATGGTGAAGGCTCCATACGCGCCCTGCCATTTGAAAGGTCCGCCAGGTTGAATGACATGAGTGACAAGATGCGACGATGAACCTTTTATCTCTTTCACCAAAGTTGCGATTGGAACCGTAGTATGAAATCTAACCAGCACATGAGCATGGTCAGCCATTCCGCCAATTTCCAGCGGCAAACATTTTAACTCACGGCATTTCTCGGCAATTGCGGCATAAAGGCGCGGCTCGATCTCAGGGGTGATCAATGGGAGTCTATCCCATGTTGCCCAAACCAGATGGATGTAGAGTTGAGTGTAGGGTTCGCGCATCTTATCTCCTGCGGGGCGATTGAAATCGCCTCAACCTCCGCAAAGCCGACCTCCGTCGGCTAGTCCACGAAGGTGGACTTTGCAATTGTTGCTGCGACTTCCAGTCGCATAACAACAACATTAATCAGCATATACATCTGCAAACAACTCTTCCATACTTGGTTCGGGACTTGCCTCAGCAAACTCCACAGCCTTCACAACTTCCTCTTCCGCGCGCGCTTCGATCTCATCCAATGCCTTGCGCGTGGCGATCTTCTTTTCCAACAACTGCTTGTTGAAAATTCCAATCGGATCATTCTCCTGCCACTTCTTGACTTCTTCCGCTTTGCGATAACGCTCAGGGTCGCCCATGGAATGTCCGCGGAAACGGTAGGTATCTACTTCAAGCAAATACGGCTGGGAATTTTCACGGACGAATTTCAAAGCATCTTTCGCGGCGTCGTAAACTTTCATCACATCCATACCATCGGCTTGACCGTTCTTCATGCCATAGCCTTCCGCCTTCTGGCGAATCTCTGTCACAGC
>JAVHPG010000309.1:0-5948 GCA_036170455.1 Elusimicrobiales bacterium
GCCTGTATAATAAACTTTCAAGCGGTAGGCGTTCAGTTCATAAACAGCCGCCTCCGTTTTTTTATCCCCGGCAGCCACGGCGCCCCAGGAAGCCGCCGACACGCTGACCCCTTCCACATTATGGACCTGCCCGTAAATTCGGGAGGCGTCATCAAAAGAAAGCCTGGCGGTCTTACTGTCCGGTAAAACTTCTATCAACAGCGGGTCGATAGCGTCGACGCGGCCGAAAACCTTTTTGCGGAAGCTGCCGGTCAGGCCAAGAACCGCCGTAACCGCGCCTATCCCTATAGAAAAGCAGGCGAAGATCAGCAGGCTGCGCAGTTTATTGCGGCGCATGCAGGCGACGGCCGCGGCCGCCTCCTGTTTAAAAGCCTTAAGAGTAAAGGTTCTCACAGACCGGGGCAGCCGCAGCTGCTCGGCGGCGGCAGGCGCTCCCGTTTTTTTGCTGTTATCCGCGCTTATGCGCCCGTCCTTTATATTTATCACGCGGTCCGCGCGCGCGGCAACGACCGGGTCATGCGTGATCAGGATCACGGTAATGCCCTTTTTATTCATTTTTTCGAAAAGCGAAAGTATTTCATCGCGCAGTACGCCGTCCAAATTGCCGGTAGGCTCGTCGGCGAGTATGATCCGCGGCTTATTCACCATGGCCCGGGCTATAGCCATCCGCTGCTGCTGCCCGCCCGACAGTTCCCCGGGGCGGTGATGGCGGCGGTCGGCTAATTCCACCGACTCTAGGCATTCCAGGGGATCGTGCCCGCCTGCAACCCCGGAATAAGCCAAGGGAAGCGCCACATTCTCTTCGGCGGTCAGCTCCTGCAAGGCGTGGAAATTCTGAAACACGAAACCGATGAGCCTGCCGCGCAGCGCGGAAAGGCCGGCGTCGTCCAGGTCCGAGGTTTTATGGCCGGCGCAAAAGTATTCGCCCGAGTCGGCCTGGTCAAGCAAGCCGAGGATGTTCAGAAGAGTGGATTTGCCGCTGCCGGACGGCCCCGTAATGGCCACGAACTCACCCTGGGCTATCTCCAGCGAAACCCCGTCCAGGGCGGCCACTTCGCCGTCCCTGGTCTTATATTTTTTAGTGACTCCGGCAAGTTGTATCAATGGGTTCATAAGTCTTAAGTCCCCTCATCGACCAATACCGAGGCGATGAAGATAGTCGCCAGGACTGAAATAATGAAAGCGTAGCCGATCGAATATAAGTATCCCATAATTGCACCTTCCCGCTCAACAAAACCGCAAAGCCGGCTCCGGTTAAGGAGCCGGCGCGTTTTCCTCAGATCCAGCTGCAGCTTTCCACCAGCTGGTCATTGCAATCCTCTATGCACTGCACGATGGTTTCCCCGTCCTCAACACCCAGGCTGCAGGTTTGTTTGCAAACAGGCACCCAAACGGCTTCGCAAACCCACTGCAGGGCATCGTCCAGCAAACCCTTGGTCTGTTTAGCCGAGCAGGTTTCCGGGAACTTGTAAGCGGCCCCCGGCGCGGCGTATACGAACAGGAATTTCTCTTCCTGGCTGGCGTTCTGGCGCAGGCATTCCAGGTTCGCCTTCAGGGCCGGGTTTTTCATCTTCAGCCCCGCGTAAGCGACAGCCTTGTCTATAGACTTATTCAGGCCGTAGATCTGGTTGGCCGCGAACACCGGCATTGCCCTGGCCGGAATTATCGCCGCCTCGGGGGAGGGCTGCGCCTGGGCAAGCAGCTGGGCGAATATCGGCGCGCCTTTTTTCCCGTCGAAGCCAATGTTTATGTCGTCAGCCTTAGCAGCCGAGGCTGCCGCCATTATCGCGAAGACCGCTACCAGTATTTTGCTCGTTTTCATATGTCTTTTTTCCTCATCCCTTTAGATTTGTGCCGCTATGACCGATACAGAGCAATTTATATGCCACAACAAAAAACAGGGGATAAAGCGTATTACTAGCTCAGGCAAACCCTTTTATCGGGCAATAACACTCGGAAATATTTTCATTTGAAAATGTTTATTTTCAAGTGAAATTAAATTGCCGGACAGTGGTCTGTTATAAGGAGTTAAGCGGATACCATTTAGTATAATAATACCCGTAGCCGTTCCCCCCAACGCTTATGGAGGACATAATGAAATCCCTAGCACTTTTACCCATGCTGATGCTCTGCTGCGCTTCTCTTTACGCCGTAGAAGGCTCGAAGGACGCGCTCCCGCCGGGAGCCGCCGTAGAAAAAGACCCCAAATATCCCTCGGTAGTCTCTTACACTCTTAAAAACGGGCTGAAACTGCTGATACTTGAAAAGCATTTCGTCCCCACCGTCTCTTTCACCATGGTATTCAAGGTGGGGAACGTGGACGGGACCCAGGGCAAGACCGGCCTGGCGCACCTTATGGAGCATATGGCCTTCAAAGGGACCAAAACCATAAATTCCGCCGGCTACGAAAAAGAGAAGCTGGCCCTGGATAAAGTGGAAAAAGCCGCCAAGGCGCTTATCGCCGAAGAATCCTCAGCCTCGCCGGACGCGAAGAAACTCGAGATACTGCGCAAAGCGCAGGCCGAGGCGGAAAAAGAAGCTGACAATTTCATAGTTAAGGACGAATACATAAACCTCTATAAAAGTCTGGGGGAGAACGGCATGAACGCCATGACCTCCACGGATTACACCGGCTATGTAGTCTCCCTCCCTTCAAGCAGGCTCGAGGCCTGGATGAATATAGAGTCCGACCGCTTCAGGAACGTGGTGCTGCGCGAATTCTACAGGGAGCGGAGCGTGGTAATGGAAGAACGCCGCATGGGCGAGGCCGACCCCGGCCGGCTGATGTGGGAGAATCTGCTCTCCAACGCTTTCGTGGCACACCCTTACCACAATCCCACTATCGGCTGGATGGATGACCTTAACAGGCTGACACGGACCGACGCCGAGCAGTTCTTTAAAACTTTCTATGTGCCGAACAACGCCACGCTGTCCATAGTCGGCGATGTGAATCCGGCCGAAGTGATAAAGCTGGCCGAGAAATATTTCAGCGGCTGGGAAAGCAAGCCCCTGCCCGACCGCACTTACACCAAGGAGCCCCCCCAGAAGTCGGAAAGAATAGTAAATATCTTTTTCAAGGCGAAGCCGGCGGTACGCATGGGCTTCCATATCCCCGACGTGCGCAACCCTGACACTTACCCGCTGATAATGGCCTCGGAAGTTCTCACCAACGGCAAGACCGGGCGTTTCTATAAGAACCTCGTAGAGGGCAAGGAACTGGCTCTTTTTGTAGCGTCCGGAAACTCTTTCCCCGGCAACCGCTACCCCTCGCTGTTCGTAGTAATGTCGGTGCCGAAGGCCCCGCACACGGCGGATGAATTAGACTCGGCCATCCTGGAAGAGATCGCCGGCCTTAAGAAAAATCCTCCGACCCAGTGGGAATTGGACAAAATAATCAACAATTACCAGGCCGAGATGATAAAGCAGCTGGAGTCCAACTCCGGCTTGGGCATGAACCTGGCGCAGAACGAAGAGATCCTCGGCGACTGGAGATATGATTGGAAGACCGGCGACGAGCTGCGCAAGGTAAAGCCGGAAGACATCATCCGCGTGGCCGAAAAATATCTTACCCGGGACAACCGAACCGTAGTTTTTCTCCGCGAACCGCTTAAAAAGGACTAAGGAGAACCGCCATGAAAAAATCAACGATCACAGGAGCCCTACTGATGACATTTTTAAGCGCCGCCTCTTTCGCGCTGCCCCCCGCCCTTCCCAAGATAAGCGGTATAGACTTCAAACCGCCGACGGGCGACCGCCTGGTGCTGGACAACGGCATGGTGGTTTACCTGATGAAGGACAATACCCTGCCCGTGGTGCACATGACCGCCTTTATCCGCACCGGCAAGCTGAACGACCCTATCGAGAAGATAGGCCTCGGCGAAATGACGGCTAGCTTGCTGAAGGACGGCGGCACGCTTAAATACAAGCCGGAAGAGATAGACAAGACCCTTGAATTCCTGGCGGCTTCCGTGGAAAGCTCGATAGGCATAGAAGAAGGCCGGGCCGACCTCACCGCCCTGTCGAAAGACCTGGACGCGGTGCTCGACATCTACGCCGATGTGCTGATGCACCCGGCTTTCGCCGAAGATAAAGTGAAACTCAGACGTGACGAGATGCTGGAAGTAATGAGGAGACGCAACGACGACCCCGGCCGCGCGGTAGTGCGAGAGGCCCTCCGCTCTTTCTACGGCCCCGCGCACCCCTACGGCTGGCGCAGCGAGGAGGCCACCGTCAACGCTATTACGATAGATGACATGAAGACTTACCATGCCAATTATTACAAGCCCAACAATATCATCATCGTCGCAGCTGGAGATTTCGGTTCCAACGGCGAGCTGATTAAAAAACTAGAAGCCCGTTTCGGCGCCTGGCAGCGCGGCGAGGTGAAGTTCCCCGTCATTCCTCCTGTGCAAATAAAAGGCGAACGGCAGGTTTTTCACATAGAAAAAGATATCGCCCAAACTAATATAGTGATGCTGCAAAAAGGCATAAAGCGCTTTGACCCGCTGGAATTTCCCCTGACCGTGACTAACGAAGTACTCGGCGGCCAAGGGCTCTCTTCCAGGCTCACGGCCGAGATACGCTCCCGCAGAGGGCTGGCCTACACCGTGTACAGTTACTCGGCCAAGAAGCCGGATTACGGTTACACGCTTGCCTACCTAGGAACCAAGCCCGAGACCTACTCGCAGGCCCTCTCCGAACTGCTTAAGCAGTTCAAGCTCATAACCGAGGTGTCAGCGCCGGCGGATGAAGTGACCCGCGCCCGGGACTCGATAGTGAACTCTTTCGTCTTCAGGTTCCCGACCCCCTTCGACCTGATAACCGAAAGGGCCTCCTACGAATACTACGGCTATAAAGCGGACTACCTGGACAATTACGTCCAGAACATCGCCCGGACCGATTCGAAAGCCGTGCTTGAAACGGCGAAGAAACTTTACATGCCCGAGAACGCGATGCTCTTCGTCATCGGCAATTCGAAGAAGTTCGACAAGCCGCTGAGCGAGTTCGGGACGGTTACGGAACTGAAAGAAGACTGAGCGGACTTCAGCGGAAAAAAAGAAAGGCCCCGGAAGGGGCCTTTTCTTTTGCACGGGAAGAAGCTACATCACTATCCAGTGGTAGAAGCGCTTGGCCAGGTAGCCGAAATGCCGCAGGGAGCGGACTTTGATGATATTCCTGAACATCGTAGCCGGCCGGAGGTAGAAGCGCAGGAAGGCCTCGCGCTGGAGGCTGCGCAGCTGCTCGCGCGTCACGCCTTTCGGCGCATAGGGAACCTTCTGGAAAATAAGCCCGTCCACGTCCATCTCGCCGATCTCGCCGCTCTTGATGAGCTTAAGCGTGACCGGCGTCATGGGCAGTGGCAGGAAAGTGAAAAAATTAGCGCGCAGCAGGGGCAGCTCGAGCGAGAAGTTTATGCTTTCGCGCATATCCTCTATGGTCTCGTCGGGGAAGCCCAGGATGAAGAAAGCCGCGAGGTCTATCCCCTTGCTCTCTATCAGCGCCACTTTCTCGCGGATCATGGCGACATTGAGCTGCTTGTCCATGCGCTTAAGCGTTTTATCAGAGCCGGATTCTATGCCTACGGAAATAAGATAAGTCCCGGCCTGTTTCATCAGGTCCAAGAGTTCGGAATCAAGCGTTCCGATGCGCACGCCGTTGGGGAAAGCCAGGGAGATGGGCAGCTTGCTCGCGATTATCCTTTTCAGTATAGAGACCGCGTGCGCTTTATCCAGGGTGAAATTGTCGTCGACGATATGGATTTCCCTGATGCCGAACTTGTGGTAGAGCAGCTCTATCTCGGCGATAACGGAATCGGCGCCGCGCTTGCGCATGGTCCTGCCGCTCAATATCGGCGCGGTGCAGAAGCCGCAGGCGAAAGGGCAGCCGCGGGTGGTCACGATGGGAGCTATAGGAACTTGTTAAAGAAAGCGCCGTGCTGGGCGGGCGGG
>JAVHPG010000310.1:0-1289 GCA_036170455.1 Elusimicrobiales bacterium
ACACACTGTTTCGGATTTTTGATGTTTGTTAATAAATTTGGCGGGAGACAACGCTTGGCGATTTTTCGGCGCAGCGCCTGCGCCGCGAAGGCCTGCCTGGGCCTGATGCTGGGCGGCTGGCTGGCACTGGCGCAGGCCGGTGCCACGCATCATGTGCGTTTGTTGCCAAACGGCCAGCTTGTGGGCCAGGGCGACAACCACTTTGGCCAGGTGCAACCCGGCCTGCCCGCTGAGGTGAAAAGACCACAAACATTGAAGCTGCCAGCCAGGCAATGGCGCGCCGTGGCAACCGGCGGACGGCATTCTGTGGCGATTGACGCAACCGGCAAGGTATGGGCCTGGGGCGACAACAGCAGCGGGCAATTGGGCCAGGGACATACCCGCCCGGTGCTCAAGGCACAGCCGGTTGGCCACTTGCCGCGCAAGGCGATTGCCGTGGCTGCGGGTATGCAACACAGTGTGGCGCAACTGTCCGACGGCTCGATTTGGGCCTGGGGCGCCAACAACCAGGGGCAGCTTGGTACGGGCGCGGCTACGGATGCTGGCTCTGGCTCAGGATCGGTTTCTACGGCTGCGGCGGTTGCTGCGTTTGCTGTGACGCCGCTGCCAGTCAGGGTGGCTGCACCGCCGCCCGGGATGCGCAGCGCGTTGGCGGCGGGCCGGGTAATGGCGGCTAAACCGCTGATTGCCACTGCCGCACCGGTAGCAGCGCCGACGGCGGTGGCGGCGTCGGACAGGGCACCTGTGGTCAAAGCGCCAGCGGTAGGCAGGCCGACTGCGGCGGTTGCGGCGGCGGTTACGCCAGTGCAGGTTAAGCCGGTGCAGGTTAAGCCGGTGGCCGCAGTCAGGCCAGCGCCCGCACCCGCGCCGGTAGCAGCGGAGAAACCGCTGGTTTCCGCTGCCGCGCCAATGGCGGTCGCAGCGCCTGTAGCCAAAGCACCAGCGGCGGTCGGGGTGCCTGTGGTCAATGCGCCAGCGGCAAGACGGCCGACTGCGGCAGCACCGGTGCCGGTGGCGCCGGTTATGGCCGCGCCGGTGGCCAAGGTTACGCCCGCATCCGCGCCGCCGGCCGCGCCGCAAGCGTCGGTGAGCACGGAACTGTTGGTGACCGGCACCGTGCTGTTGTCTGGCACACCGCTGCCCGATGTGCAGGTAACGGCCGCTGCGGCGCGCTGTAGCAGCACCGACAAGCAGGGCCGTTATATTTGCAAAGTGGCGCCGGGTTGGTCTGGCAAAATCAGCTTGCAGCGTAACAACTACCAGTTTTCGCCCAATGCGCTGTCTTTGCA
>JAVHPG010000311.1:0-1281 GCA_036170455.1 Elusimicrobiales bacterium
CGGTAAACTGCCCTTTGACCAGGTAATCCTGCGCCCCGTCCTTAAGGGCCTCCAGGCCGAGGGCTTCGTCGTCCGTCCCGGTCATAACTATTACGGGCAGGCCAGGGGCTCTGCCGCAGACCGCCTTTATCGTAGCCAGGCCGCAACTGTCGGGGAGGCTGAGGTCCAGCAGGGCGACGTCCGCCGCGCCGGCGTCCAGGGCGGCGAGTCCACCCGCAAGCGTGGTCTCCGACCTGATATTGATATCCAGGCCCGCTTCCCGCAGCATCCTGAGCGTTATTTTCGCGGAAAGAGGTTCGTCCTCTATTAAAAGGATACGTATGGATCTATCGTTCATATGCCCCCCTCCGCCTATTATACTGCAAAACGGGCGCGAGTCAAAAGCAGGCGCCGGGGGGCCGCGGCCCGCTATTGTGCCGGGTAAGTGAATAGGGTAGAATCTGCTTTGAAGCCCGGAGGGCAGCGTATGTCAAAAAAAATATTATTGGTGGAAGACGACCGCTCGATGCTGGACGTTATGCGCCGATACCTGGAGAACCACGGTTTTTCCGTGATCTTCACGGATAACGGTTCGGAGGCGCTTATGCTCGTGCGCGACTCCCGGCCGGATATGGTGGTCACCGACGTGGATGTGCCCGGCCTGGACGGCTTCGGCCTGTGCAAGGCCATAAAATGCTCGGCCGAGACCTCCTCGGTCCCGGTCATAATAATTTCGGGCGAAAAAACCGGCGATACGGACCTCGTGTCGGGGTATGACAAGGGCGCGGACGATTACCTCACTAAGCCTTTCGCTTTTTCGGTGCTTACGGCCAAGATAAACGCCGTGCTGCGGCGCTACGCCGCAAATGACGGGCCCCGCGCCGGGAAGATCAAGGAGCAGGGCCTGGAGCTGGACCCTTCCGCCCGCACCGTTAAAGTGGGCGGGAAACCGGCGGCCCTTACCCGCAAGGAGTTCGACCTGCTTACGCTCCTGCTTGAAAAAAAAGGACGCGTGCTGGGAGTGCCGTATCTCCTGGAAACTGTCTGGGGCTACGATATGGCCACCTACGATAATCCGCACACGGTGGAAACGCATATCTCGTCCCTTAGAAAAAAGCTGGGGAAGAAATTCGCCCCGCGGCTGGTGAGCGTCACAGGGCACGGGTATAAATTCGAATAAGCAAAGAACGTATATGACCGGAACTGAAAAGCGCGCGCCTTATATCCTCCTTGTGGAAGACGACCGCGGCACCGTCATGCTCGCGGCGAAGCGCCTTGCCGGCCTCTGGTATAAAGTAAAAG
>JAVHPG010000312.1:0-1280 GCA_036170455.1 Elusimicrobiales bacterium
AAAGCGTGATAATAGTGCACGGCGGCCCCGGCACGGGCAAAAGCGTAATAGCGTTCAACCTGCTGGCCGAGCTGGGCTTAAAAGGCAGCCAGAACAATGTGCGCTACGCGTGCAAGTCAAAGCCGTTCCGCGAGGCCATCTCTCCCGGCCGGTTACCTGCCAAAAGCAGAAAAAACAATAATCGCGGAATTAAACATCAGGTGAGATGTTATATTTATACTCACCCGGCCAAATCTTTCGTATGCAATGCACTGCATAAGACCAAATAGGACCGTAAACAACACCGCATCCGGGTGAATCAGGCCAAACAGCATCGAACTAATTATCAAAGATCTAAGTAAACTATACCTCTGCCTCAACGAGACATACAATAATCTCCTGAAGAAAACCTCTTCCATAACCGGGGCAAGCAGGCAGTAGCTGAAAAAAACCAGTACAAGTCCGCCATAAGACAACCCGCCGTCGGGTTTTAACAAAAGATTCCCTAAAACAACGGAGTTGACCGAGAGAACCTGCCCATGCACGTTAAAATGAAGCATTAAATACCCAAGGAACAGCCCCATCCCCGCGATGCCCAGAGAAACGATAAAATCCCGGCCGGAGTTCTTTTTATACACTCCCAGTCTTTCCCGAAAGCTCACCCCCTGGCTGGCAAGGAACCGCAGCGTGAAAAACAACATTAGAGCGCTGGTTATAATCCTGGTATAAAGCGGCGCAAAGTCGCCGGCAATACCCGTCTTTTTCAAAGAGTAATCGCACAGCGTGATTATTACTTGTAATAAGATAAAAAGCACTACCCACGAATTAAGCGACAGGCTTTTTTTCGATCGGATATCCTGATCAGAAGAAACAAAAGATCTCATCCTTCCCTCCGCCCGCCCTTAAAGGGCTGGGTTTAACCGGTAAAATCACTTCACTGCGCGCCGTATTTATCAATATTGCTGTGTTGTTGATATGGTAAGAGCCAGGTCGCCCCGGCTCTTACCTGCCAAAACCACTTTTTACTTCTTCGGTGTCCAGAAAGGGTCGTCGTGATGATCATTAACATTGAGCGCCGGGCCGTGATAATCGTTCGCCGTCCCGGAGTCCGGAACAGGCGGGTAGGAATGGTATTCATTCCAGGCTTGGGCCGCACTATATACCGCAGCCCCGGCTTCTACCGCTGCGTCCACAAGAGCGAGGCCCGTTGATGGCTTCTTCCTGGACGAGACCCCTTTTTCAGATACGGGAGCTTCTTTTCCGCTAAACCTTATTATACTATTGCCGCTTAGGATATATAC
>JAVHPG010000313.1:0-1277 GCA_036170455.1 Elusimicrobiales bacterium
CCGGGTGGCTTTGCCGGGGGCGCGGGCGGGGATCACATGGGAGGAGCCGGGGTTGGCCTGAAAGTTGCAACTGCAACTTTCCGCCCGCATAGCGGGCGCCCTTCGGGAGGCATACACCTCCTCGGGCCGGGCGCGCATAGCGCTGGGCCCTCGGCCCGCTTCGCGGGGAATCCTTGCAGGATTCAGGTTAAAGCCATTCATTGGGATACCACCTCCCAATGCCCGCCTTTATCGGGGCCGATGCGTTTAATTTTACCGTTCATCCTTAATTTAGCCAAGGCCCGCTCAACAGTTCTGGAAGTTACACCTATTTCATGTGCTATTTCAACAGCATTAATAGACCGATTGGCTGTAATAAATGCCAATATCTTCTCCGACATTTTCTCCGACATTTTCTCCGACATTTTCTCCGACATTTCAATATTCCCGGCCGCAGAGCGGATTACTATCCTGGTTCCCGAAGATAGTGCTTCAATAAAAGGCAATG
Source organism: Elusimicrobiales bacterium (assembly GCA_036170455.1). Taxonomy (GTDB): domain Bacteria; phylum Elusimicrobiota; class Elusimicrobia; order Elusimicrobiales; family UBA9959; genus UBA9959. The sequence goes on from JAVHPG010000313.1 coordinate 488, forward strand.
GCAGGCCCGCGCCTTTTAAGATCCGGCAGACCTTCTGCAGGCCGCTGCCGAGGTTTTCTATAAGGCCGAGCTCTTTAAAAACACGGGTGAGCAGCGGGTTTCGTGCGCTGGGTTCGTAGTCGCCGGACTGAAGTTTTGCCAAGGACAGGCCTTTGGGCATCTCGCCGGGGTTCCACATTTCAATGCGGTCGTCAAAAATAAACAGGCAGGAGGGTGAAGCGTTTTTATAATCCCGGTGGATAACAAGGTTTACGACCAGTTCCCGCATGGCATCAGGGGGGTACTGCCAGACCGTCTCATGCGTTAACTGCTTAAGGGCGGACACCTTGCGGACGCCTTTTCTTACACTCCTGTGTATGAACTCCATCAGCAGTTCGGTTTCGGCGACCAGGTCTTCCTGGATATAGATATCTTCGGTAGATTCGTCTTTTGTAGTCCCCTTGAACCGCACGGCGTGTATTGCCGTATTGATCGGCGGCTTGGCGGAAAAAAGGAGCGAGGCGGCGAAGGTCGTCTCCCGGTCGTTCTTCAGGAGGGAGAACTTCTTTAGCAGCGTAAACGAATCCTCAGGCACTGTAACGGAGGCCTGTTTTTCAAGCAGTTCCCGGAACCGCTCTACCTTTTTTGGGCTCAGGTCGGCCGGCGTTTTATCGGGGTCAATGAGGCTGTCCCAGGAAAGGTTGTAGGTCTTCAGATACATGTCGGCAATTTCCGGAATGCTCATCAGGTGGTTGCTGCTGCCGCGCCGTATGAAACACTTGCCCTTGGTGGCAACCGGCTTTATGGGGAC
>JAVHPG010000314.1:0-5827 GCA_036170455.1 Elusimicrobiales bacterium
GCGTCGGCCTCCGAGGGGCTTTTGCTAACCCGGCATGGCCGTCTGCCCGGGAGCAACACAGAAAGAACAATTACTTCCTACGGTAATGCCCGCTTTTGCCGCCCAGCTTCTCGAGCAGGTAGACTTCGCTTATTTCCAGGTTCTGGGCGAACATCTTGCACATGTCGTAGATGGTGAGGGCGGCGACGCTGGCGGCTACGAGGGCTTCCATTTCTACGCCGGTCTTGCCGGTGCAGCGGGCTTCGGTGTTTATGAGGACGCCTGTTTTTTCCACCTTGAATTCTACGCCGACGAAATTCAGGGGCAGGTTGTGGCAGAGCGGGAGGAGGCCGGCGGTGTTCTTGGCGGCGAGGATGCCGGAGAAGCGGGCGGCTTCGAGGACATTGCCCTTGGGGATCTTATTGGCCCTTATAAGGCCTATTATTTCAGCGTTAAGCTTTATATAGCTCTGCGCCTTGGCAATTCTTTTGGTATCTTTTTTCGCGCCAACGTCGATCATAAATTTTCTCGATCCCGATTTTGGATTTTTATCCCCCCAGGCTGCTCATTTCTATATTGCCGGCGGAGGGCGAGTCTTTCTTATAGTCATATTTTACTAAAAATATCTTTTTTATATAGTCGACCAGGACGGCTTCTTCGGCGCCGGCGCGCAGGAGGTCGCGCAGGCTGTGGGTGGACGGCGAGAAGAGGCAGGGATAGACTTTGCCGGTGCAGTCCATGCGCAACCGGTTGCAGGAGCCGCAGAAATAGTCGCTGCGGCCGCTGATGAAGCCTATTTTTCCCTTGGAACCTGTCAGTTTGAACATGCGGGCCGGGCCGGAACCGCGGGCCGGCGGGAGTTCGGTAAGAGGTCCGTAGGCTTTTTCTACCAGTTTTTTTGTTTCGGCCGTGGTAAAAAATGCGTGGGCCAGATTGGCCGAGCGTTTATTGGCGGGGAAAAATTCTATAAACCGCACTGACAGCTTGAAATCCATGGAAAGACGCGCGAATTCCTTTATCTCGGCGTCGTTAACGCCTTTCATTACCACGACGTTCAGCTTCACCTCGGAAAAACCTGCTTTAAGAGCGGCTATCAGACCGTCCCAGGCGTCCTCCAGCTCCAGCCCCTCCGTGCCGGTCACGCGCTTGTAGGTGGCGGGGTCGAGGGTGTTCAGACTTATATTAACACGGTCCAGGCCGGCCCCGCGCAGCTGGCCGGCAAGGTCGCGCAGGCGCACCCCGTTGGTGGTCATCGCAAGTTCCTTCAGCCCGGGAATAGCCTTGAGCATCTTCACCAGGCCGACGATGTTCTTGCGCAGCAGCGGCTCCCCGCCGGTCAGGCGTATTTTATTAACCCCCGCGCTTACGAAAGCGGCGGCGGCGCGGGCCAGCTCCTCGTGGCGGAGCAGGTCCTCATGCTTAAGGAACCCTTTCTTTTCGAGCGGGGTGCAGTAGATGCAGTTCAAATTGCACCTGTCCGTGAGCGACAGGCGCAGGTAGTCTATAGCCATGTAAGGAATTTCGCTTTTTCGCCTTTCTTGAGCGAACCGCCCTCTTTGACCATGGTGAACCCGCCGGCTTCTGCCAGGGCGAGGATATCCGCTGAACCGTTATTTGAAACAGGAGATACGGCATATTCCGTCTTTGGGCCGACGGTGGAAAGCACCAAAGCCCGGCGCGGGGTTTTGGGCTCGAACCTGGCCGAGCAAATGCCTGTTTTAAATTCCGCGGCATAGACTTTGCGGCCGGCCATCTTGCGGATAGCTGGCCGGATATAAGCGAGATAAGCCATAAAATTAGCCAGCGGATTGCCGGGGATGCCGAAAACAAGACGGCGGCCTTTTACGCCGAAGAACATCGGCTTGCCGGGCCTGACCCGCACATTATGGAAAAGGCATTTTACGCCCAGGCTCTTAAGGATGCCGGGCACCAGGTCGAAATCCCCCATGGAGACCCCGCCGGAGATAAGCAGGATATCGGACTTGAGCCCCTTGGAGAAAGCCGCCTTCAGGCTCCGGGCCTGGTCGCGCACTATAACCGCCTCGGCGGCTATCCCGTCAGTCTTCAGCATTGCCGAAAGCATGGGGCCATTGCTGTTGTAAATGCGGTTCTTTCCGAGCTTCTCTCCCGGGGGAACCAGCTCGCCGCCGGTATTTACAAGCGAAACTTTCGGCAGCGCCCCGGCTTTAATATGGCTGCGGCCGACGGCGGCCAGCACGGCTATGTGGGAGATAGAAATAGCGGTACCGCGCTGGAGTATTTTGCTTCCTTTCTTTATATCCTCGCCGCGCTCGCAGACGTTCATTCCTTTCCCGGCGGGCTTAAGGAATTTCACAAAACCATCGGCCTCCGAACTGTCCTCGACCATGATCACGCTGTCGGCGCCGGGTGGCAGCGGCGCGCCGGTCATTATCTTCACGCACTGCCCCGGCCCGACTTTCCCTTTGAAAATATCCCCGGCCTGGATCAGGCCGACATTGCGCAGGGGCTTGCCCTTTTCCGCTTCCGCATTGTTCACCGCGTAGCCGTCCACGGCAGACTTATCGAAGGGCGGCATCTCTATGCCTGAGCGGATGTCTTCGAGCAGAACCCGGCCCACGGCTTCCTCTATCCGCAGGCGCGCGGGAGGCAGCGGCCTAGCGTTCTTATAGACGGTTGCCATCGCTTCTTCAAAAGTTATCATAGCTATCTCCTTATCAGGTGCGCGGCCGTGGCCTTGAACGAGGCGAACACTTCGTCCCCGGGCTTAAGTTCCAGCTCGTCCAGCGACCGCTTGGTGACCGCCGCTATCAGATTAAAACCGCAATCCATTGAGATTTTATATTCCAGCCGCCAGGGCTCCAGGGAAATTATCGTGCCTTTAAAGTGGTTGCGCATGCTGTTGGCTGCCGGCGCCCTGGAAACGGAAACGGCCTCCGGCCTGACGCAGAGCAGGACTTTGTCGCCTACAGAGCATTCGGAAATAACTTCAAGCGTTGCCGCGCCGACGCGCACCGAACAAAGATTATCACTTTTGCCGGCTACTTCACCATTCAGTATGGTTTCCACTCCCACGAAATCCGCCACTTCTTTAGAGGCGGGCCGGGAAAATATCTCCTGCGGCTCTCCGTGCTGAAGCAGGCGCCCGTTCACCAGGACCGCCAGCGTATCGCAAATTGTCAGCGCATCGGCCTGGTCCTGAGTCACAAGAACCACGGCGCTTTTGGCCGCCCGGGTTATGAGGCCCAGGTCGCGGATTATGGTTTCTTTGACGCGCTCGTCCAGGCTGGAGAAGGGTTCATCAAGAAGTACAAGCTTCGGCTTCGTTACGAAAGCACGCGCCAGCGCCGTGCGGTGGCTTTCTCCCTGGGAAAGGGTCTTCGCATTGCGCCAGCTGAGATGGGAGATCTTGAACAGTTCCATGGTTTCCGCAACTGCCGCCCTGTCCTTGACCCCTCTCAGCTTCAGCGGCAGGGCCACATTGTTAAAAACCGTATCATTGGTCAGGTAGGGCTGCGAAAAAACTACGGACATGCCGCGGCGCAGGAACATTTTATTCTCCGGCGCCAGCGCGTCTTTCCCCATTATCCTTATTTCCCCTGAGTCGGTCCGGCGCAGCAGTCCCAGCGCATTGAGAAAAGTCGTCTTCCCGGCGCCATTAGGCCCGATCAAGGCCAGAACTTCGCCTTCTTTAACTTTAAGTTCTTCAACTTCCAGGCGGAAAGTGCCGAAGGTCAGGTTCAGGGCTTTAACCTTGATCATTTGGAAAGGACCCTCTTCTGCTGCACCAGCGTAAGGGCCAGGTTCACCGTGAAACTCAAAGCTAGAAGCAGCAGGCCCAGGGCTATAGCGGTATCGAAATTGCCCATATGGGTTTCCATTACCGTGGCCGTGGTAAGCATGCGGGTCTGGTGCCTTATATTCCCGCCGACTATCATTACCGCCCCGACTTCGGCTATCAGGCGGCCGAAGCCGGCTATCACCGCGGCGAGCACGGCCAAGCGTATCTCTTTAAGACATACGCATATCGCCTGCCAGTCGCTGGCGCCGAGCGTAAGCACCTGCTGGTAGAATTTTGGATCCACGCCCTGCATGGCCGAGATGGAAAGCGCCGTTACGATAGGCAGGGCGATAACGAACTGCACGGTTATCATGCCCTTTGGGGTATAGAGCCAGGCGAGGAAACCCAGCGGGCCGCTCCTGGCCAGCAGGAGCATAACCACCAGCCCGGCCACCACGGGCGGAAGTCCCATGCCGGTATTAACCAGAGCGATGAGCAGCTTCTTAAGCGGGAATTCTTTTACGGCTATCCAGCTGCCCGCCGGTACCCCAAGCAGCACGGCCATGGCCGTGGCCAGCAGGGAGACGGTCAGCGACAACCTGGCTATGGCGAAGATCTCCGCGTCGCCGTTGACGACCAGCGAAAAGCCTTTTTGAAAACCGTCTAAAATAAAATCCATGTCTGATTATCCCGTTACTCTACAGTACCCGGCCGTAAAGACAAACTTCCGCTATATTTCCTGACCGCTTCGACCGACAGCCCCAGCGCCAGGGCGTATGAAAGGTTATTAGTGACGATCCCTAACAGGCCCATCGCGGCCGCCAGCGGCAGGCTGGCCTGCGGGTCGAAGATAAGTTTCGTATGCAGCAGGCCGGTATACGCCAGCAGCGCGGCCAGCAGCCAGGAAGGGATGGCTCCCAGGACCGCCGAAGAGCCGGCCGAGCCCAGCGCGAGAGAAAGAAGTATGAACGAAGTTCCCATTATTATCGTCGCGCCGGCCGTCCTGGCCCCGAACTTATGATGGGCGGTAACTCCGCCGGAGCCGTGGCAGACCGGCATGCCGCCGAAAACCGCGGAAACAAAATTTGAAAGACCGATAGACAGCGAGATGCGGCCCGGGTTTACACGGCCGGCGCGCTCTCCGAAATAATCGCGGCTGACTTCACAGGTGGCGGCCACGGAATTTCCGAGTGTGAGGGGCAGCTGCGGTATCACCAGCACCCACAAAGCCGTCCAGATATCGTCCAGGCCGGGGAAAGCGGCACCGGGAGCCGTGACCGCCGCTGCCAGCGGCGCTGAAAAGAACAGTTTATACGCGGCCCTGAAAAGAAGCAGACCTACCCCGAACTGTATCCCGCGCACGATAGTCCTGGTAAAGATCCTGTTCAGTTTTTCCGAGAGCCCGGTCGCCGAAAGAGCTATAAATATCGCCGCTATCCAGAGAGAACAGGCCTTTAGCGCCCCGGCTCCGAGGCCCCGGGCTATGACCACAGCCGTGGCGGCTTTAAGCGGCTGCACGGGCATAGGTATGCGGAAATAGAGCCCGGCGCAGACGTAAACGGAACCGAAAAGGAGAAGCGCCCGGCTAAGGTCCAAAGCCCCGGAGGCCGAAAGCGCGAGCAGCACGGGAACGCTTATCCCAAGGTCGCCGAAAGCCCCGGCCCATTCGCGGGGGGCGAAGGATATAGGGATCGGCTTCATTTAACCACCCCGCCGGGGAAGGCTTTTTTAAAGAGCTTTTCGGCCTGCGCCTTTATATCAGCGTCCAGCTTTTCATAACGCCCGAGAAATTTCCGGCCACACGGTGTAAGAGCGGAACCGCCGCGGCTGCTGCCGCCGCTGGAACTGGCCAGCACCGGGTACCCCAGCGCCGCCTCCAGCGTCTTCACCAGCTTATGGGCCTTGGAATAGGACATCCCCATGTCCCTGGCCGCCAGGCTGAGCGACCCGGCCTTCTCGACGCCCCGCAGGAGCCACACGAGCCCGATGCCCATGAACGGCTCATCCGCCGCGTCCCGCAGCCCGATTTTCACCTTAATCTTCACCGTTATATTTTACAAAATATAACGGGATTAGTTAGTGCCATGG
>JAVHPG010000315.1:0-25991 GCA_036170455.1 Elusimicrobiales bacterium
ATAAGCCGGCCTGGGTGCTGCACGCGGCCGCGCATAAGCACGTGGCGCTTATGGACAGGCTGCTACTTTAACAAAAAAGGCTCCTTGCGGAGCCTTTTTAATTGGTCTTGACAGGGGGGGAGCGCTCTGTTATAATATTTCCGTATATAATCAAATAAGGTTACTTACGGAAATGTATGAAATTTGGGGATTTTAAAGTTAAGTTCAGAGATTTACCTCTGCTGCCTACAAGGGTCGTCTTTGGCAAAGCAAGCGGAGCGGACCTTAACCAGCTTGACAGATGGTGTAAGCAGGGGCTTTTGCTCCAACTGCGGCGAGGCTTGTATATTCTTGGAAAAGATGACCGGAAAATTAAGCCGAGCAGGCTTTACCTGGCGGGGCAGCTTTATCAGCCTTCCTATGTCAGTCTGGAATACGCCCTTAGTCGGTATGAGCTTATTCCGGAGAGGGTGGTTGATGTCACTTCGGTTTCAACAAAAAAAACCGCGAGATTTACTAATGATTTCGGCACATTTATCTACCAGACAGTGAAACCGTCGGCCTTCAGGGGGTTTATCTCCGGCAAAGATGAAGCAGGACTACCGTACTTTATCGCCGAACCGGAAAAGGCCGTGGCAGATTTTGTTTATCTTAATCTTAGTAAGATCGCGGTGGGCGCGGCTAAAAAAACGCTGTTGGAATCGTTCCGTTTCCAGAATCTGGGTTCGCTGAGGAAAAATAAAATTGCGGCCTATTTCGGTTTGTTCAATAATAAAAAGATGTGTGAGATCGGCGCTGTTTTAAGGGGCATGGGGGGGAAGGTATGATCGAGGCTTTAAAGCAGGAATTGGCGGGCGGAGTCTCCGTTGAAGATAAAACCAACAGGGCCAGGGAGTTCCTCCAGGTGCTGGCGCTTAAGTCTTTGTCTGACCAGGACGCGTTCTCCCATATTGCATTTATCGGCGGCACGGCTTTGCGCATTGTTTTCGGGCTCCGGCGGTTTTCGGAGGATCTTGATTTTTCTGTTGTAAGCGCCGAGGGGTATGACTTTGGCGGCCTTTGCGGAGGGCTTGAAAAAGTGTTTAGGCTGAACGGGCTTAACGCTGTTTTGGAGAAGGACAGGGAAAAAACCGTGAATTCCGCTTTTTTGACTTTTCCGGGTCTGCCGCACGCTTTGGGTTTGTCGGGGCATAAGCAGGAAAAGCTGTCTATTAAACTCGAAATTGACACTAATCCGCCTGCCGGGTGGAAAATGCAGACCACCGTGCTGAATAAAACATATCTGTTTAGTGTGGCGCATTATGACCTGCCGTCAATGTTCGCGGGGAAGTTGCACGCCTCTTTTTACAGGCGCTATACGAAGGGGCGCGATATTTATGACCTCTTCTGGTATTTAGGCCGCAAGGTGCAGCCTAATTTCGAAATGCTGAACAATGCTGTCGCTCAAAGCCAGGGGAAGGCGCCGGGAGTGAACGCCGGCAACTTTAAGGAATTCATGCTTGAAAGGGCGGCTAATATCGACTTGGGTGCGGCGAAGAAAGATGTTGAAAGATTTTTGGAGGATAAATCCGAGCTGAGGCTTTTCAGTAAAGATACACTCGCCGCCGCGATAAATTTAGCCGGGTAAAAGTGGTTTGCGGCCGCGCATAAGCACGTGGCGCTTATGGAGGGGGCGGCGCCTATATACTGGCGAAGACCGCCGCGGGCTTAAGCCGGGCGAGAAGATGTATGAGGAGCTGTTCCGGGATGGGGATATCCGGAAGGATACGGGGCATAGCGATATTTTCGCGGCTGTGACGGCAGAGGCCGAGTCCGCGCTTAGCGAAGAGCAGCTGCAGGGGCTGAAGCATCTTTCTACGGAAGCGGATATTGCGGCGATGCTTACGAAGATTAAAGAACTCATTCCCGCCTACACTGGCTGGCCGCGCCACCCCGACACGCCCTTGTCGGGTTGGTCTGCTATACTATTGATGGGAAGGGGCAATATGGCTGCTGACAAAATAAATGTGTAAGGGAATGTGGTAAATATACTTGCCGTATTTGCTGCAAACTGGTAATATTAATTACCACTATCTGTTTTGAGGGGTACTTGATCATGATAAAAATATTGCAGGAAATGATCCTGGATTTTCAGGAAGCGAAGCTTAAAACCGGGATCCCCAGGCAGCTTGCTATAGCTCCGGTAAAAGGAAAAGCCGCTATCTGCATAGGGGTCCGGCGCTGCGGTAAATCCACGTATATGTTCCAGCTTATGCGGAAACTGCTGGCTAAGGGCGTGCCGTTCCAGAACATTCTCTGTCTTAATTTCTTCGATGACAGGCTTCACAGGCTGCAACATGAGGGGCTTGGCGTAATAAACGAGGCCTATTACGGCCTTTATCCCGAGAAGAAGAACTCCGAAACCGTGTACTGCTTCTTTGATGAGATCCAGACGATCCCCGGCTGGGAAGCGTTTATAGATAGATTGCTGCGAACAGAACGGTGTGAGGTTTATCTTACCGGCTCCTCCGCGCTGCTGCTTTCCAAAGAGATCGCCACGCAGATGCGGGGCCGGGCGCTATCCTGGGAAATGTTTCCGTTTTCGTTTAAAGAATTCCTGGCGGGAAAAGGTGTTGATGCGGCCATGCCTTTATCCGCTAAAAAACGGCTGCTTGTCCAAAAAGCTTTTGATGAGTTTTGGGAGTCAGGCGGGTTTCCCGAGGTGCTTGGGCTGGAAAGGCGCCTGCGCCAGGGAATACACCAGGAATATTTTAATGCGATACTCTTTCGCGACCTTGTTGAACGGCATGATATTCCTCATCCGAAGGCCGTTTCCGATCTGGCGCATTGGCTTGTGGAAAACACCGGCTCTTTATATACGATAAATAAATTGACGGGCTATTTGAAAGCGCTGGGTCATAAGGTCCCTAAAGCTTCAGTTGCCGAATACCTGGCCTGGTTCGAGGATTCTTACTTTCTTTTTACCGTCCGTATCTTTGACGCGTCGCTGCGCAGGGCTAACGCCAACCCGAAGAAAATATATTGCATAGACCATTCTTTTGTCAGTTCGGTATCTTCCGGTATTCTGTTGAACTCCGGGCACCTGCTGGAAAGCCTGGTGTTTACCGCGCTTCGCAGGGAGTCTAAGGAAATTTATTACTACCGTACCAAGAGCGGGAAAGAAGTGGACTTTATCGTTATTTCACGGGAGCGGAAGCGCTCGCTTGTGCAGGTCTGTGAATCGCTGGCCGACGCGCAGGTAAAAAAGCGGGAGCTTGCCGCGCTGGAAGAAGCTATGTCGGAGTTAAAGCTTGATACGGCCAGTATAATTACGCGGAGCGAAGAGGGCGAGGTAATGCTCGGTGCCGGCAAAGTGGTAATACTGCCCGCATGGCGGTTTTTAATAAACGGACAGGCGCTTTGAAAACCACAATACCGCGCTGTTCTACATAGGGACCTATACTCAGGTCCATAAAACGCATTGGATATGTTTAATAATGCGCTGATGTTTATGTCACATTGCCAAAACAACGTGTTGTTTGGCTGGCCGGATGGATTAAAAAGCATATATATGTATAGTAAGTATTGATATATTGTGGATAGTATGTTATAATATCGTATATGAGGATTGATATAAGGCTGAAAATAACTGGCGAAGAGTTTGATTATCAGACTCTTATGGCTTTGCTTTCCGGGTACAGCAACCCATCTATGAAGATAAGCGGCCTTATAAAAGCGGGGGAGATCATCCGCGTGAAGAAAGGGCTCTACGTTTTTGGGGAGGCGCACCGGCGGCGGCCTTACTCTATGGAGTTGCTGGCCAATTTGGTCTATGGGCCGTCCATGGTTTCTTCGGACTATATGCTTGCTCACTACGGCTTGATCCCGGAGGCCGTTTACTCTTTAACCTCAGCCACCTTTAAAAGGTCTAAAACCTTTAAAACTCCGCTTGGGACCTTTATTTATAAGCAGGCGCCCGTTCAATATTATCCTGTCGGTATGCGTCAGCTGGAGTTTAAAGGGGGGGCGTTCCTGGCAGCTTCCCCGGAGCGCGCGCTGGCTGATAAGGTCCGGGAGGACAGCGGGAATATCTTTAATAACCGGCAAGAGGCGGAGCGTTATTTGTTTGATGACCTCCGTCTGGACGAGGAAGGTTTTTTTGCCATGGACGTTGCACTGCTGGAGCGCTGCGCCCGCCTGTCGCGCTCGCGCAAAATAAAGTTCTGCGCGGCTGTGCTGAAAAAAAGAAAGGCGGCTAAATGAACCCCGCTATAGAAACAATGCTGGCCCGGTACTCGTTTGCGTCTAACGAGGATAAACTGCGCGCTTTGCGCGAGATACTGCAGGAAACCGCGCTGCTGGGGCTTTGGCGGGGAAAGTTCTTTGAGCATGCGGCCTTTTACGGGGGAACGGCCCTGCGGGTGCTTTACGGCCTGGACCGTTTCAGCGAGGATCTGGACTTTTCCCTTTTGAAGCCGGATCCGGAGTTTCGGTTGGAGCCGTATTGCGGCTTTATAAAGGATGAGCTGAGGGCGTTCGGGTTTACTGCTGAGTTGCAGGTCAAGAAAAAGGCCGCGGGCGGGCAGGTGAAGTCGGCTTTCCTTAAGGCGGATACTCTGGAGCAGCTGCTTGTTATCGGCATGGAAGGGGAAAGCGGTCTGCCGTTGATAAAAATTAAAATAGAGATAGACACCGACCCGCCCCTGCTGTTTAAAACCGAAGCGAGAGCGCTGCTTAACCCTGTTGCTTTCAGCGTTAAGGTTTTTGCGCCATCATCGCTGTTCGCGGGGAAGATGCACGCGCTTCTTTACCGCGGCTGGAAGACCCGCGTAAAAGGCCGCGACTGGTATGACTTTGTGTGGTTTGCCGGGCGGCGGACGCCTGTTGCTCTGCGGCACCTCGAGCAAAGGATGCGCCAGAGCGGGGACTGGGACAAGGACGGCCCGCTGACGGAGGGAGCTTTCAGGGAATTACTGAGCCGCCATATTGACCAGGTTAATATAGCGCAGGCAAAAGAAGACGTTGTCCGGTTTTTGCTTTCCCCTGACGCCGTGGCTTCCTGGTCGAAAGATTTTTTCCACGATGTCGCGTCCAGGATAAGCGTTGAGTAAAATAAAGGGGATGTGCGGGACGAAAGCCTGCTTAAGAATCTTTTTGAAACCCATAAGCCGGCCTGGGTGCTGCACGCGGCCGCGCATAAGCACGCGGCGCTGATGGAGGACGGGCACCTATATACTGGCGAAGGCCGCCGCGGCCGCCTGCGCGCTGGGCGAGGGCGGCGAGATCTTTGTGCTTAAAGGGGACAGGCTACTTTAACTGACCGGCTGCGGAATAGAAGGCTCCTTGCGGAGCCTTCTTGTCATATAAAGCCATTAGCTAGTGCATGAAATTTAATACAAAACACTTGCACAATGTGGGAAAGTGCTGTATACTATAAATACAGAGGCATTATGAAGAATGCGGAAAAACTTAGGGATTCTATGCAACCGGGCAAGGTCTATAGGCGCCAGGACCTGGAGGGTTGTTCAACTGCCGTGGACCGGGACTTGCATACTCTTGTGGCAAGCGGCGAGGTCCGGAAACTGGCCGGCGGGCTTTATTATTGCCCCGGCAAGAACGCTTTTGGTGTTACCCCGCCTGAAGAGCGGGAGCTTGTGCGGGCCTTTCTTAAAACAGACGATTTTCTGCTGACTTCGTATAACTACTTTAATCAGTTTGGCCTTGGACTTACGCAGGTTTATAGCGCCGCCCTGGTTTATAACCATAAGCGGGCGGGGGAGTATATGCTTGGGGGGAAGCGGTTTGAATTCCGCCTGGTGCCGGCGTACCCGGATAGGCTAAGCAGGGAATTCCTGCTGGTCGACCTGTTAAATAATCTTAAGCGTTTGCCTGATAATACCGCGGGCGTTCTTGAAAACTTAAAGACCCGCTTAAATGAATTTGACGGCGCTTTGCTGACTACCTGTCTGAGGCTGTATGGCAGGTCCGGGGCTAAAAGGGCTTTCCGCGAAATTTATGCTTAAATTCTTTCACTCCAGGCCCGACGCCAAAGAGCTTTTTGAGACGCTGGCCGCCCAGAAAGGCCTGCCTCCGGCCGTGGTCGAAAAGGATTACTGGGTTATGCACTGCTTGTGGGGACTGAATCAGCTGGGTTTGCATTTTGAGATGAAGGGGGGCACTTCCCTGTCTAAAGGATGGCGGGTTATTGAGCGGTTTTCCGAGGATATAAATATCCGTTTTGAGCCTCCGCCGAAGTTGAACGTTAAGGGCGACAAACCGGCGCAGGTGGCGGCCCGGTTTAAGTTTTATGACGCACTTGCCGCAAGCATAAAGATTCCGGGAGTTACGGCAGGCAGGAACCGCGTCTATGATGACGAGAAAGCGCAGAACGGGGGGATAGGGCTGAAGTATGATTCCTTTTTTATGCCCGGCCCTGAACTCGGGCTGAAGCCGGAAGTTCTGCTGGAGGCGGGATTCGCCAGGACTGCTCCTAATGAGCCCAGGGATTTCAGCAGTTGGGCGCTGGATAAGGCCCTGGCTGCCGGGCTTGAGGTGTCGGACAACCGCGCCGTAGGGATCAAATGTTTTAACCCTGAATATACTTTTGTCGACAAGCTTCAGACCATCTGCAGGCGCTTCCGGCAATGGCGGGACCGTAATGATCCGCAGAAAGACAGGCCGCGGCAGTTCAGCCGGCATTATTACGATCTTTACATGCTGCTCGCCGTCGATAGGATTAAGCAGTTTATAGGAACTCCGGCGTATGAAATATACAAGGCGGAAAAGATAAAAGGGGCGGACGCGGAGGAATTCGCGGCACGCAGCGCTTTTACCTTACTGGATGCCGGGGCTTACAACCTGTTCGAAAAAGAATTTAAGGCGCTAAGCGGTCTGTTGCTCGCCCCGGGCCCGTCCTTCAAAGATGTTATTGAAAAACTACGGGAATGGTCTCCCCGGTTTTAACCTGGGCGGCGTAAAGGTGACAGGCTGCTTTTCATATAATGAATGTATGAGGATTCTTTCAAAAGCCGAAACGCGGCATCTTGCCGTTATAAGCGCTCTTTCACCGGTCGCCCGCTTTGGCCTGGCTATTGAACTTTCACAGACGCTTGCGGCGCTTAACCGGATGAAGAACGATGGAACTGAAACAATTCATAAAAGACCTGGCGGCAAAACTTCAGGCCGCCGGCATTGACTACTGTATAACGGGCGGCTACGCTGTTTCCGTTTGGGGAGCTCCCCGCAGCACGCTGGGCATAGACTTTATAACTGGGCTTAAAGTGGACTTCTGGGTAGTAAACGACTCGAATAAGACCGGCCTGAAAGAACTGAAGCGCAAAAAAAGGGAGGTCTTTGAGGGGCAGGAGATATTCTTTGTCTCCCCTGAAGACCTCATCCTGAGCAAGTTGCGTCGGGCGCGCCTGGGCAGCTCTTCAAGGCACGCGGAAGACATCCGTTCCGTTATCGGCGTGTCCGGTAAAAACCTGGACCTGGAATACTTAAAGCGCGAAGCCGCACTTCAAGAACTAGGCGCAGACCTCTCTGTCTTTTTATAAAGGGGCAATTTGCTTAACAAAAAAGGCTCCTTGGCGGGGCCTTTTTCTATTGTTGCGTAGCGGTCAGGGAATAGCTTGTGCTGCGGCCGCCTCCGCTGTCCTTGATCATAATGCTTTTGCCGATAAGGTCTTGTATATCGCGTTGCGCGGTATCCTGTGAGCACTTGGCCAGCGCCGCCCATTTTGTGGAAGTTAATTTGCCCTTAAAACCATCGAGCAGTTTGTTAAGTATAAGCCGCTGCCGGCCATTGAATGAAATCCCGGTATAATTTTTCCAGAACTGTTCTTTTCTGAAAACACCGGCCAGTGACACTGCCGTTCCTTCGAGAGCGCGGTCAAAGCAGCCGATAAGCCATCCCAGCCATTCTGTAATATCAAGCGGGCCTTTTTGCGTTTTTTCCAGGATCTCATAATACGCGTTGCGCTCGCGGCGGATCTGCGCCGACATGCTGTAAAAACGCCTTGAAGTGTTTTCAGCCCGGGCCAATGCCCAGTCGGCGACCGTGCGCGCAATGCGCCCGTTGCCGTCGTCAAAGGGATGGATAGTAACGAACCAAAGATGCGCTACCGCGGCCCGGAGCACAGGATCAATGCCGCCGGTTTGGTTGATCCATTCCAGGAATAAGTGCATTTCAGCGGGGAGGCTTATGGCCGGGGGGGCCTGGTAATGCACCCGCTCGCGGCCTATCGCGCCGGAAACCACCTGCATTGGCCCTTTAGCGTCATCGCGCCAAATCCCGATCTTGAGCGTATTCGCGTCATAGGCGCCGGAAGGGAAGAGCAGCGAGTGCCAGCTGAACAGGCGTTCCTTAGTCAGCGGTTTTGCGTAATTCTGTGTCGCTTCCAGCGCCATCTCCACAATGCCGTCAACACGCCGGTCGGCCGGGATCAAGCCCGCAATATCCATGCCTAAGCGCCGGGCGATGGAAGAGCGCACCTGTTCCGCGCTGAGCATTTCGCCCTCGATCTCGCTGGACTTCAGGATCTCCAGAGTGAGCGTTTGTAGTACGGCTTCATCGCGCTGGGAAAAGCCCAGGCTTTCCATGCGGCCAAGAAGGTGTCCCTGCCGGTGGCGTACCGCGGCCAGCGGGGCAGCAATTATTTCATTACTCCAGGAAAACTTTGGCCAGCCAGGCTGCTGGTAAATGTAATAAGCCATTCTCCGCACCTCTTGCGTATATTATAGGCCGCATTCTCCGCATTGTCAATGGTTAAGGCCTTTCAGTGTCCTTCGGGTTAATGTTAGAGTAATAAATAACCCGGCTTTTAATTCCCCCGAATTCGAGGGAATTAAAAGTCAAAGGATTAAAGGTGACGAGTTGGTTTAATGAATTTTTAAAAAACTATCTGGTAATTTCCAACTGTTAACTTGTAAAATATTAAGACAGGTTTTTTAAGGAGAAATGAATGAAATATTTATTGATGGTTTGTTTGATGACTTTGAGTTCGGTTTCCGCTTTTGCCGAGGAGCAGGTCGAGGCTTTTACCGCCAAGATCTTCACCGCTAAGGGGACCGTGGAGTGCCAGAAGAAAGGCGCTGCCGCCTGGGTGGCCGTTGAGGCGCCCTATCTGCTCGAGGTCGGCGACCAGGTCAGGACCGGCGCAAAGAGCAAGGCCGAAATTTATATCAAGTACGGCTCCAAGATCAGGCTGGGCGCCGATACCGCCTTTGTGATCACCACTGTCTCCCCGCAGGAGAACTCCGTGCAGGTCCTGCGCGGCAAGATGAACGCCTGGATCCGCAAGTTCGCGGGCCGCGGTTTCTCGGTGCGCACCCCGGCCGCCGTCTGCGCCGTGCGCGGCACGGTGTTCGGCGTGGAAGTGTCCGAAGCCGGCCAGACCACCTGGGACCTGTTCTCCGGTTCTGTGCAGATAGCCGACAACCGGAACCGCACTGTCGACCTGGTCCCTAACCAGCGCCTCGAAGTGAGCCAGGCCGAGGGCGCCGCCGCCGCCCCTGTCGCCATTCCTCCTACCGTAGAGGTTCCTTCCGAGCCCAGCAAGATAGCCGAGGAGAAGGTCGAGATAAAGGCCGAGCAGGTCATTATCGAGGCCAAGGCCAAGGAAGAGGCCGCCGCGGGCAAGCCCGTGGTTAAAGAAGAAGCGGCGGTTGAAGAAGCCGCCCCGGCTATTGTAGAGCCCGCGACCACGGTTATAGCTACCCAGGAAATAGTGCAGTCCGCCTGCGAAGTCAGCGCTTCTTCGCCTGATTGCGTCCCAGGTAAAGAAAGCTTAATTATCAAAAACAGGCTGCCTTAACCGGCAGCCTGTTTTTTATTAAGTCATACCATACAAATAGTCCGGCTTTTTTGCTAAGTATGGTTATGTTATTTATTAGGGGGTCACTCGCAGTGGGTCCGCATCCGTAATATCTTTACTATGTGTTCGGTTTTGTGGGGCTGCCCCGGGCCGCCTAGTGCCGGGCATAGATTGTCTGCTAAAATATAACTTCAGCCTGGATCTAAGGAGAAGAACATGAAAGGCATTATTCTTGCGGGCGGGTCGGGGACGCGGCTTTATCCTATCACCAGCGTGGTGTGCAAGCAGCTTTTGCCGGTCTACGACAAGCCGATGATCTATTACCCTTTGTCGGTGCTGATGCTGGCGGGGATAAGGGAGATACTGATAATCTCCACGCCGAACGATCTGCCGCGGTTCAGGGAAATTTTCGGGGACGGTTCGGCCTGGGGGCTGAAGCTTTCTTATAAAGAGCAGCCGCGGCCCGAGGGCCTGGCGCAGGCTTTTATACTGGGCGAGGAATTCGTGGGCAAGGACGATGTCTGCCTGGTGCTCGGCGATAATATTTTCTACGGCAGCGGCTTGTCGGAGGCTTTCGGCCGGGCCGTAAACGCCGCCGGACAAAAACGAGCCACGGTGTTCGGCTATTATGTGAACGACCCGGAGAGGTATGGCGTGGTCGAATTTAATAAAGCCGGCAAGGCGCTTTCTATAGAAGAGAAACCGCTGAAACCTAAATCCAACTATGTGGTAACCGGGCTGTATTTCTATCCTAATGATGTTGTGAAAGTGGCCAAGGCGATTAAGCCCAGCCCGCGCGGCGAACTCGAGATCACCGACGTGAACAGGGCCTATCTGAAGCGGGCCGCTCTTAATGTGGAGTTGCTCGGCCGCGGCTACGCCTGGCTGGATACCGGGACTTTTGAAAGCCTGCTTGAGGCCGGGGAATTCATAGCCACCGTGGAACGCCGCCAGGGGTTGAATATAGCCTGTATAG
Source organism: Elusimicrobiales bacterium (assembly GCA_036170455.1). Taxonomy (GTDB): domain Bacteria; phylum Elusimicrobiota; class Elusimicrobia; order Elusimicrobiales; family UBA9959; genus UBA9959. The sequence goes on from JAVHPG010000315.1 coordinate 10,750, forward strand.
AAGAGATAGCCTACAACCTGGGTTTTATAAACAAGGCCGCGCTGCTGCGCCTCGCCGAAGGCCTGAACAAGAACAGCTACGGTAAATACCTGAAGAAAATAGCGGCGGGGGAATAAGAAAATATGCCTTTTGAATTCGAGAAATTAAAGCTGGACGGATTGGTGCTGATAAAACCCCGCATTTTTAAGGACGACAGGGGATTTTTTATAGAGTCCTATAAAAAACGGGAGTTTGAGCAGGCCGGGGTAGCGGGCGATTTTTTGCAGGATAATCACTCTAAATCCTCGAAAGGGGTGCTGAGAGGGCTTCATTACCAGAGAGGGAAGGCGGCGCAGGGCAAACTTGTGCGCTGTATTTCCGGGGCCATGCTCGACGTCGGGGTGGATATACGGCCCAAATCTCCGACCTTCGGGAAATGGGCGGCTGTCGAGCTTACGGCCGAGAACTCCCATATGCTTTATCTTCCGCCGGGGTTCGCGCACGGTTTCCTGGTGCTTAGCAAGACCGCGGAGATCATGTATAAATGCACTTTTGAATATACCCCGAACGAAGAGGGCGGCATTATCTGGAACGACCCGGCCATAGGCATTAAATGGCCTGTGAAGACCCCTCTGCTGTCAGGCAGGGACGCGGCGCTTCCGCTATTAAAGGGCGCGAAATTATGAAAACTATTCTGGTTACCGGCGGGGCCGGGTTTATCGGGTCTAATTTTATCCGGTATATTTTTGAGAAGGCAAAATTCGAGGGCCGGGTGGCGAACCTGGATAAACTGACCTATGCCGGGAATATGGAGAATCTGGCCGACATACAGAAGAAGTATAAAGGCCGCTATAGTTTTGTAAAAGGCGATATCTGCGATTATAAGACCGTTTTCGGCGTGATGAAGAAGTACGCGGTTACCGGAGTGGCCCATTTCGCCGCCGAGAGCCATGTGGACCGCTCTATCTTCGGGCCGAAGGATTTTATCGAGACTAACATCCACGGGACTTTCAGCCTGCTCGAGGCCGCCCGTACTCTTTGGGCCGGGCGCAAAGATGTGCGTTTCCATCATGTCAGCACCGACGAGGTTTACGGTTCGCTTGGGAAAACGGGGAAGTTCAAAGAGACTACGCCTTATGACCCGCACAGCCCTTATTCCGCTTCCAAGGCTTCGTCCGACCACCTGGTCCGGGCTTACAGCGACACTTACGGCCTGCCGGTGACTATCTCTAATTGTTCCAATAATTACGGGCCTTACCATTTCCCTGAAAAGCTCATCCCTTTGACTATTCTGAACGCGCTTGAGGGCAAGCCGCTGCCGGTTTACGGCGACGGGCTGCAGGTGCGCGACTGGCTTTACGTCGAGGACCATTGCGCCGCTATCTGGAAGATACTGAACAAGGGCCGTACCGGCGAGACTTACAATGTGGGCGGAAACTGCGAGATGAAGAATATCAATGTGGTAAAAGGCATCTGCGCCGCGCTTGAACGCGCCGTGCCGGCCCGCCATAATAAAGCTTTGAACGGGAAGAATTACTCCGACCTTATCACTTATGTCAAAGACCGCGCCGGGCATGACCGCCGCTACGCGATAGACTTTTCAAAGATAAAGCGCGAGCTCGGCTGGCAGCCTTCCCTGCGTTTCGCCGAGGGGCTGGCGAAGACGGTAGATTGGTATCTTGCTAATCCGGAATGGGTGAAGAACGTGAAGTCCGGCGCCTACAAGAACTGGATCAAAAAGAACTATACGAGATGAAAATTGTTTTCCTCGGCACGAACGGCTGGTATGATACCCCGACGGGGAATACCGTGTGCGCGCTTATCAGGACGAAGCGCTGGGATATAGTTCTGGACGCCGGGAACGGGATCTACAAGCTGGACCAATACTGCGACGGGACGAAGCCGGTCTTTATTCTTCTGAGCCATTTCCACCTGGACCATATAGCCGGGTTGCATATGCTGGTGAAGTTCAGGTTCAAAAAAGGGCTTACTATCTGCGGCGGGAAAGGCGCGCGCAAGCTGCTTAAAACTTTCATTAACCATCCTTTTACCGTGCCGCTGGCGAAGCTGCCTTACCCCGTGAAACTGCTTGAGCTGCCGGCCCGGGCGGGGGAACTTCCTTTTAAAGTTACAACCCTGCCGCTGGTGCACGCCGACCCGGTGATCGGGATGCGGCTCGAGCTGGAGGGGAAGGTTTTGACTTATTGCACCGACACCGGCTATTGTCCTAACGCTTTGAAACTGGCGAAAAGCGCCGATTTGCTTATTACCGAATGCGCCCACGCCCCCGGCGAGACCAATCCGGGCTGGCCGCATTTCAATCCCGAGACCGCGGCTAAACTGGCTCTCGAGGCCGGGGCGAAGCGCCTGGCTATCACCCACTTCTCGGCCGACCGCTACCGCACCCCGGCGGCCCGCGCGGCCGGCCTCAAACTCTCCCGCAGGATCTTCCCAAAGGCGATCGGGGCGAAAGACGGGCTTATAATTAATATAATCTAGGCAATCTATGCGGATACACAGTATTGTGACCGGCGGGGCCGGGTTTATCGGCAGCCATGTTACCGACAGGCTTTTGAAAGAGGGCCATAAGGTTACGGTGGTGGATAATTTCTCCACGGGGCGGCCGGATAATCTTAAACATCATAAGGGCAACCCTGACCTGCAGGTAGTGCAGCGGGACATAAACGACCTGCCGGCGCTGAAGACCATTTTTGCCGGCGCCGACAGGGTGTTCCACCTCGCCGCGCTGGCCGATATCGTTCCCTCCATCGTCAATCCTGTAGAATATTTCCGCTCAAATGTGAACGGGACGATGTGCGTGCTGGAAGCCGCCCGGCTTTGCGGGATAAAGAAGGTGGTTTACACCGCTTCCTCCTCGTGCTACGGCATCCCCGACGAATTCCCTACCAAAGAGACGGCGGAGATACGCCCGCAGTATCCTTACGCGCTTACCAAGTTCCTGGGCGAGCAGACCGCCCTGCACTGGGGGCAGGTCTATAAGATACCGGTGACCGCGCTCAGGCTTTTTAACGTCTACGGAACGCGCTCCCGGACCTCCGGGACTTACGGGGCGGTGTTCGGGGTTTTCCTCGCGCAGAAACTGAACAACAAGCCTTTCACCGTGGTGGGCGACGGTTCCCAGACCCGCGATTTCACTTATGTCACCGACGTGGCCGACGCTTTCTTTACGGCTTCCGAATCCCCGGTTCATAATGAGGTCTTTAATGTGGGCTCGGGCGGGACTTACAGCGTTAACCGGCTGGTGAAGCTGCTGGGCGGGGAGATATTTTATATCCCGAAGCGCCCGGGCGAGCCCGACTGCACTTTTGCCGATACCTCAAAGATAGCCAAAGCGCTTAACTGGCGCGCGAAAGTGTCTTTCGCCGACGGGGTGAAAGAGATACTCGCCAATATCGATTACTGGCGGCAGGCGCCCGTCTGGACGCCGGAGAACATAGCCGAAGCGACCAGCGACTGGTTCAAGTACCTGGCGCCGGAGAACTAAAACCCAATGTCCAATATCTCAAAAATACTGCCGGTGGAAGAGCTGGCGGGCAAAGTAGCCGGGTTCAGGAAGGAAGGCAAAACTGTGGTGCTCTGCCACGGCGTGTTCGACCTGATGCACCCCGGCCATATCAAGCATCTCGAGGCCGCCAAAAAAGAGGGCGACTACCTGGTGGTGACGCTTACCCCGGATAAATATGTGAACAAAGGCCCCGGCCGCCCGGTCTTCAACGAGGTCCTGCGCGCCGAGACGCTCGCTTCGCTTACGGCAGTGGATTTCGTTTCCATCAATAAATGGAAGACCGCGGTAGAGACCATAAAGACCGTGCGGCCCAGCGTTTACGTAAAAGGTTCCGACTACGCCGCGCCCGAGAACGACCTGACCGGCGGGATCCTGCATGAAAAGAACGCCGTGGAGGCCGTAGGCGGCAGGCTGCATTTCACCGACGAGATAACTTTCAGCTCTACCGCGCTGCTCAATAAATTCTTCGGCGTCTTCTCCGACGAGACAAAAGAATTCCTGGCCGGCTTCAAAAAGAAGCACTCCCCCCGGGACGTTATAGACAGCCTCAAGCGCCTCAAGAAGCTGAAGGTGCTGGTGATAGGCGACGCCATCATCGACGAATATCACTACTGCAAAGGGATGAGCAAGCCGCCCAAAGACAATATCATTTCCACCAAGTTCGTAAGCGAGGAGCGCTTCGCCGGCGGGGTGCTCGCCTGCGCCAACCACATAGCCGGCTTCTGCGACAAGGTGGACCTGGTTACCTGCCTGGGCAGCGTGGATTCCAAGGAAGATTATATCCTTGAGCATCTTAAGCCTAATGTCAGGCACAAATTCTTTTACCGCAACGATACCTGCACCGTGGTGAAGCGCCGCTTCGTCGACCCGGTCTTCCTTACGAAACTTTTCGAGGTGGCTTTCCTCGAGGATTACAGCCTGCCGGAGAAGACCATAGACAAAGTCTGCCGCCACCTGGAAGCCTCGATAGGGAAGTACGACCTGGTCCTGGTCAGCGACTTCGGGCACGGTTTTATAAGCGCCCCGATAGCGAAAGCCCTGGGCAAAGCGAAGTTCCTGGCGGTCAACGCGCAGTCCAATAGCGCGAATATGGGCTATAACCTGATCACCAAGTACGGCCGCGCCGATTATATGTGCATCGACGAGCCCGAAGTGCGCCTGGCCGCCCACGACAAACACGGCGAAATAAACGGCATCATAAAGAAGCTTTCCGGGCAGCTTAAGAGCGGGCGCATGGCTATCACCCGCGGGCATATGGGCTCGGTCACTTACGACGCAAAGAGGGGCTTTTCCGAATGCCCTATCTTCAGCAGCAAGGTAGTTGACCGCGTAGGCGCCGGCGACGCTTACCTTTCTATCACCTCCCCGCTGGCCGCTTCCGGCTGCGATATGGACCTGGTGGGTTTCGTCGGGAACGCCGTGGCCGCTATAAAAGTCGGGATAGTCTGCAACCGCTCCTCGATAGAGCCGGTGGAACTTTATAAGTTCATCACCACGCTGCTTAAATAAAATGGATAAATACCGCATCGACGCCCATAAACTTATCTATCACCCGGAGCGCGTGAGCGACTGGCTGAAAGGGAAGAACATCTACCCGGTTTACGCCGAGATCTCGCCGTCGGGCGCCTGCAACCACCGCTGCACTTATTGCGCGCTCGATTTCATGGGCTATAAGCCCCGCTTCCTGGACACGAAGATGATCAGGGCCCGCCTGAAGGAAATGGGCGGGCTGGGCCTGAAAAGCGTGATGTTCGCCGGCGAGGGGGAGCCCTTCCTGCACCCCGACATGGCCGCGATCTCCGTGCACGCGAACAAATGCGGGATAGACACTTCTTTCACCACGAACGCGGCGCTGATGAAGCCCGCGATCATAGATAAAATACTGCCGACCACCTCGTGGATAAAGGCGAGCATAAACGGCGCTACGCCGGGAACCTACGGGCAGATCCACCGCTGCAACCCTTCCGATTTTTCCAGGGTTTTCGGGAACCTCGGTTACGCGGCGGCGCTCAAGAAGAAAAAAAAGTACGCCTGCGCGCTCGGTATGCAGATGGTGCTGCTGCCGGAGAACGCGCACGAGGCCGTGGACCTGGCCCTTAAGGCCAGGAACGCCGGGATGGATTATTTAGTGATAAAGCCTTATTCGCAGCACCCGCAGAGCGTCACGGACAAATACAAGAATATCCATTACGCCGATTATGAGAAACTGGTCGTCGAGCTTGAGAAAGTGAACCGGCCGGGCTTCTCGGTCATCTTCAGGCTGAACACGATGAGGAAGTGGGACGAGGGCTGCCGGCCCTATAAACGCTGCCTGGCGCTGCCTTTCTGGTCTTATATCGACGCAGGCGGCAATGTCTGGGGCTGCAGCATGTTCCTGGGGAACGAGAAATTCAACTACGGCAATCTCAATGAGAAGACCTTCAAGCAGATCCGGGAGGGGGCGAAGCGAAAGAAATCCCTCAAGTATGTCTGCGGGATGGACGCTTCTACCTGCCGCGTTAACTGCCGGATGGATGAAGTGAACCGCTATCTCTGGCAGCTTAAGAACCCGGTGGAGCACGCGAATTTCATATGAAGCCGGAAATAAAAATAGACCTCCTTAAAAAGATGCTCCGCGCGCGCCTTTTCGAGGAGAAAATAGTGGCGGTCTACGGCGAGCAGGAGATGAAGACGCCGGTGCACCTTTATATCGGCCAGGAGGCCGTGGCCGCCGGGGTTTCGCAGAATTTGAATGTAGAGGATTATGTTTTCAGCACCCACCGCAACCACGGGCATTATCTTTGCAAGGGCGCCGACCTGAAGCCGATAGTGGCCGAGCTTTACGGCCGGGCCGCCGGCTGCGCCAGGGGCAAGGGCGGGTCGATGCATTTAGTGGACACCGACAAGAACTGCATGGGGACCTCGGCCATAGTCGGCGGGAGCATCCCGCTCGGGGCCGGCGCGGCGCTGGCCATAAAACTTAAAGGCGAAAAGCGCCTGTCCGTCGCTTATTTCGGCGACGGGGCCAGCGACGAGGGCGTGCTGCAGGAGACGATGAACTTCGCGGCGCTCAGGAAGCTGCCGGTCCTTTTCGTCTGCGAGAATAATTATTACGCTACCAACTCCCATCAGTCCGCCCGGCACGCCGAGGGCGTTATTTCGAAGCGGGCGCCCGGCTTCGGCATCCCGAGCGCGCTGGTAGACGGGAACGACCCCGAGGCCGTCTATGAAGCGGCTCATAAGGCCGTGGCGCATATCAGGGCGGGGAAAGGCCCATATTTCCTCGAATTCCCTACTTACAGGTGGAAAGGGCATGTGGGACCGGACTGCGATTATGAAAAGGGCTGCCGCCCGAAAGAAGAATTTTTTGAGTGGCGGAAGAAATGCCCGGTGGAGAACTATTCAAAAAAGCTGCGCGGCGAAGGAGTTCTTGACGACGCGCTGCTGGCCGGTATCGAAGGTGAAATAAACGCCGAGATAGAAGCGGCCTGGAGCTTTGCCAAGGCTTCGCCTCACCAGGTTCCCGAAGAGCTTTACACGGACGTGTACTCTTAATATGCCCTGGACAAAAGTGCTTATCGACAAGCAGGACTTCGAGGCCTCCGAGAAAGAGGGCCTGCGCAATATAAGTTACCGCGCCGCCCTGCTGGAGGCGCAGCGCCAGCTCCTGGAGACGCGCCCCGAAGTTTACCTGATCGGCGAGGGCATAGACGACCCGGGCGGGGTCTTCGGTTCTACCGTGGGCCTGGCCAGGGAATTCGGCCCGGAGCGCGTGATGGACATGCCTATAGCCGAGAACGGGCTTACCGGGATAGCGGCCGGCAGCGCGATGTGCGGGATGCGGCCGATCTTCATCCATATGCGCATGGACTTCCTGCCTATGTGCCTGGACCAGATAGCCAACCACGCCGCGAAGTGGCGCTACATGACCGGGGGGAAGGTCACAGTGCCGCTTGTGATACGCAGCGTGATCGGCAGGGGCTGGGGCTCCGCCGCGCAGCATTCGCAGGCGCTGCACGGCCTGTTCACTCATTTTGCCGGCCTGAAGGTAGTGACGCCGGCCACGCCGTACGACGCCAAGGGCCTGCTGGTGCAGGCGGTCAAGGACGGCGGGCCGGTCATGTTCTGCGAACACCGCTGGCTTTACGATTTCAAGGGCTATGTGCCGAAGGGGATCTATTCGGCCCCTTTTGGGAAGGGCACTGTGCGCAAAGAGGGTAAAGACGTGACGGTAGTCGCGATTTCCATCATGGTTTACGAGGCCGTAAAGGCCGCCCGCGAGCTTGAAAAAGAGGGCATAAGCGTTGAGGTCATAGACCCGCGCACTATCAAGCCCCTCGACATGGACACGATACTCGCCTCCGTGGAGAAGACCGGCCGGCTGGTGATATCCGACGCCGGGAATATCATGACGGGGATCTCGGCGGAGATAGCCGCGCAGGCGGCGGAAAAAGGCTTTAAATACCTGAAGGCCCCCGTGCTGCGGGTGGGCCTGCCCGACGTGCCGACCCCGGCGGCCGCCGAGCTGGAGAAAGCTTTTTACCCCGGGACGGCCGACATCGTAAAAGCCGTGAAGAAAACGCTGGGCGCCGAATAATATGAAAATTTCCGTGCTGATGCCCGCCCTGAACGAGGCGAAGAATATAGAGGCGGCGATGGCAGCGGCTTTAGCCGCTTTCGACTCTATGGGGATAGACGGCGAGCTGCTTGTTATAAACGACGGCAGCCGCGACGCCACCCCGGCGCTGGTGGAGAAAGCGGCAGCCGCCGATAAGCGGGTAAGGCTTTTGAACCATGAAACCGCGCGGGGCATAGGCGCTTCTTTCTGGGACGGCGTCGATAACGCTTCCGGCGACGCGGTGGTGATGCTCCCGGGCGACAATGAGAACGAGCCCTCCGAGATCTTCCGCTACAGCGGCCTGCTCGGCCATGTGGACGCGGTCATCCCTTTCCTTTACAATCCCGAAGTGCGCTCGCCGATGAGGAATCTTCTTTCGGCCGCTTACCGGACGATAATAAATGCCAGTTTCAGGGTCCTGTTCAAATATACCAACGGCACGGTGCTTTACCGCAAGTCCATCCTGAAGCGGCTGCCTTCCAGGAGCACCGGTTTCTTTTTCCAGACGGATATCCTGGTGCGGCTTTCCCGTTACGGCTATTTCTTCGCCGACGTTCCCTACCGGCTGGGGCGGCGCCGGGGGGGAGTTTCGAAAGCGGTAAGCCTTAAAGCTTTGCGGCAGGTCATTTACGGTTACGCGCGCCTTATGAAAGACTGCTATTTCACGGGGCGGGCTCCAGCGGATTACCCTGAAGATTCCCAAACTTTTAAAAGGCGGAGGGCTTAATGTCAGATCTTATCCTTGACGGTCACAAGCTGCTCTGGCACAAGGACAGGGTGGAAGCCTGGCTGAGAGGCGAGCGGATCGCCCCGATAACCATAGACTGCTCCCTTACCCGGGCCTGCAACTATAAATGCGTTTACTGCTACGGCCAGCTGCAGGTCAATGACGAGAAAAGGATGACCAAAGAGGTCATTTTCAATTTCCTCGAAGACGCGGCCGGGATAGGCGTGAAAGCGATCAGCTTCGTGAGCGACGGGGAATCCACCTGCTCGCCGCATGTCTACGACGCGATACTCCACGGCAAAAAGCAGGGCCTGGACATGGCGCTCGGGACCAACGGCTACCTGCTCAGGGACGAGAAGCTGGCGGAGATACTCCCGGCCCTTACCTATTTGCGCTTCAATATTTCGGCCGGGGAGAAAGCCCGCTACGACGAGATCATGGGCTGCCCGAAGGGCGGCTTCGAAAAGGTCTGCGGGAGCATCCGCAAATGCGTCGAGATAAAAAAACGCCTTGATTTGCCGGTGACCATCGGGATGCAGATGGTGCTGATGCCGCAGTTCGAGGACCAGATCATCCCGCTGGCGAAGCTGGGCAAGGAACTGGGCGCCGATTACCTGGTGATCAAGCATTGCAGCGACGACGAGACCGGCAGCCTTAAAGTGGATTACGGCCAGTATTACAAACTGGAGGCCGTGCTTAAACAGGCCGAGGCGATGTCCGACGGGAAATACCTGGTGAAAGCGAAGTGGTCCAAGATCATGAGCGGCGGGAAACGCCGCTATTCCAAATGCTTCGGCCCGCCTTTCATCATCCAGCTTTCCGGCTCCGGGCTGGTGGCGCCGTGCGGGATGCTTTTCAACAGCAAGTACTCCAAATACCATATCGGGAATATCGCCGATACCCGCTTCAAAGACCTCTGGAAGAGCGAGCGCTACTGGGAGGTCATGAATTTGATCGCTTCCGACAAGTTCGACGCGCGCACGATGTGCGGGACGCTCTGCCTGCAGCATAAAGTGAACGAGTTCCTCTGGAAACTGAAAGAGGAAGCCGAACCTATGCCGGAACCGCCGGAGAAAGACGCGCCCCATATCAACTTTATCTGATGAAGGACCGGCTGAAGCAGGACGAGGAGAAAAGCGACCGCCTGGTCATGTGGGGCGGGGTCGCGCTAGCTTTCGTCCTGAGGGCGGCTTATGTAGCGGCCGTCAAGATCCTGCCTTATAATGACGCCGGGCAGTGGGATACGGCCCGGCTTTCCATCCTGAACGGGCTGCCCTATACCGCTTCCTGGCCGTGTTCTCCGCTCTTTTCTCGGCGGACGGGAGGAAAAGAATGCCTTTCCTGCCGCTCCTGCTTATCCTGGCCGCCTACGGCGCGGCTATACTGCCTGGAATTATCGAAAAAGCCGGGAAGGGCGGGACCGGAGAAGTCCGGCGGAAGTTATTTGTGTCCGCTGTACTGAGCGGGCTGCTGTTCCTGAATTTTATCTTCCAGGTCTCCACCAGGTACCGCGACGTGCTGCAGAGATTCCAATAAAGGTGAAAAATATGAAAAATTTCGGCGACGCTTTTCTTGAATCGGTTTTCGAAGGGGCCCGGAACTGCGCCTGCACTGCGGGCGGAAAGGAACTGGGCGTGGGCGGGGGGATAACCGCTTTTTACGAGGCCGTGGCCAAATGCGCGGCCGGCTCCGGCAAGGTCATCTATATCGGCAACGGGGGCAGTTCCTCTATCGCCAGCCATATGGCCGCCGATCTCTGGAAGAACGGCGGGATAAAAGCGCTTTGCTTCAGCGATGCGTCCCTGCTTACCTGCCTGGCCAATGACCTCGGTTATGAAAATGTTTATTCGGCCCCGACCGAGAGCTTTGCCGAGAAGGGCGATATCTTTGTGGCGATAAGCAGCTCGGGGAAGTCCCCGAATATCCTCAAGGCTGCCGGGGCTGCGCTTAAGAGGGGCTGCTTGCTCGTGACGCTTTCCGGTTTCGGCGCGGAGAACCCTCTGCGCTCGATGGGCGCGGTAAATTTTTATGTGCCTTCGACTGTCTACGGGGTGGTGGAAACCGCCCATGCTGCCATCTGCCATGCCGTGGTGGACCATGTTATAACCGGGCAGAAAAAGTAAGCGCCCCGTAAAGGCGGGGAAAGGCCGGGAATCGGGAGATTCCCGGCCTTTTTACTTTTGCTATAATATCTATATTAAAAAGCGTGAAAAGGAGGCTGGCACCTTTTCAGGGAGAAAACATGAAAAAAGCTTTGATAACAGGGATTACCGGGCAGGACGGGGCTTATCTTTCGGAATTTCTTTTGAACAAAGGGTATGAAGTGCACGGTCTGCGCCGGCGCTCGGCTTCTTTCAATATGGCCCGCATAAAGCACCTTGCCGCCCACCCGCGGCTTAAGCTTCATTACGGCGACCTTACCGATTCCACCAACCTTACGCGGCTGATAGCAGAAATTAAGCCGCACGAGATCTATAACCTGGGCGCGCAGAGCCATGTGGCCGTGAGCTTCGAAGAGCCGGAATATACCGCCGACTGCGACGGGCTGGGCACGATGCGCCTGCTCGAAGCGGTCCGCCTGCTCGGCCTGGCGAAAAAAACCCGTATTTACCAGGCTTCCACCTCGGAGCTCTACGGCAAAGTGCAGGAGATACCGCAGAGCGAAAAAACGCCTTTTTACCCGCGCAGCCCTTACGGCGTGGCCAAGATGTACGCTTACTGGATAACCATAAATTACCGCGAGTCCTACGATATGTTCGCCTGCAACGGGATACTCTTCAACCACGAGAGCCCGCTGCGCGGCGAGGAATTCGTGACGCGGAAGATCACCCGCGCTATGGCCAGGATACTCCTGGGCGGGCAGAAATGCCTTTATATGGGCAATATCAATTCGCTGCGCGACTGGGGCCATGCCCGGGATTATGTGCGCGCGATGTGGCTGATACTTCAGCAGGAGAAACCCGAGGACTTCGTGATAGCGACCGGCAAGCAGTATTCGGTGCGCAAGTTCATAGAGCTGGCCGCTAAAGAGCTCGGGATAACTATAGGCTGGAAGGGGAAAGGCGCCGGCGAGACCGCCTATGTTAAGTCCTTTAAGGTGCGGCCCGGGCTGGAAGCCGAAGTAAAAGTGAAAATAGGCGATGTCATCGTGCGCATCGACCCGAAGTTCTATCGCCCGGCCGAAGTGGAAACTTTGCTCGGGAACCCGGCCAAATCACGAAAGGTCCTGGGCTGGAAGCCGGAGACCTCCTTTGAAGGCCTTGTTTCCGAAATGGCCGAAGGCGACCTGCAGCTGGCGCTGAGCGAGCACTGCCTGGCTAAAGCCGGCTTCGGCGCGGTAAAGAACTGTTAAGGCCTTATGAAAAAAGCTTTGATCACCGGGAGCCGCGGTCAGGACGGGGCTTATCTCAGCAGGTTCCTGCTGGATAAAGGCTACCAGGTCTACGGCGCGGACCGCGGCGGCGATACCGGCATCTGGCGCCTGCGCGAGCTCGGCATCGAGGGGAAGGTAAAAGAAATTTCCCTGGACCTGCTGGAGCCGACCAATATCATGGACGCGCTCGAGAAGATCAGGCCGAACGAGATCTATAATTTCGCGGCGCAGAGCATAGTGAAGCTTTCTTTCGACCAGCCGGTGCTCACCGGCGAGATAAACGCGCTGGGCGTGACCCGCATGCTGGAGGCTATCCGCAAAGTCTGCCCCGCGGTGCGGTTCTACCAGGCTTCCACGGCCGAGCTCTTCGGCAGCACCGGCGGCGCCCAGCGCAACGAGACCACCGCTTTCTACCCGAAGAGCCCCTACGCCGTGGCCAAGCTTTACGCCCATTGGATAACCGTGAACTACCGCCAGGCTTACGGCCTGCACGCCAGCTGCGGCATCCTGTTCAACCATGAGAGCCCGCTGCGGGGCGAGGAATTCGTAACGCGGAAGATAACCGCCGCGGCCGCCCGTATTAAAAAAGGGCTGCAGGAGAAAGTTACTGTAGGCAATCTTGACGCCCGCAGGGACTGGGGCTATGCCAAGGAATATGTGGAAGGGATGTGGCTTATCCTGCAGCAGCCGAAGCCCGATGATTATATTCTGGCCACCGGGGAAACGCATACGGTGCGCGAATTCGTCGACGCCGCTTTCGCCGCGGCCGGGATAAAAATGAAATGGAAAGGGTCGGGCCTGGCCGAGAAAGGCCTGAACGCGAAGACCGGGAAAACCATGGTAGAAGTCTCGAAAGAATTCTACCGGCCCGCCGAAGTCGACCTGCTCGTGGGCGACGCCTCCAAGGCTAAGCTGAAGCTAGGCTGGGCGCCGAAGACGGAATTCGCGGAGCTGGTGGAGCTTATGGTGGACGCCGAGCTGAAACGGCTCGAAAAAAAGAAGGTGAATTTATGAAAGCCATAATCCTCGCCGGCGGCTCCGGCACGCGGCTCTGGCCGGTTTCGCGCTACGGCCTGCCGAAGCAGTTCATAAAGCTGAACGGCGGGAAGTCCCTGCTCTGCCAGACGGTGGAGCGGCTGGCCGCGGTGGTCCCGCTGCACGACATCTTCGTCATCACCAACCAGGATTACCAGTTCCACGTGCAGGCGGACCTGAAGTCGGTTTCCCCGGCCATAGAGAACAATGTGATCCTCGAGCCCGTCGGGCGGAATACCGCCCCGGCCATAGCGCTGGTGATGAAGTACTGCCTTGAAAAGCTGAAGTGTTCCAAGAACGAAGTTGTTTTCATCTGCCCTTCCGACCATATAATCGAGCCGGTAGAAAAATTCACAAAGTACGCCCGCCAGGCCGAGACGGCCGCGAAGGCAGGAAGCATTGTCACTTTCGGAATAAAACCCAGCCGCCCTGAAACCGGCTACGGCTATATAAAAAAAGGCGGCAAGGCCGCGGGCAATGGCGGGGTTTGCAGGGTGGAAAAGTTCGCCGAGAAACCGGACCAGAAGACGGCGGATAAATATTTAAAGGACGGGAATTATTACTGGAATTCGGGTATGTTCTCTTTTACCATCGCGACGATGCTCGCCGAATTCAAGGCTTACGCTCCCGAGATAAGCCGCAAAATGCCGCAGACCCTGGCGAAAATGATAGCCGATTTCAAGAATATGCCGTCTATCTCGATAGACTATGCCGTGATGGAGAAATCAAAAAAAGCCGCGGTGCTCCCCATAGACATCCTTTGGTCCGACGTTGGCTCCTGGGATTCTCTCCCGGAAGTCATCAAGCCGGATTCCGACGGGAATGTGAAGGTGGGCGATGTTCTTGCTCTGGATACGAAGCGCACTATAGTGATGGGGGAAAACCGCCTTATCTCCACGATAGGCCTTAAAGACCTGATAATAGTGGATACCGTCGACGCCCTTCTTATCGCCAAACGCGGCCAGGCGCAGCGCGTTAAAGAAGTTGTGGAAATCCTGAAGGAGAGAAAGCGCAAAGAAGTAGTGGAGCATACCACCACCTACCGCCCCTGGGGCTCCTATACCGTTCTGGAAGAAGGGCCGCGCTACAAGATAAAGCGCATAGTGGTGAACCCCGGCCATAAATTAAGCCACCAGCTTCATTACCACCGGAGCGAGCACTGGATCATAGTGAAAGGCACGGCCAAAGTTACTTTAGGCAAAACCACTTCGCTGGTGCACGAGAACGAAAGCACCTATGTGCCGAAGTCCACCGGCCACCGCCTGGAGAACCCGGGCAAGGTTCCGCTGGAGATGATAGAGGTGCAGAACGGGGAATACGTCGGGGAAGACGATATCGTGCGGTTTAACGATATTTACGGGCGTAAAGGTAAGTAAGGAGAACCTATGAAAGTGGTTATTCTCGCGGGCGGAATGGGTACGCGGCTGAGCGAGGAGACGGATATAAAGCCGAAGCCTATGACGGAGATAGGCACCAAGCCGATGCTCTGGCATATCATGAAGATCTACTCGCATTACGGCTTTAACGATTTCGTCCTGTGCCTGGGGTATAAAGGGTACATCATCAAAGAATATTTCGCCAATTATCTCCTGCACCAGGCCGACGTGACCATAGACATGAAGACCAATAAGATGGAGGTGCACCATAAAAAAGCCGAGCCCTGGAAGGTGACGCTGGTGGACACCGGGCTCAGCACAATGACCGGCGGCCGGATAAAGCGCATCCAGGAATACGTGGGCAAAAACTCTTTCATGCTTACCTACGGCGACGGCGTGGCCGACGTGGATATTAAAAAGCTCGCGGCTTACCATAAGAAAAAAGGCGGGCTGGCCACTATGACGGCGATACAGCCGCAGGGGCGCTTCGGCGCGGTGAACATCGCGGCCGACGGGGCCGTGAGCTCTTTCCAGGAGAAACCGCAGGGCGACGGGGCCTGGATAAACGGCGGTTTCTTCGTGCTCGAACCCGGAATTTTCGATTACATAAAGGACGGCGACCCTACCAT
>JAVHPG010000316.1:0-5774 GCA_036170455.1 Elusimicrobiales bacterium
TTCCGAATCGAAGACCCACCCAACTCTGATATATCTACTCATTGGTTTTTTGGAGCGGGTGTGGTTCCGGGGACGGTCCCGGGCGTAACGAGAGGCGGGTTGATCTGCGGGCCCGAGGGCGGCTTGGGCAGTTCCTGGGGGCCGGGGATGGTCCCGCCCTTATCCGTTATCTCCTCTATCATTATGGAGCTTTCGTCTATCGCGAAGTACCTGGGGTCCTGGGTGATATCAGCTGCCGATACCCGGCCCGCGAACAGTGTCGCTGCGGCTGCGGTTAGTGCGAGTAGTCTCTTCATTTGTTACTTCCTCCTTTTCTATCGCCGCGGACTTTCGCCCGCGGATACTCAACTGCTTACTAAAATACTTTGCCGGCTTCCAGCAGCGGGGCCGCCGCTTTAATGTACTCCACCGCGGGCTCGTACTTCCAGGGATTGGCGATCTCTTCATAGTAGCCGTCGCCCTGGACGTAGTATACGCTGGTCCCGTCCACCTCTTTCAGGACCGTGGCCATTTTCCAGCTGAGCTTCATCTGCATCGCGGCGACCGGGTCGAGGTGCGTGCCGACATTGGCTATCGTGGAATCGGGCACGGCGGCCGACATGTAGAACTTATAGCCCCAGCCCACGCTGACCGAGGCGGGGATCACGGCCACCGCGGTGAGGTACTTGCCTTTGCCTTTATAGTTCCCGTTATAAGAGAAAGACATTTTATATTTGCAATCCACCATCACCGAGCCGTATAGGTTTTCAGCGTAGAAGCCGTAAACGTAGGACTTCGGCCTTGACCACTGCGCGAGCTGCGAGGCGGAGGTTATTCCCTGCGGGTAGGCGGTGGCGTATTTGGTGTCTATGTTAACCACCGGGGCGTTGGCCTGGATGATATTCCAGACCTTGGAAGCGATATTGACTATCTGGTCTATGGTGACGAGGACAGAGTTTAGGTCCTTAGGGGGAGCTTCCTGGAGTTTTACATAGGACATGTCCGGCTCTTCTTTGGTCTCGATGAACTGCAGCCGGATCGATTTTGGATTTATAGTGAAGTAGGAGGGGTCCTGCTTTGCCAGGTCAGCTTCATATTTAGTGAATTGCGGAACGGCCTGCGACGCCTGTTTCTCGACGGAAAGCAGGGGAACCTCGGCGCAAAAGGCCGGGGCGGCTACCGAGAACAAAACCGAGAACAGCGCTGGCAAGGAGGAGAGGTATAATTTCATTTGTTGTTTACTCCTTAATACATCGGCTACATCTAGAGTATAGCCCGGAGCGCAATTTTCTATCAGCGCCAAAGGGCCCAGGAAATGAAACTATTAAGGCCTAGCCGTTGCTGGGCCTTTAGACCTATATCGAGGTTGACATGTAAATGGCTGTCAAGGCTATGCCTGTGCCGTATAACAAGCGCTATGTGCAACAGGCGGCCAAGGCTGCGGCCGGCCCGGCCCGGGGCAAAGAAAAGGGCGGGGCCTTTCGGCGCCCGCCCTCTGCTTTTGCGCGCGGTTTATCAGGCCGGTACTTTCTCCTCCGCCTTCGGGACATCGCAGTTCATCGCGGCCAGCTGCTTGTAGACGCTGAGGCGCCACTTGTATTCCTCTTCTGCCAGCTTCATGAGCCTGGCGGCAACCTCAGGATTGGTATTGTGCAGGGAGCGGAACCGGTTCTCGCCCATCATGAATTCCGAGACCGGGATGCTGGGGCCGGTGCTGTCCAGGGTCAGCGGGTTCTTCCCCTGCGCCCTCAGCGCCGGGTTGAACCTGTAGAGCGGCCAGCGGCCGGAGGCCACGGCCTTCTTCTGCTCGTTCATGCCCGCGCCCATGTCTATGCCGTGAGCTATGCAGTGGCTGTAGGCTATTATCAGGGAAGGCCCGTCAAAAGCCTCGGCTTCAGACAGGGCTTTAACGGACTGCAGGTAGTTCGCGCCCAGGGCTATCTGGGCCACGTAGATATTCCCGTAGGTCATGGCGATCATTCCCAAATCTTTCTTAGGGAGAACTTTGCCGCCCGCCGCGAAAAGAGCCACGGCGCCCATCGGGGTGGATTTGGACATCTGTCCGCCGGTGTTAGAGTAAACTTCCGTGTCCAGGACCATCGCGCGGACTTTGCGGCCGCTGGCCAGTACATGGTCGAGGCCGCCATAGCCTATGTCGTAGGCCCAGCCGTCGCCGCCGAGTATCCACATCGATTTCTTTATCAGGTGGTCGGCCAGCGTAAGCATGCGGGCCGCCTGCTCTCCGCCGGCGGCGGACAGGGCCTTCTTAAGGTCGGCTATCCGGCCGCGCTGCTGCTCGATGGCCGCCCAGTCCTCCTGCTTGGCGTTAAGCACTTCGCCGATTAGGGCCGCCTGCGCCTTCAGCTGGCCGTCCTTCATAGCGGCCAGTATCTCGCGGGCCTCTTCCGTCATCTTGTCATAGGCCACGCGCATGCCCAGGCCGAACTCGGCGTTATCTTCGAACAGAGAGTTGGACCAGGCCGGGCCGCGGCCGTCCTCCCTGGTGCAGTAAGGCGTGGTGGGCAGGTTGCCGCCGTAGATGGACGAGCAGCCGGTGGCGTTGGCCACAGTGAGGTGGTCGCCGAACAGCTGGGTCATCAGCTTCACGTAGGGCGTCTCTCCGCAGCCGGCGCAGGCGCCGGAGAACTCGAACAGCGGCCTCACCAGCTGGCTGCCCTGGACGGTATTGCGGTTAACCTTGGCCGAGCCCTGGTCCTTAAGGGACAGGAAGAACTTCCAGTTCGCCGGCTCGGTAGCGCGCAGCGGGAACTGGGGCGCCATATTGATGGCTTTGCGGCCCGTCTCCTTCCCCTCTTTCTTTTCCTTGGCGGGGCAGTTGTAGACGCAGGCGCCGCAGCCGGTGCAGTCTTCCACGGAAACCTGGGTGGTGAACTTCAAACCTTTCAGGGCCGCGCGGCCGTCAACGGATTTAAAAGTCTTCGGGGCTTTCGCCAGCTCCGCCCCGTCGTAAGCCTTCACGCGTATCACGGCGTGGGGGCAGACTAGCGAGCAGATGCCGCACTGTATGCACAGCTCCGGGTTCCAGACCGGCGACTCCAGGGCGATATTACGCTTCTCGTACTGGGAGGTGGCGGTCGGGAAGGTCCCGTCAACAGGGAGGGCCGACACGGGCAGCTCGTCTCCCCTGAAGGCCATCATCTCGCACAGGGTGTCGCGCACGAAAGGAGGGAAGCCCTCCACCGCGCAGACGCGCTTTATCCTGGAGGTCAGGCCTCCCACCTTCACTTCCTGGATGGCGGCAAGGGTCTGGTCGATGGCGGCGAAGTTCTTCTTTACAACTTCCTCGCCTTTTTTCGCGTAGGTCTTCTTGGTGGCCTTCTTGATGGCGTCGATAGCTTCGTCCTTGGGGAGCACGCCGGAGATGCCGAAGAAAGCGGTCTGCATGATGACGTTGATGCGCGCGCCCATGCCGGTCTGTTCGGCTATCTTGGAGGCGTTGACGACATAGACCTTCAGGTGCTTCTTGATGATGTTTTCCTGCACTTCCAGCGGCAGGCGGTCCCACACGTCGGCGGCTTCGAACGGGCTGTTAATAAGGAAGACCGCCTTGTCCTCGGCCTTGTCGAGCATCTCGTATTTTTCGAGGAAGCTGAACTGGTGGCAGCCGATGAAGCGGGCCTTGTAGACCAGGTACGGCGCGCGGATATAGTTCTTGCCGAAGCGCACATGGGAGACGGTCATGGAGCCGGCTTTCTTGGAGTCGTATACGAAGTAGCCCTGCGCATACTGGCCGGTCTCTTCGCTGATGATCTTTATGGTGTTCTTGTTGGCGCCCACGGTGCCGTCGGAGCCCAGGCCGTAGAAGAGCGCGCGGAAGATGTCCGCGGGTTCGGTGGTCCACTCGGCGTCGTACTTGAGGCTCAGGTTGGTCACGTCGTCATTGATGCCCACGGTGAAACCATGGACGGGCTTGGCGGCGGAGAGGTTCTCTATGACCGCTTTGGCCATGGCCGGGGTGAATTCCTTGGAGCCGAGGCCGTAGCGCCCGCCCAGGATAAGCGGGAGCTCCTTCAGGGCGCCGGACTTAAAAGCGTTGGAGCAGGCAGTAACTACGTCCTGGAACAGCGGCTCGCCCAGGGAACCCGGTTCCTTGGTGCGGTCGAGGACGGCGATGCTCTTCACGGTCTTGGGGAGGGCCTTTATGAAATCCGCTTCCGAGTACGGGCGGTACAGGCGCACTTTGAGGACGCCCACTTTGGCGCCGCCCTTAACCAGGAAGTTCACGGTGTCTTCCACGGTGTCGGCGCCGGAGGCCATCACTATCACTATCTTGTCGGCGTCAGGGGCGCCCACGTAGTCGAACAGGCCGTATTTGCGGCCGGTCAGCTTTTCGAACTGTCCCATGGCTTCTTTCACCATGGTGGGGACGGCGTCGTAGAACTTGTTGCAGGCTTCGCGGGCCTGGAAGAAAACGTCGGGGTTCTGGGCGGTGCCCCGCAGGACCGGGCGCTCGGGATTGAGGCCGCGGGCCTTGTGCTCGGCTATCAGTTTCTCGCTGAGCATCCCGCGCATGATCTCGGGGGAGAGCGGTTCAACCATGTTCAGTTCGTGGGAGGTACGGAAGCCGTCGAAGAAATGCATGAAGGGCACGCGGGTCTTGAGCGTGGCGGCCTGTGAAATAAGGGCGAAGTCCATGGCCTCCTGCGGGTTGGCGGAAGCCAGCATCGCCCAGCCGGTCTGGCGGCAGGCCATCACGTCCCCGTGGTCGCCAAAGATGGAGAGCGCGTGCGCGGCAACCGCGCGCGCGCTGACGTGGAACACCGTGCTGGTCAGCTCGCCGGCTATCTTGTACATATTGGGGATCATCAGCAGGAGGCCCTGGGAGCAGGTGAAGGTTGTGGTAAGGGCGCCGGCGGAAAGAGCGCCGTGCACCGCGCCGGAGGCGCCGCCTTCCGACTGCATTTCAATGACCGAGGGAACGGTGCCCCAGATATTCTTTTCTCCGTGAGCGGACTTTATGTCCGATATCTCGCCCATAACGGAAGAAGGTGTAATCGGGTAAATAGCGATAACTTCGTTTGTAGCGTGGGCCACGTGAGCCGCCGCCGTGTTTCCATCCATTGCCGTCATGTTCTTGGACATATGTGTATTATTCTCCTTAAAGGTCTGCTGGGAACTGAAATTCGTATGGCGTACCTTCAGTATAGCATTTTCCCCTGCCGCTACAGGGGAGAGCCGGGCCGGGGGCTTTATGCGCGGCCGCCAAAAATGTAGAATGAGAGACCATATTTTAACTGGAGGCTACATCATGGCTATTGAAAAAACTCTCATTCTGGTAAAGCCGGACGGCATGAAGCGGAAACTGTCGGGCATCGTGGTGGACAGGCTGGATAATGCCGGCTTCGATATGGTCGCTTCAAAGATCGTCTCTGTCTCCGAGGAGCTGGCGCGGGAGCATTACGCCCTTCTCAAGGATATGCCTTTTTTTTCCAACCTGATCCAGTTTATAAAGGGAGATTTTCACGGCGTCTCCGGACGCAGGGTCCTTGCCATGGTTTACAAGGGCGAGAACGCCGTGAAGGGCATCCGCGCCGTGGTAGGCGCCACCAACCCGGAGCAGGCGGCTCCCGGGACCATCCGCGGCTCTTTCGGCCGGATCTGCCAGGGCAATTTCGAGAACGTCGTCCATGCTTCCGGCAATGTCGAGGAAGCGGACCGCGAGATCAAGATCTGGTTCAAGCCGGAAGAAGTCGTAGGCTGAAGCCGCTTAGCGCTTAAGAGCGCCTTTTTCAATAAGCACCTGGTACGGTAGCCAAAGACAAAGACTTCGGCTC
>JAVHPG010000317.1:0-5773 GCA_036170455.1 Elusimicrobiales bacterium
CTTTGGCCTTTAAACGCAGTTGTCGACAAAGTGTCGACAACTTAAAGTCATGTTCATCCATCGGTCTGTTTTTGATGTGATACCAGTAGTCGCGCGGGTTCTTGGTGTCGACGGTCCCCGCTATCGCGTCCACTACCGAGTAATACCGCACGCCATTGCGGACGGTGTCGCGTATCCAACTGCGGACAAATGATTTTTCTTCCATGGTCCCCCCCTTGTGAGATAAGACCATGAAACAATCTTGGGACTGGTTTTACAATGACCGGCCTCAATATCTGCTTGTGCCGGGGAATACTGTGCGGCAGCGGTGGTCGTGCGCCGGGCGCCTACATGCCGCAGCACTTCTTGTATTTCTTCCCGGAGCCGCAGGGGCACGGGGCATTGCGGCCGGGTTTCTTCTCCGCCAGCACCGTGCGGCCGGTCTTCAGCCACACAAGGGCGCCGGGGGTCTCCGCCCAGACCTGCCTGAAGGTCTCGGCGTAGGAGTACGCCTCGTCCGCTCCGCCCAGGGTGAGCCTGTCTCCGCGGAGATCCTCCGGCGGTTCCTTGTCCTTCAGCAGGTAGTCCGGGGCATGCGGGTTTCGCGCGAAGGCCGCCTGCAGCGCCGTAGTGGCACCGGGTTTGCCCAGCGCGAAGGCGGTGAGCGCCTTGGTGTAAACCCATTCCGTTGCGGCATCGTCGTGGCCCCAGCCGCTTATCAGCGTGTCCATCTTCTCCAGCTCGCGCTTTTCCGCGTAAAAAGCCAGCAGCGTGTACCGGATCCCCTGGTTATCGTTCCTGTTGAGTCGCAGCAGTTCGTGGTAGGCCGCCTCGGCCTCGGCGCGGCGGTCCAGGCCCCAAAGCGCGTGGGCTATGCCCGCCTTCGCCCTCATATACGGTCGCGCTTCCAGGTGAGGCCACAGTTCCCCGCTCCATTCCTTCAGCTCCCCGCCCAGCGCACGTGCGCCGGCTTCCGCGGCCTTGGTGCAGAGTTCCAGTTCCTGCCCCGCGGACTCCGAGGTTTCCTCGGCCAGCAGGTTGTAGGCGTCGGCACAGTCCGGAGAAACTTCCAGCGCCTGCCTGGCCAGCTGTTCGCGCACATGAGTGTTATGGCAATCCATTGCGCGGTAAATGAGGTCCTGCGCGGCCTGCAGCGGCGTGGCGGGCGCCACCTTCAGGCGCTTCCCGGTGACGTTTTCGTCCATGAAGTTATTCATTTCCTCTATGGTCGTGAAGTTCTTTTCCGTCATGAGCCGGTTGGTGTAGTCCGAAGATGGTTCGGTGACGCGCAGATCGCGGATGCCTTCCCAGGCGCGCGGCGGCTGGTCTTTGTACTCCTCCAGCAGTTCCGGCGGCGGAACTATGCCGCATAGCGCGTCGAACACCGCCTGCACCGCTATAAAAAGGAGCGCCTGATCGTCGGAGAGCTTTCCCGCTTTTTTTGCGGCCGGGGCGATCGCGCGTACTGCCGCCGTGCGCGCCATTTCTTCCTGGGGGTGGCCTTCCAGTAGTCCGAGCAGGACCTCGAGAGTGAGATATTCTTTATCCCGCTTCCTGAACAGTTCATCCATTCGTTTCAGCCGGGCCAGTTGGAGCGCCTGCATCGTCTCGCGGGTGGCGGGCGGGGCGGTGAAGCCGGCGGCCTTGATGAGGCGCCAGGCATTCAGGGCTGTCAGTTCGAGATAGACCTCATCTTCCTCGCTGAGCTCCCCGCCCAGTTCGGTGATGAATTCCAGTATCTCGCCCTGTTCGCGCGCGAAGGGAGCGACGGCGGCGTCGAAATCCTCCCCGCGGAACGCTTGCAGAGCGTCTTCGAAGTTGGCAGCTTTAAGCATTTTCATGGTTATATGTTAGGTCCCATGAGGGAAGCATATCATGATAATCTTCCTCTGGTCAATATGGGGTTGTTACTGCTTTGCTGTGATTTGCTCACGTTATTGGCATGAGTATTTGTGGTATTTTCACGTTTTAAATGGCACTTTCTTGCTTTTATTCACGTTTTTGGTTAGTATATCATTATGAAAAGAGATATTTACCAAGGTCTTATTAGTTGGAAAAAGTCCGATACCAGGAAACCTTTAATTCTTCAGGGTGCCAGGCAAGTAGGTAAAACCTATATCCTGAAGGAATTCGGAAAAAATGAATATCAGGATACAGCATATTTTAATTTTGAGGAAGATCCCGCTTTAAATGATTTTTTTAAGGGTAAGATTTCACCTGTGAAAATTATTGAAAAGCTGTCTATTTACCGCGAAAAAAACATCCTGCCGGGAAAAACGCTGATCATCTTTGATGAAGTCCAGAATTCCCCGGAAACTTTGACGAGCCTGAAATATTTTCAGGAGGAAGCCGGGCAATACCATATTGCCGCCGCCGGTTCCTTGCTTGGCATAAGGATAGGCCGCCATGCCCCCTTCCCTGTGGGGAAAGTGAATTTTATAAATCTCTATCCGTTGTCTTTCGGCGAATATCTTGAAGGCGTAGGAAAATCCGGGCTGCGCCGGCTGCTGCAAACCGCCGCCACGCCCGAGCCCTTTGAACTCGCCTTCCACAACGAGCTGCTTGAGAATCTGAGGCTATATTATTTTATCGGAGGCATGCCCGAGGCGATCGCGCAATACAAACACGACAGGGACCTGAATAAAGTCAGAACCATTCAAACTGAAATACTTGCGGCCTACCTGATGGATATCTCCAAGCACGCAACCAAAACCGAAGCGATCAAAATCACGAACATCTGGAATTCCATGCCGGGGCAACTGGCCAAGGAAAATAAAAAATTCAAATTCTCGGAAATATCCGGAAATGCCAGGGCGAGAGACTATAACGAATCTATACAATGGCTTGTGCAGGCGGGGCTCGTTTATAAATGCTTTTCTATAAAAGCGCCGAAGTTGCCTTTAAGCGGCTACTGCGAAGATAATATCTTTAAACTCTACCTGCTGGACACCGGGCTTTTAGGCGCCATGCTCGATCTTTCGCAAAAAACGATAGTAGAAGGGAACCGTCTTTTCTCCGAATATAATGGCGCGTTCACGGAGAACTATGTTGCCCAGGAGTTGATAGCCAACGGCCATAAAGCGCTTTATTACTGGACTAGCGATAACAGCGCTGAAGTTGATTTTGTTATGCCGTACACTGATGATGTTTTTCCGCTTGAGGTAAAAGCTGGAATGAGTAAACAGAAAAAAAGTCTTGCTGTTTTTGGCGCACGATACGGTTCACGCGTTTTATCTATGGCCACATTAAGGAACTTCAAGCAAGACGGCAAAGTCTGCAACTATCCCTTATACGCGGTTTCGCTGTTTCCAAAGGTTCACCTGGATCAATAGCCACTGCTCTGCCTCGGGCTGGCCCTGCCGGTTTCCGCCGGTCTTCTGATATATTCGGCCGTCCGCGGGACCGACCGGCGGCTCAGGCCCGGGATCTGGCTTGCCGCGATCGGGGTGCCGGCCTGGTTCGGTCCCGCGGTTTATGTCGCTTTCAGCGGCTATCACTGGATGCACGCGCTGACCGCCGGTTTCGCCGGTCCCGTACCGGTGCTGTTCGCGGCCGGTATCGCCGCGGCGCTGGCGCTCTTCTTCGCCGCGCTGGGGCGCAGGCTGTCGCCGCCCGAAGGGGCCCGAAGCCTCTTTCGGACGGCGGTCAAGGCGAGCGTGATATCCCTCTTGTTTTCCATGGCGGCCTATAATGCGGGGAAGAAAGCGGCAGGGATGTTCGAAGGCAGCAGGCAGGAGGCTATGCGCGGAGATTTGTCCGTTGTCCGCGCGGCCATAAACCATCTACCGCGGGGACCGTGAAACATTCCCCCCCTCTCTGGCCGCCCTGACCGATGGAAAGCGCTATCTGGACGCCATGCCGCAGGTAAACCTTGTCAGGTTCCATCCTCGAACGAGAGAAGTGGTGTATTACCCGGCCTTCCAGGCGCGGGATTCCGGGAAATGGGCGTATATCAGCAATCCGCAGGACGAGCGGTGGGGCCATTTTTACCTGGATTGCTCGCACACAGATATCCGCGGCGACGCCTGGCATGCCAAGTGAACAGTTGGGGCAGATCAGCGGGTATACCTCGAAAATCCTTAACTCGAGTGGCGTCATTCTAACGCGCGACCCCGGAATCAGCTGACTTCCCGGGTTCCCGCGTTCTCCTGTTTTTCCAGAACGGTCAGGTAGCGGTCCGCCTGTTCGGCGAATCTTTTAATGGTTTCGTTCAATACCGTCTCTGCCATTGTGGTCAGGTCGTTGCAGGTCTGTGGCTTGTAAATGGTTTCATCGTTGAGCACATTAACCAGATAGTTGACGAAATCAAGTTCCTTCCGCGACAGTTCCTCGTCCCCTTCCCTGTACTTTAACAGTTCGCCGTCGGCAAAAATACCGGCGAACAGTAGGTCGCCTTGTACCGCGTTGTTGATGGCATAATAGGCCCAGCTCATGAAGGCGACTAGATACTGGAAGTCCTCTTTGCGGGCGTGCAGTTGTTCGGGCGCATCGAGGATGGTGTTGAGACGTTCATTCATGCGGGCATACTGGTCGAACAGCAGCCGCAGGACCCTGGCGGCCTCGGCCGCAAGCCCGGGGCGTATAACGATGCCATTCTCCCTTATAAAAGGCGGCGCATCCGGCTTAAGCTCTCCCTGCCAGGCGTTAACCTGGTCAAGCAGCCGGGCCAGCTCCGCCACGCGGCTTTCTTTTCCGTCGGGGTGCCCGGCTTTCCGCAGAATATTCTCCCGGGTATACCAGCCCTGCAGCTGGCTCCTGACAAAATTCAGAAGGAAATGACTGGCGCGATAATCTTTAAGGGTAAATGGGTCCATGTTCCCTGCCGTAATAGGAAAAAGGCCGCGGGGCGGCCCTTTTTCCGGTCGCGGTAAAACCGCCTTAGAAGCGGTATCTGGCCGAGAGCAGCAGGGCAGGTCAGCGATAAAGGTGGCGCTCAAGACTTTTCCCACCCCTGGAACGCTTTTTAGAATTTCGCCTTTTTCGTTCCATGACGGGCTATGCGAAATGGCGTCGGTTAACTCTTCGTCCAAATCCGCTATGCGCTTCTTCAACCACTCGATGTGCTTGGTTATTCCAGTCTTAATGCGGCCTTCGGCGCGCGTGAGGCGGTTCTTTTCCTGCGCCACCATATCTATCAACTGTCTCCGACGGGAAATGAGGTCTTTTATCGCCTGTTCTTCCGCGGTGGCCAGGTGCCGGATCGGCGGCTTGACCGCCTCGGCAAACCTCGCCAGCGCCAGCGAATCCACGCCATCCGTCTTTGCCAGGATCCCAAGCGACTTGGCGAAATCGCGGACCTGCCGCGGGTTCACCACGCAGACCGGAAAACCGGCAGAATACAACTCGGTTGCGGCGCGCAGTTCAAATGCCACCGGTGGCCTCAAGCACCACCAGCTGCGGCTGCAAGGGCTCCAGGAACGCGGCCAAGGCCGCAATCCCGTCAGCGTCATACTTGAACACGCTGGTTTGCCGTGACGGATATGCGCCGACCGCCAGCTCACTGCCTGAAACATCTATTCCAACCCACTGTTTTTCGTTCGTCATATGTCCTCGTTCGCCCGACCTTGTAATAGAATGCGGGATCAATAAAGTCCCTGGCAACTGTTCGGGCTTCCTGAGTAAGTCACCGGACGACCAAGCTCCTGATACGGCCTTGAAAGACCAGGGTGTAATGGGCCTATCCGGTGATGGCCTGTCAGACTGCCACAAAGGGGAGTATATTAAAAACTTCGTTATACAAGGTTGTTATAAGATGCAGCCTACCGGCGGAGCAAGAGCGAAGGCGCGTAGTGCC
>JAVHPG010000318.1:0-1259 GCA_036170455.1 Elusimicrobiales bacterium
CGGGAGCTTCTTTTCCGCTAAACCTTATTATACTATTGCCGCTTAGGATATATACAAACCCATCGCGCGCTACGATTTTAGTCTTCTCATTTTTTAACATGGGCAGCACAGCCTCTGCGAATTCCGGGTAAGTGTTGCAATATCCCATCAGGACACCACGCAGTTTTTGCTGCAGGTCGGGGTGGAACATGCGGGCTGATGCCACTGATTTGGCCTGTCCCTGTGCACTTGAAATCAGAAGATTCCAGTCCACGGAGTTGCCGCCGCAGCGGACCATCTCGTACCAGCTGGCATCAAGCGGTACTGGCTGACAGGTTGTGCCGCTCTGCTGCTCTAAAAATTCCTGCAGCCAGGACTTCTTGCAGGAACAGTCGCTATTCATTCCATACTGACAGACGGCCATGCAGCCTCCGGAAGACAGCGGAGAAATGGCGCCAGCAAATTCAGCCACAGGGGCTGCCTGAGGCATAGTCATATCTCCGGATGCCGCCATATTCTCACGTAGGGTCTCCGTAAAACTTAAAGCCCCGGAAGTTCTGCCGTCAAAGTTTACCTCTGGATTCCCGGCCCTGGCCACCGAGGCCGCCGCTATCACTGTGAAGATGGCTATCAGTATGTTGCTCTTTTTCATAATTTCCTTTCCCCTAACCATTTTTAGATTTAGTGCCGCTATGACCGATACAGAGCAATTTGTATGCCAATGGCGGACAAGGGCCGTTTCCCTGTGTTTTGATGATAAAAGGTGGTTTTAAATGGCTATTAAGAAGGGGGAAACTGATAAAAACATTTTCATTTGAAAATATTATTTTCAAATGAAAATGTCAGCGAGCATGAAACCCGGTTTACAAAGAGGGCTATACGCCCCAAGGGGGCTCTTTGCCGGTTACTTTCAACCAGGGGAGATGGGCAAATTCTTCCGGGCCGTGGCCGGTGGCCATGGTCAGGTCGGTAAAGCCTTTAGCGTGCAGGTCTTTGGCTATGTTTTCGCCTTTAATGCCGTTGCCTAAGTCGGAATCTATATAAATAGGGGTGTCTTTAGGCATGACTTCTATGTCGCCGACGAAAGCCTGCGGAGTTTTGTAGGCCTTCAACTCTACACAGGCGGCTTTGGCGGCCAGCTTCCAGTTCATATGCACAAGCATGTCGTCGTCCAGCAGGACGACTGTGCGGCCGGCAGATTGTGCGGCGGAGCGCGGGAGAGTTATCAGGACAGCCGTGCCCTGGCCTGGCTCCGACTTCATTGTGAAGCTGCCGCCCCA
>JAVHPG010000319.1:0-1253 GCA_036170455.1 Elusimicrobiales bacterium
CCGGCGCCGCCGGTCAGCATTATGCGCTTGGACGCAATTGAGGGGTTATTCATTTGGGAAGTACCTCCCAATGGCCGCCCGTGTCTGGTCCTACGCGACGCACTAGTGCCTTCCGCTTCAAGGCCGAAATGTTTTTATCTATGGCCGTCGAACTTATCCCAAGCTGTTTCGCCAGTTCTGTTTTTGAAACAGTAGGGTTTGCCAGCATTGCCTGGTAGATTTTCTTCTGGCTTTCCGCCAACCCACCCACCAACCCACCCACCAACCCTTTCTCCCCGGTTTTCCCTTCGCTTTCCGCAGGCGCTCCCTGTATTAAACCAGAAATGCGTTTCTTATAGACGGTCACTCGGAAGTGGTTCCCGAGCTCAGCAAACTCTGGCGCGGTCAGGCCGTACTCCTTAAAATCGTTTATTATGCGGCCTATGCCTGAACCGTACCGCTCTATTACGCCAGCTTCCTTGAACATTTCCGCTATCTGGGCGTTACGCGGTTCGGAGATGTATTCTCCGCTGACAAGCTGGGCCACGGTTAGCCCGGGCGGCAGGCGGCCGGCATTGCTTATCTCTATCTTATCGTCGTACACTTTAACGATGCCGCCAGTAGGACCGGAATAGTCCCGGTGCACTATGGAGTTGATGATTATTTCCCGCAGGGCGTCCAGGGGATAATCCCAGCGCTCGTCGCGCTGCGGCTTGCCGGTGATGATATACTCCTTGTTGATGTGCTTAAGGATGAAATTAAATACGGCGTCCACCTGTGTGAATAAGTCGGACTTTGTCCTGTCGCCGTCTTTTATAAGGGTCGGGGTCTGGAAGCGGCCTAGTTCCACGGCGGTGAAAAGGGATTCCCTCTTGAGGAAAAGGAGGTAGCAGGCCCGTGAGATATGCTTGCCGCGGACAAGGTCTAATTTTTCAAGCGCCTTTAGCGGGGCGTCTTTTATTTTTACCGATCGGCCTTTGTTCACACGGCTGATGAATTTTTTTACTTTTGTCAGGGAAATATCAGCCAGTGTATGCTCTGGGTCAGTGGTATAGTCCCAACTGGAATTAAAGGTTCTGAAGTGCGCTTGGGCGACTTCGTCCGGAGTCATAAGGTGGTTAGCGTTCCCCACTCTCTTGAAATAGCGGCAACAGCTTCAACGGCCTCGTTGGAGAATGAAGCTTTAAATTCCAGCGTCTGGGATTCACCGGCGGCTATAATTTTTTTAAGTTCCTGGGGCGTCATAAAGAACTGACTTTGAGGTATTCAGCATA
>JAVHPG010000320.1:0-5731 GCA_036170455.1 Elusimicrobiales bacterium
GGCGCTGCGCAAGCCTCGGCCTCCGAGAGGCTTTTGCTAACCTGACACCCACGTCGCGCCCGGATCAATTATCTTTTTTAGTGTCTGAAGTGGCGGATGCCGGCGAAGAGCATCGCGGCGTTCTTGGTGTCGCAGAGTTTTACGCAGTCTTCGTCGTCCTGCCAGCCGCCGGGCTGGATAATGGCGCTTATGCCGCCGGCCAGCGCGGCCTGGAGCGTTTTAAGAGGGAGCGCCGCGTCGGCGGCCATCACCAGCGGGCCGGAGCCCGGCAGGATGGAGCGTTTGTCGCGCATTTTCCAAAGGGCGCTCCTGACCGCGTCGTAGCTGGAGCTTTCCGAAGCGCTGACGGCTATGACATTGTGCCCCTCGGCGAGCACGGCGGCGTAGGTCTTGGCGTATTTTACGGTCTTCCAGGCCAGCAGCAGCGCCCGCAGTTCGGCGTCGGAGGGCTTGCGCCTGGTGACGCAGGCCGGCTCCGAGGAAAAAAGCCTGTTGTCCTTGGACTCTATCAGCACGCCGCCGGAAACTGAATGGAGCTCCACCTCGTAAGGGGAAAGAACGGGAGCAGAAAGCGACAACACCCGCAGGCCTTCCTTGGCTCGCAGTACTTTAAGGGCCTCGGGGCTGTAGTCCGGGGCGATCACGCTCTCGATAAAAGCTTCAGCCAGCAGCCCGGCCGTCTCCCTCTCGACCTGCCGGTTGAAAGCGGCGGTTCCGCCTACCGCCCCCGCCGGGTCGCTCTTTAAAGCGCAGCGCAGGGACTCCGCCTGCGTGCCGGCGGCGCAGACGCCGGTCGGCCTGTCGTGCTTTGAAATAACGCAGACCGGCTCTTCGAACTCGAGCGCCAGCTCGAAGGCGGTATCCAGGTCCAGGTAGTGATTGAGGTTGAGTCCGGCCCCGGCCAGGGTCTTCGCGGCGTTAAGGCCGCGCGGGCGGGCGCCGCTAAGGGCGTAGAAAGCGGCTCTCTGGTGGCGGTTCTCCCCGTACTCCAGGTCAGAAACTTTTTTCAGACTCAGCACCACTTCGTCGCCCAGCAGGTTCCCGGTCTCGGAAAGGTACTGCGCCACCGTGGCGTCGTAAGCGGCCAGGTGCTGCCAGGCCCTGGCGGCCAGCTGTTTTTTTACTTCCGGCTCAAGGCCGCCGGACTCCTTGAGGGCGAGTAGCAGCGGCGCGTAATCCGCGGGGCTGGACGCCGTAATGACATTTTCGAAGTCGCGGGCGGCGGCGCGCAGCACGGCTGAGTTGGCCTGGTCCAAATAGCTGGAGAGCTCCCCGATGGCGAACTCCTCCTGGCCGACTATGCTGGCTATGGGGTAAAGGTTGGCGGCCACTACGTAAAAGCCCGGCAGCTCCACCCCGTTCTCGGAAACGGCGGGGAAACGCCCTGACATGGCTTTAAGCACCGCGTAAGGCACCGGCGGGGAATAGCGGACTTCCTCCGCCTCTATGCCGGCCTCGGCCAGGAGTTTATAGGTGGAACCGGAGGCGTAGATCCCGAAGCCGAGCGCTTCCAGGCCGAGGGCGAATTCCTCCAGCCCGGTCTTATCGTAAACGCTCAGGTACGCGGTCTTGTCCATAGCTCCGGCTTACTCGGGCGCCGTTAGATCCTTCAGGTAGGCTTTCAGGCCGCGCGAAGCCGAGGGAGAGCTGTCCTTGGAGGCCTCCAGCTTCGCAAGCGCGTCCCTGATCGTCTTCAGCGCCCCGGCTCTGTTCTTCTGGGCCAGCTCTATCCTGGCTTTAAGTATCACGGCGCTGGAATGGATGTCCCCGTAGGAAAGGTCGACCGCGAGGTCGGCTTCCCTGAGCGCCTCCGGGTAATTCTTCAGCTGCAGCAGCGCGCCGGCGTAAGAGCGGTGGAAAGCGTACTCGCCCGGGAATTTCTCCGCGAGCCCGCCGTAAACCGCGGCCGCGTCCTTATAGAGCTTCGCGCCCATAAGGCAGCGGGCCTGGGACATGCGCAAGCCCTTTGCGAGCCCGGGCTTCTCCGCTTTAGCCGCCTGCCCGCCGTAAGCCCCGGCCGCGCGGACATAAAGCCCGTTCGACAGGTCGGCGAGCCCGGCTTCGTCCATATCCGTGGCCGCCTGGAAGAGAACATCCGTGGGCGTATAGCCTTCCTGCAAAGCGTCTTTGGAAATATTCAGGCGCTCGATAAGCGCGTCCAGGCCGGAGATATAAGGCTTGGCGGCCTCCGGGTCGAGTTTATGTAGGGCCGCTATCCAGTCCAGCACCGCGCCTTCCGCGGGCTGGCCGTCATGCCCGTCGAAGCGGTCGATAAATCCCATATAAAGCGGCAGCATTTTTACGGTTTCGGTGGACTCAGCGCCGGAGATCTGCGCCTGCGCGTCCAGGTAAGCGGCGGACCGTGTGGCTATGCCGGCCAGCGCTTTTCTCGCCTCTCCCCATTTCTCTGCGGCCATATAATTTTTCGCCACGCGCAGCCTGCCCGCCTCGTCCAGTCCGGCGGTATCGGACTTGGCTTTTTCTATAGGCTGGTCTTTCCAGCGCACTTGTTCGCCGATCCATGAATTGAAAGCCGAGAGGTTTCCGCTCCCGCTCCAGCGCCCGATCTCGTTAAGCTCCGGGTCGGCTATGAGATAGGTCGGATAGCCGCCGGGCTTGAAGAGGGAGCGCCATTCGCGAACCTCCGGCCTGTCAACGTCGAGGCTGATGCGAACCATCTCCCGGGTGGCCTTAAGGAAGGCCGGGTGCGTCAGGACGGTATCCTCCATGACCCGGCAAGGCGGGCACCACCTGCCGAAAAAATCTATGAACAGCAGCTTATGCTCTTTTTTGGCCTGCGCGAGCGCGGTTCCCGGTTCGTTCAGCAGGAAGCCGTCGAGCCCGGTATCTTTAGCCGCTTTCGCGGTTACAGAGGCGGGCTGCTTGGCTTCTCCCTTCACCAGCACGGTAAAATCCTCGAACATGCAGGCCGCCCCGCCATCGTCACATATTTTCAGGCTGACTACCTGCTCCCCGGCGGCGGCGAACTTGCATTTCAGCGAAGGCTTAGTGACCTCGAAAGCTTCCGAATCGCCGCATTCCTGCGGGGCTTCCAGGTTAAAGTGATAGCCGGCTTTCGTCATGAACCTGGCCACTTCGTTCAGGGCGGCCGCCTTAGGCGGGGCAGCGGTCAAAAGCGAGGTTTCAACCGCAGGCGCGGCTTTAAGAGAACACTGGGCTGAAATAACCAGGGCGGCCGCTAAAATTTTATAGTCCATTTTTCTGCTCCCGGGCGCTGACGCCCTATTTACTGGAAATAAGCCGTATGAATTCCTCTTCGGAAAGAACGGGCACGCCTAGCTTCTTCGCTTTATCGTACTTGGAACCAGGGGCCTCGCCTACGACCACGCAGGAGGTTTTAGAGGAAACGCTCGAGGTTTCCTTCCCCCCCTGCTCCAGGACTTTCGCCTGCGCCTCGCCGCGCGTCATGGTCTTCAGCTCCCCTGTAAAAACGAAAGTCTTCCCGGCGAGGGCGCCCCCGGAGTTTTTTCGCTCCGGCTCGTCGAGACGCAGGCCCAGCTCGCCCAGTTCCGAGACCATCTTCCGGGTGGCCCCGGACTTAAAAAATTCAGCGACGGCCTCCGCTATTACGGGGCCGACGTCGCTGACGCGGGCCAGTTCCTCCGGGCCGGAGCCTGTAAAGGCTTTCATGGTTTTAAAATGTTGCGCCAGCACCCGGGCGTTCTTCTCTCCGATATGCCTTATGCCCAGGGCGTATATCAGGCGGGAGAGCGGCTGCTCCTTGCTCTTGTTTATCTGAGCGAGGAGGTTATCGGCTTTTTTATCCTTGAAAAGCTCCAGCCCGAGCAGGTCCTCTTTTCTGAGGCGGTAGATATCGGGAAAGCCCTTCACCAGGCCTTTGTCCACGAGCTGCTCCGTGGAAGAAACGCCGAAGCCCTCTATATTCATCGCGTCGCGCGAGGCGAAGTGCAGCAGGGAGCGCTTGAACTGGACGGGGCACGACGGGTTCACGCAGCGCAGGGCGACTTCCTCCTCGTCTTTAAAAAGCTCGGAGGCGCAGGAGGGGCAGGCTTTGGGCGGAACTATTTCTTTTTCTGAGCCGGTACGGGCTCCCGGCACGACTTTGACTACTTTCGGGATAACTTCCCCCGCGCGCTCTATCACTACTTTATCCCCTATTTTCAGCCCAAGGCGCGCTATCTCGTCGAAATTGTGCAGCGTGGCGCTGGAAATGGTAACGCCGCCGCATTTTACAGGTTCAAGCCCGGCTACGGGGGTGATAGCGCCGGTGCGGCCCACCGAGAACTCCACGTTCTTCACCGTGGTCGTGGCCTGCTGGGCCGGGTATTTGAAAGCGATAGCCCAGCGCGGGCTCTTCGCGGTGAAGCCGAGTATGCGCCGCTGCTTCAGAGAATCCACTTTTATCACCAGGCCGTCTATTTCGTAAGGCAGGGCGAAGCGCTTCTCCGAATATCCTTCGTAGAAAGCCAGAACTTCTTCTGCGCTATGGCAAACCCTGTTGCCCAGCGTCGAGATATTAAAACCAAGGCCGCGGCAGATATTTAGATATTCCCAGTGGGAATCGGGCTCTATCATCCCCTCCAGGTGGCCGTAGGAATGGGCGATGAACTTCAGGCGGCGGGCGGCGGTGACGGCCGGGTCCTTCTGCCTCAGCGACCCCGCGGCGGCGTTCCGCGGGTTCACGAAAGGCTCTTCGCCGGCGGCGACGGCCTCTTCGCGGAGGCGCGCGAAATCCTTCTTGTCCATGTAAACTTCGCCGCGCGCCTCGAACAGGGCCGGCGCGTGGCTGAGATCCAGCTTTATCGGCACGGACCTTATGGTGCGCACGTTCAGGGAAACGTCTTCGCCTGTCTCGCCGTCGCCGCGGGTGGAGGCCCTCACGAGCCGGCCGTTCTCGTATTCTATCGAACAGGAAAGGCCGTCTATCTTCGCTTCCACTACCAGTGCGAAAGGCTCGTCTTTGAGGCCTTTTTTAACGCGCTCATGCCACTCAAGGAATTCCTCCCTTGAATAGCAGTTGTCGAGCGAAAGCATCGGGAGGCGGTGCGGCACCGGGGCGAAAGTATTGGAGCGGACGCCGCCTACGCGGCAGGTGGGAGAATCGGGGGAGGAGAATTCGGGGTGCGCGGCTTCGAGCGCTTTCAGCCGCGCCATCAGCGCGTCGAACTCCCCGTCGGCTATCTCCGGCGAATCCGAGACATAATAAAGGCGCTCGTGCCGTCTAATTTCGGCCCTGAGCGCCTCTATTTCCGCAAGAGGGTCTCTCTTCGCGTTCATTTGACTAAATTATTTTGCCGGGCTATGCCGTCCAGCACGCCGTTCACGAACTTGCCGGATTTCTCGGTCGAATATTTCTTCGCCAGCTCTATGGCCTCGTCAATGATAACGGCCACGGGGGCGTCGGTAAGGATAATCATCTCGCAGACGGCCATGCGCAGTATGGAGCGGTCTATGGCCGGCATGCGGTCCATCTCCCAGTTGAGGCTGGTCTTCTTGATTATAT
The DNA here is from genome assembly GCA_036170455.1 of Elusimicrobiales bacterium. Taxonomy (GTDB): domain Bacteria; phylum Elusimicrobiota; class Elusimicrobia; order Elusimicrobiales; family UBA9959; genus UBA9959. The sequence goes on from JAVHPG010000320.1 coordinate 5,486, forward strand.
CGTCTATCTTGGGGATGTTGGAAACGGTAGCGGAATAAAGGTTTTTATAGAATTCGAAGACTTTCGGTTCCTCGGCGAACTCCTCCAGCTGGAAACTGGCGAGCACGGAAGCCGGCTCCAGGTGGGCGACGTCGGAGCTGTAAAGCGACTGCAGGCAGTTTTCCCTTGCTAATCTTCTTTTGCTCATAAAATTAAAGACCTTGTTGTTATATGATACAAAATATCCGGACAGCCGGGCCAGCGGCC
>JAVHPG010000321.1:0-1250 GCA_036170455.1 Elusimicrobiales bacterium
GGTCGAAACAGACGGCGGGCATCACGCGCAAGCCCTCGAGCTCGAACACTTCCTGCTTTGTCCCGGGATTGTAGTGCTTGTCCTCGCCGCCGAAGGCGTAAAGATGTATCTTGGAATAGGTGTTAACCCTTTTCCCTTTCCTGTCCAGGGTGATCAAATTGTTATAGCCCTTCTCCACCCCGCCGTAGGAGACGTTAAAATCGTACTCCGCGGCCAGGCCGGAAAAGAAGGCGTGGTCCTCGTCCGTAAGCTCGGCTACCGCGGTATCCATCGTGAAGCCGCTCAGCGTCATCTCCGAGAGGACCAGCCAGTCGATCTCCCCTGCGCATTTACAGGTAGCAAGCAAGTCGGCTATCTTCTTCTTGTTCGCTTCTTTATCTTCCCATTTCTGATTGTACTGGCACAGCGCGAGTTTCATATTTGCTCCTTGAAATTCCGGGAAGCCGCTATTTTTGGGCCGCTTTGACCGCCAGCGCGACTTTTTCTTTGGTGACCGGCATCGATTTGATGCGTACGCCGACGGCGTCCTCCACCGCGTTGGCGATCAGCGGCGCGCACGGGATCATGGTATGCTCGCCCACGCCGCGGGCGCCGAACGGGCCGTCGGGCTGCGCGACCTCGATGATGATCGGAACAACCTGGTCCGGCATGTCCATAACGGTAGGGATCTTATAGTCAGAGAAGTTGGGGTTGAGCAGCCTGCCCTTCTCATTATAGCGCATATCCTCGTAAAGCACGGTGGCGAAGCCCTGCAGCAGGCCGCCCACTATCTGGCCCCGCACGAGGCCCGGGTTGATAGCCTTGCCGCAGTCCACGGCCAGCGCCACTTTCTTTATCTTCATCTTGCCTGTCTCGCGGTCCACTTCCAGGATGATGCCGGCCGAGCCCGTGGTGTAATGCACGTTGGGGTGGCCGCCCTGCCCGGTCTCCGGGTCGCTGATAGCCGAGGCGAACTCGGGCATGAACACGCCGGAGCCCATGATCGGGCCGCCCTTGAAGGTGTGGTCTTCGGCCTGGATGCCGTTGATGACGAAGTCGCTGAAGCGCAGCGCAAAGTCCGGCTTTGTGCGGCACTTCACGTGCTGGTCCTCGAGGTACAGCGTGCTCTTGTCCAGGCAGTGCACGCGCTGCACCAGGTCCAGGATACGTTCGCGCGCTTCGAGCGCGGCGCGCTTCACCGCGTTGCCGCAGCCCCACGTCACGTGCGAGCCCACGGTCTGCCACTCGTACGGGTTGCGGTCGGTGTCGGG
>JAVHPG010000322.1:0-5708 GCA_036170455.1 Elusimicrobiales bacterium
TGGAATAATTCCACCTGTTCGCAGCCTTTACATAGACCTCGGTCTCCAGTGCGGGGACAGCGAGGCACTTTCCGCTGAGGAAGAAGTTATTTGTGGCTATCTCGCCTTTATTGTAATTATTGTCCACCTGCTTGGTAGCGAAAGAAGACTGGGTAAGCACCGACATCCCGTAACCCGCGGCCAGGGAGGAGTTCCTGAAAGTCCTTGAAATCCTCAATGAATGCGAATTTAAAGTGCTGTCCGGAATGAAATGAAGAGGTTTGCGCCCGTTAGCGGCTGTCATAGTATTTCCGGCATCCGCGAAAGCGGCCGCCGCGAAATCCTGCATGGTATAATTTTTCGCCTGGTTATCGAACCGCTCATAAGACATATCGTAAGCGAGCTGGAACAAGTTTAAAGGAGAAGCGGTAAAATTCGCCGAGGTGCGGCCCATGGTCTCGTTTATCGCTTTGTCATAACCGCGCCAGCGCTGATTCTGCGGGTTGGTGCCGCCGAAGTCGGTACCGCCGGCTACCCAGGTGGCATAGGTATTGCCGGTACGTCGGTAGCCCTCATGCTTTACGGAAAAGGACGGGATAGCGCGCTGCGGCCCGGATTTGGATACCAGCCCGACCCCGTAATTAGCGCGGTCCAGCCTGAGTAAAGCCCCGCTCGAGTCGTCGTTAAACCGCGCGAGGTAGCCGTCCCCAGTGCCGGTGTAGCTTGAATCCGTGCCGCCGGTCACATTATCGGGCCTGTTGCGGTAATCCAGGCCGGCCGAAGCCGAGCGATACTGGGAATAGAAAGAGAAAACGCCCATAGTATCCGAGTCGATGCGCGCCTGCCCTGAATGGGTATAAAGGCCGTAACCGCGCCTTGAAAGCGCAAAAGAATCTTTGCCGTTGGAATAAGAAAGGTCCAGGTCCAGGTCGAGGGAAGCGCCGGAGACCCCGCGGTCCGACCAGCCTTTCTGGTAATCGTACTTCTGAAGAAAGCGGTTTGAATTCCCGCCGCCGGCATACTCGTACACGGACAGTTTAGGCGTTAGGACGCCGCTGAACCAGCCGGTCCCGGGCGCCGCCTCCGCGGCGTTCGCCGCAAGAGGAGACAACAGGGCTATAGACAGTAAAAGTTTAAACAAGCGTTTTGATTTCATTTATTTTCTCCGGTGATAAAAGGTTCCTTTAATGAAAGCGCTTTAGTAGCGCAGATGCTGGTCGAAAGCGCTGCCGTGTATTCCGTTGTGGCAGGCGGTGCAGTTCCTGAGCGCGGCGCCGGTGATACGCGCGCCGGCGGCGGCGCCAACGGCGTGCCTCTTGTCCGCCAGGGAATGGCAGCGCAGGCAGAGCGCGGGCTGGGGGGCCACCTGCAGTTTCCTGACCGGGGAACCGTGGGGGTTGTGGCAGGTAAGGCAGTCTTCGGTAACGGGCGGGTGCTCCATAGTATGGGGGCCGCGCACCGCCTGGTGGCACTTTGTGCAGGTCTCCGTCTTGGCGGCCAGGGCCTGTTTTTTATCAGCGTGGGGATCGTGGCAGTCCACGCAGGAAACCCCGCCTTCCTTTAAAGGATGGTGCGAGAACATATTAAACCGGGCCATCACTTCTTTATGGCAGGAAGCGCACAAAGCGGAGCTGTGGTCTTTGTACTTTGCTGTGTCCGCGCCTTTTACGGTCTTTGGCGTATGGTTGCTGTGGCAGGCGGTGCAGTCCAGACCGGCTTTCTTATGGTCGGAAAAAGCCCAGTTCATCCTGTTCGCGTCTTTTACATGGCAGACCTGGCAGGCGGCCGCGTCGGGCCGGGCGGGCTTGGTCTCGGGGCCGGGATTGGCCAGATGCTTTTCGGTGCCGCTGTGGCACTTTGAGCAATCCTGCTTTCCGTGTACGCCTTTGGCATGGGAAGAGGCGGCCTCGGTGTGGCAAGAAGAACAGGCCTCATTGGCGGCCGCTTCGGCGCGTGCCGGCGCCGGGTTAAAAAATATTCCTATTGCAAAAGCCAGTATGGCGGCAGGGCCACAGGCCTTTCTGGTGATCATATTCATTCGATTCTCCTTTCCTGCAATGTCTGCGCACTTTGGAAAACACGACGCAACATCAGTAGAATACAAAATATATGGCATACATTTTATTGACAAAAAGCAGCCGCCATATTGATTTAAAGCAAATTTTGCAGATATTCAGGCGGTTAGCGCCGGGAGACCTGCTCCAGCCGGGACTTGTCTTTAACTGTGACGTCCCGGCCCTTAACGCCTATCCAACCCTTATTCCGGAACTCCGCCAGGAGGCGGCACAGAACTTCGGGAGAAGTTCCGAGTATCTTCGCCAGGTCCCCGCGGCTCTCCGGGAACTGGATATTATTCGAGCCTTTGGCGACGGTCTTTTCAAAGATGTATTTCGCCAGGCGGCCCCTGACCGTCTTGAAGCCGAAGTCCAGGAGCTGTTCCTCAGCCTTGCCCAGCTCTACGGCCAGGCGGCGCACGATGGAGCGGCAGACCTGGGGGATCTCGAGAAAAAGCTTCTCAAAATAAGCCCCGTCGATAAAACAGATCCGGCAGTCTTCCAGCGCCTCGCCGGTCCCAAGGTAGGCTTCCCCGGCCAGGAAAGAGCGGTCTCCGAGCAAATTGGGGGCCTCTACGACGCGCGGGATGCTGGAGTGAAGGCCGGCGTCCGTCCGGATTATCTTGACCCGGCCGGTGCAGAGGAAATACACGCCGAAGGGCTTGTTGCCCTCGTAAAATATGATATTGCCTTTCTTGTAATCATTGGTTATGCGCTTTTTACAGAAACCTTCCCACACGGCGTCCGGGACACCTGCGAAGACCGGCATTTTCAGCATAGGGCATTTGCACTTTGCGGAATCGAAAGTCTCGCACTTGCATTTCGGGGTCATAAGTTTCATAGCAATTCTCCTGTTGCAGGCTGGTATATCAATATTGGCTTAAACAACCGGCTTTGCCGAAATTTCCTCATCCGTCAGATAACAGGCCGGATCGGCCTGCCACATATCGCCGGTGGCCCGGAGCGCGCGCACGCGGAAGCCGCCGCCGCAGACGTCTTTCCAGGCGCAGGTTCCGCAGCGGCCCTTCAGGAACGGCAGGCGGTTGCGGAGCCCCGCCAGCACGGGGTGTTTTCCCTCTCCCCACACTTTGCTGAAGGGCGTCTGGCGGATATTGGCTATGGTCAGGTCCTGCCAGAACTGATCCGGGTGGATATTCCCCTTCCAGTCGATGTTTGAAAGCGTTACGCCGGAACCGTTGGCCCCGCCGCCGTTCCACTTCAGGATCTCGAGGACGGCCGCGGCGCGCTTCGGGTCTTTCTTCAGCAGCTTGAGGTAAAGATAGACGGCGTCGCAGGGATTGTCCACCGTCAGTATCTCGGTGGGCTTGGGCTTTTTCGCCAGGATCTCCGCGCGGCGCATCAGGGTATCCATGGCCTTCCGGGACTCGGCGTGGCTGAGGTCGTCCTTGCTGATGGCGCCGCCGCGGCCTGAATAGACCAAATGGTAGAAACAGGCGCGGGGGATCTCCTCACCCTCTATAAAGTCGAATATTTTATCCAGGTTCTCCACGTTATGCTTGGTGAGCGTGAAGCGCAGGCCGGTCTTCTGGCCTACGGCTTTAAGATTGCGCAGGCCTTTAAGCGCGCCCTCGAAAGCCCCTTCCACGCCGCGGAATTTGTCGTTTATCGGGCCGATCCCGTCGAAAGAAATGCCGACATAGGTGATGCCCAGGGACTTGATCTTTTTAGCCATGTCCATGTTTATCAGGGTGCCGTTGGTGGAGATGGTGACCCTTATGCCCTTGCCGGTGGCGTAGGTCGCAAGCTCGAAGAAATCCGGACGGGTAAGCGGTTCGCCGCCGGAGAACAGCAGGGCCGAAACGCCCATCGCCCCGACGTCGTCTATCATCACTTTAGCTTCCGCGGTGGTAAGCTCGTCGGTGTCCAGCTCGCCGGTGGAATTGGCGTAGCAGTGCACGCATTTCAAATTGCAGCGCTTGGTGCTGCTCCAGACCACGATGGGCCTGCGCGCGCCGGCGCCCTCTTTACTGCCGCCGTAGCGCAATTTTACCGAGGGAGTATCGATGCTGCACCACATTTTTGTTATATCGAGCATATATTTTGATTCCTATTGTGAAACGCTGTAGTTTTTATTTTTTAGCCTTTGCTTTCGGCTCATAGAGGCAGTACGGCTCCTGGCCCATATAGTCGCCGGTGGTTCCGAAAGCCCTGGCGCGGCAGCCGGCGCAGATAACCCTGTATTCGCAGACTCCGCATTTTCCTTTAAGGGCGTCCGGGTCGCTGATAGTCTTGAAGACCTCCGAGTTCTCCCAGACATCCCAGAAGCCCTGCTTCTTCAGGTCCCCGGCCGGCACGGGCAAATAACCGCAGGGGAAAACTTCTCCCTTATGGGAAATGAAAGCTATCGCGCTCCCGGCCAGGCAGCCGCGCATCTGGGCCGTCCGCCCGGCGAATTCGGGGCTGGAAGCCGCGACTTTCTGGCGGACTATCCGGGTCTGGTGCGGCGCGCAGGTGGCCCTTATCTCCATGCCCCCAGGGGCGGGATGGCCGTGACCATGGCCGTGGCCATGGGCCGGGTGGCCGGCGGCGCCCTGCTGCACCATCAGCCAGTTGAGGAATTCTTCGTAGTTCTCGGCGCCAAGGCGCATAGTCTCCGGCAGTTCGGCCCCGCAGCCGACCGGGACCAGCAGGAAGAAATGAAGAGCGTCCACGCCGAGCTCGCGGGCCATGGCCACTACCTCGTCACGCTCGGCTACGTTCTTGGTGCTTATAGAGCAGTTGATCTGGGTGGAGATCCCGGCCGCCCTGAAAAGTTTTAGCGCGTTCACGGCTTTATCGAAAGAACCTTTCTGGCCTCGGAAATCGTCATGAGTGGCGGCCTTGGAGCCGTCTATGCTGACCGAGATCCGGTGCGGCCCGTAGGAAGCGAGCATCTTCGTCATCGCTTCGTCCACGAGCGCGCCATTGGTGGCGATGGCGAAAGGGATGCCTTTTTCTTTGGCGAAAGCGAGCAGCTCGGGCAGGTCTTTGCGCATCAGCGGCTCACCGCCGGAGAAGACGACCATGGGAGGACGGCCTTCGCCTTTAAGGGAGCCTAGTATCGCCTTGAACTCGGCGGTGGGAAGCTCATAAAGTTCGTCCCCCCGCTCCGGCACATTGGTCCTGCGGCAATGCACGCATTTCAGATTGCAGCGGGAAGTGGTTTCCCAGAATACCAGCCTTGGCGGATTTCTTTTCATAGTTATATCCTTAAGAAGCAGATCAGGCCAGCGCCTGTTCCGCGGCTTTCAGCGTCGCAGATATATCCGCGGCGGTATGCGCCGTGGAAATGAAACAGGTTTCGAACTGGCTCGGCGGCAGGTAAACTCCCCGCTCGGCCATAGCCCAGAAATACTTCGCGTAAAGCCTGGTGTCGCAGGCGGCGGCGCCGGTCCAGTCTTTCAGCGGGCCTTTATTGAAGAAAAGGGTGAACAGCGAACCCACCCGGTTAAGCGTAACAGGCAGGTTTCCTTTCCTTATAATAAGGCGCAGGCCTTTTTCCATGGCCTGGCCGGAGGCTTCCAGCTTTTTATAAACGCCCGGTTTGGAAAGCTTCCTGATAGCGGCGCAACCGGCGGCCATCGCGAGCGGGTTGCCCGAAAGCGTGCCCGCCTGGTAAACCTTGCCCAACGGGGAAAGGTTCTTCATTATTTTCTCGCTGCCGCCATAGGCGCC
>JAVHPG010000323.1:0-5695 GCA_036170455.1 Elusimicrobiales bacterium
CGACCTTAAAGGCGCGGCGATAGTGGTCTGCTCCACCGATTCCGAAGAAGTTAACGCCCGGGTCGGAGAGGCCGCGGTAAAGAGCGGGGCGCTGGTGAACGTGGTGGACAGGCCCGCCCTCTGCAATTTTATAGTGCCGGCGGTTTTAAGGAACGGGCCCCTGACCATAGCGGTCTCTACCGGCGGAGCAAGCCCGGCCCTGGCGAAAAAGATCCGCGTTCAGCTGCAGAAGACCTACGGCGGCGCTTTCGCGAAGAAAGTCGAAGCTCTACGGAAACTGCGCGTGAAAATGCTTGCGGAAAAAACGGCCACAGGCAAACTTGCGGCCAAGCGGGCTTACTTCAGGCTTCTGAGGGAAATATGACAAAAGGCAAAGTTTACCTGGTGGGCGGCGGTCCCGGCGATCCCGGCCTTCTGACGGTAAAAGGCGCCGAGTGCCTGCGCGCGGCGGACTATGTCGTTTACGACGCGCTCGCCAACCCCGATCTTATCAACCTCGCCCCTGGAAAGTCCAAAAAATTTTATGTGGGCAAGCGCGGCGCGGTGCACGCTATGGAGCAGGAAGATATCAACGCCCTCCTGGTCCGCCTCGGGCGGAAAGGCGGCACGGTAGTGCGCCTTAAAGGCGGGGACCCTTTCATTTTCGGGCGCGGCGGCGAAGAGGCCAGGGACCTGGCGGCCGCTAAAATACCCTTCGAAATAGTTCCCGGAGTCAGCTCGGCGGTCGCCGCGCCGGCTTACGCGGGCATTCCTGTAACGGACCGCTCTTTCGCGCCCATGGTGACCTTCCTCACCGGGCATATGCAGAAGGACGGCGAACTTAAGCTGCCGTGGGACAGCCTTGCTTCCGGCGGCGGAACCCTGGTTTTCCTGATGGGCGTTTCAAGCCTTCATATAATTTCCGAAAAGCTCATGGCCGCGGGGCTTAAAGGCTCCACCCCGGCCGCTATCGTCTCGAACGGGACCACGCCGCGCCAGAGATCGCTTTCAGGCAAACTCTCCAATATCGCCGAGCTCGCCCGCAAGGCCAATATCAAGTCCCCGGCGGTCACTATCGTGGGCGGAGTGGCCGGGCTGCGCGAACAGCTGGCCTGGTTCGAGAAAAGGCCGCTTTTCGGCAAAAAGATAGTCGTCACCCGCTCGAGGGAGCAGGCCAGCGCCCTGGCGCAGAAACTTTCCGGCCTCGGGGCCGAAGTAATAATTTTCCCTTCGATAAAGATAGAACCGCTCAAGTCTTTTGCGGCCCTGGATAAAGAAATAAAGGGCCTCGGCGGCTATAACTGGGTGATCTTTACCAGCTCCAACGGCGTGGAAGTCTTCTTCAACCGGATGAAAAAGCTAGGCCTGGACGCGCGCCGCTTCGGCAGCGCGAAAGTCGTGGCCATCGGCCCCGCCACTGCGGAGGCGCTGAGGGCGAGGGGCGTAGAGGCCGACCTCGTGCCCGAGAAATATATCTCCGAATCGATCCTGAAAGCGCTGGGTAAGGTGAAAGGGCAGAAAATACTGCTGCCCAGGGCCGCGATGGCCAGGGACATGCTTAATGCCGGGCTTAAAAAAGCCGGCGCCCTCGTAACCGAGATCCCCACCTATAATACTCTTCCGGACAGGGGGAATTTTCCCGAACTGCGCCGCCACCTGGAAGAAGGAACCGTAAGCCTTGTAACTTTCACCAGTTCTTCCACCGTTACCGGTTTCCTTGAAAGCTTCAAGGGCGCCGATAAGAAGCTTCTTAAGGGCGTGGCCATGGGCAGCATAGGCCCTATCACCTCCGGCACTATGAAGTCCGAGGGCTTTAAACCCGATTTCGAAGCGAAGGACTATACTATCCCCGGCCTCGTGGAAGCGGCGCAGGGATACTTTAAGAAAGCCCGCTAAACAGCCGCCAGCGTAAGTCAAGGAGAAGACCGCATGATTTCCGATTCAGCCCGGCCCCGCAGACTCAGGAACCTGAAATGGGCCCGCGACATGTTCAGGGAAACCCGCGTAGTCGCCGATAATTTCGTCTACCCGCTGTTCGTGGTGCCGGGCAAAAAATACAAAAAAGAAATTTCTTCAATGCCCGGCTGTTTCCATCTTTCCGTAGATGAAGCCGCGCTCGAAGCCGCAAAATGCCGCGCCCTCGGCATAAATTCTCTTGTACTCTTCGGGTTGCCCTCTAAAAAAGACCCGCTTGGGAAAGAAGCCTATGACCCCAAGGGCCCCGTGCCGGAAGCCGTCCGGCTGATAAAAAAGACCGTGCCGGACATGGCCGTAATGACCGACGTCTGCCTTTGCGAATATACCAGCCACGGCCACTGCGGTGTAGTCAAGAAAACCCGCTCCGGCGAAATGCTGGTGGACAATGACTGCACGCTCGAGCTCCTGGTAAAAGAGGCCCTGGTGCACGCCGAAGCCGGCGCCGACCTGGTCGCGCCCTCCGACATGATGGATAACCGCGTCGGGGCGATAAGGAAAGCCCTCGACGGCAAAGGTTTCCAGGATGTCGGCATCCTTTCCTACGCCGCCAAGTATTCCTCCGCTTTCTACGGCCCTTTCCGCGAAGCGGCCCAGTCCGCCCCGCAGTTCGGGGACAGGAAAACCTACCAGATGGACCCGGCCAATTATCTCGAAGCCCTGCGCGAAGTAGAGCTCGACGTAATGCAGGGCGCGGATATCGTGATGGTAAAGCCCGCGCTCGCCTACCTGGACATCCTGCGCGCGGTAAAAGATAAATTCCAGTTCCCGACGGCCGCCTATAATGTAAGCGGCGAGTATTCGATGGTGAAGATAGCGGCGCAGAAGGGCCTCATAAACGAGAAAGCGATGGTCCTTGAAATACTTACCTCTATAAAGAGAGCCGGCGCCGACATGATAATCACTTACCACGCCAAGGAAGCGGCAAAATGGTTAAAAGAGTAGATAAATTAGTTCTGGACGCCGCGCAGACGGATATTCCCGTCAGCAGCAGGCCGTTCGCCGACCTGGGCGCGAGCATCGGCGTCTCCGAGGCCGAGGTCCTGAGGGTCCTGAAGGCCTACAAGAAAAAAGGCGTGGTGCGCAGGATAGGCGGCAGCTTCGAGACCCGCAAACTCGGCTTTTCCTCCACCCTGGCCGGCGCGCGTGTAAAGCCCGCGCGTTTAGCCGCGGTAGCGAAGGAAATTTCAAAATTCCCCGGCGTGACGCACTGCTATGAAAGAGAGGGAGAAATGAACCTCTGGTTCACCGTCGGCGTGCGCGGCACAATGGCCGGCGTCGATAAAAAAGTAGCTTCCTTCAGGCGCCTGCCCGGGGTGGAGAAGTGCTATTCCTTCCCCGTCAAGAAAATGTTCAAGATAAAGACCCTGTTCCCGCTATGAAAATAAACCCGGCTATCGTCCGCGCTCTGCAAGGTGATATCCCGCTCGAGCCCGCTCCCTTCAAAAAAATAGCCGCCGGGCTCGGCCTGACTGAAGATAAATTACTGGCCGCCGTTAAAAAACTCAAGAGCAGCGGCGCCCTGCGCAGCCTCCGCGCTATAGTAAGGCACCATAAAGCCGGCTACTCGTACAATGCGATGGTCGCTTGGAAAGTTCCCTCGCGCCGCGCGGTTTCCTTCGGGAAAACAGCCTCCGCCTCGCCGGCCATCAGCCACTGTTACGAGCGCCTTGTCCGCCCGGGCTGGCCCTATAATCTTTACACCATGGTCCATGGCCGCAGCCGCGCGGAAGTCCTGAAAGTGGTGGACGGCCTTGTTAAGAAAACCGGGATGAAAGAATACAGGATCCTTGAAAGCCTCAGGGAATTCAAGAAGACAAGTATGGTCTATTTTTAGGAACAGGAAACAGGTTAAAACATGCCGCATATAAATTTCCCTTTCCTCGGCAACTCTCTCGTAATGGCCCTCGTTATCGTGGTCCACGTCTTTTTCGCCTTCGTCGCAGTGGGCGGGACCTGTTTGGCTTTCGCCAGCGAGTGGATCGGCTATAGGAAGAACAGCGCCTTCCACGACCGCTTCGCCAGGGGCTATATTAAATTCCTTTCCGACATGATGAAGCTTAACGGCGTCCTGGGCGTCACTTTCGTGGTGCTCCTGATAGGCCTTTTCCCCGCGTTCGCGACCCGGCTATATAATATTTTCTTCTGGCCGCTCGTTCTCGAGGCCGCGATCTTTATGGTGATGATGGCTTCCACCGCGGCTTACGGCAATACCTGGGAAACCATGTCGAATAAAGGCGGCCATATCCTGATAGGCGCCGTCGCGGCGGCTTCAGGCGTGAGCGCCGGCCTTGTCATAAACGCCGCCTGGTCGTTCATGCTGACCCCCGGAACCTATTTCCAGGATCCGCGCCTCTTGAACGCGGTTTTTAATCCAAGCTTCCTCGCGTCCAGCACCCATGTTATTCTGCCGTGCATAATAAACTCGGCGATGTTCGGCTATATCTACGCTTTTGTGAAATCGCGCAAGGCGTCCGGGTCCGACGCCGCTTATTATTCCTGGCTGCTGGATTATTGCGGAACTATCTTCGCCGTAGCCATCCTCCTGCAGCCTTTGAGCGGCCTTTCTTACCTGTTCACCCTGAAAGCCGTAAACATGAATATTTTCGACACTATCGTAAAAGGCGTGATAGCCAAATTCTTCTGGACCATGGCGAGCCTGGCTGCGGTGGCTGTTTCCTGCTCCGTGGTTTACCTCCTTTCCGGGAAGAAAAAACGGACAGTGCTGCTGATCGGCGGTATCGCGGCCCTTACCGCTTTTTCTTTCGGCGCTTATACCCGCGAGCGGGCCAGGAAGCCTTTCGTTATCTACGGGCACATGTATATGACCGGGGCTTTGGTAGCCGCGCCCAAGCCCGCGGCGGAGGTCCCTCCGGCGGCCGCGCCCGTCCCCGCCCCCGCAAAGACAGCGCCGGCGAAACCGGCGGCCAAGCCGGCCGCTTTGAGCCCCGCGGCGGCAAGGAAGATCACCGAAGAGGCGCTGGAAGCCCACGGCTGCCTCGCCTGCCACAGCTATTACGGCGAGGGCGGGACTTTCGGCCCGGCTCTTGATAAGCATCTGCCCCATCACACAAAAGAGCAATTGAAAAAACTCCTGAGAAAGCCGGCCGAGACCATGCCCCCTTTCGACGGGACCGACGCGGAGCTGGATACTTTAGTGAACGAACTTAAACCGGAATAAAACACTTTCTATGAAACTCAAAACCGATAGATCTAAAAAACTCTGGAATTATTCTCTTAAGCATTTGGCCGGCGGGGTGAACAGCCCCGTCAGGGCCTTTAACGCCGTGGGCGGAACGCCGCTTTTTATCAAATCCGCCAAAGGCCCGCGGCTCAATGACGTGGACGGGAACTCTTACTTGGATTATGTTACTTCATGGGGCGTAATGATACTCGGGCACGCGGATAAAGACATCCAGGCCGCGCTTTCGGCCGCCGTTACCAAAGGAACTTCCTACGGAGCGCCTACCGAGGCCGAGGCCGTGCTTGCCGAAATGATAAAGAAAGCGCTGCCCTCTATCGAAAAACTGCGGTTCGTCTCTTCCGGCACCGAGGCCGTGATGAGCGCCATAAGGCTCGCCCGCGGTTATACCGGCAGGGATAAGATAGTCAAATTCACCGGCTGCTACCACGGCCACGCCGATTCCCTGCTTGTGAAAGCGGGCTCCGGCGCCGCGACTTTCGGCGCGCCCTCCAGCCCCGGCGTGCCCGCCGCTTTCGCGCGCAATACCGTTTCGCTGGA
>JAVHPG010000324.1:0-5688 GCA_036170455.1 Elusimicrobiales bacterium
AGGAAAAGGTCTTTCGTGACAGTGTAGCGGCCGGCCAGCCAGCCCGTGATCTCTTTCGCGGCCTGCGCGGTATCGTTCTCGCGAGAATCAAGGAAAGAGGAATAATCGTCGGTCAAAGCCCCTTTCTCTTCGTAGGTAAGCGCGTCAAGGCCCCTGTCCATAAAAGCGGGCAGGTCCCTTTCCAGCAGCAGCGTCATTTCGCGGCAGGTGACCATGTCGGCGGCCTTCCGGAAGGCCTTTGCCGGGTTATACGCCGCGCCCTGCTCGTAGCTGGCCTTAAGCGTGAGGAGGACTATCTTTGAAAGGGCGGCCTGGTTCATCGGGTTGACGGCATGGGCTTCCAGGGAGCCGCCTATCTCGGCGGGGCGGCCGGTAACGGGCCGCAGGTGCAGGAACTTGCACATGCGCGGCCCGTCGTTGACCGGGTAATTGTCCCAGAGGAAAGGCTTGCGGCCCAGTTTCGCGGCGGTCGCGCCCAGGTGCTCGGCGCTGTAGGATTTCGAACAGACCTGCTCGCCGGTCCAGAACATGCTGACCTTCTTATCCAGCTCTTTACCCAGCTTCTCCAGGTAGCCCTCCGGCATCTTGCCGAAAAGCTTTTCCAGCACGGGGTCGGCGGAATAATAAGTGGGGCAGAAAACGAACTGCCTGGCGTTCGAGCGCGCGGCTATCCAGTTGATTATCTCTATCTGCTTGTCCGCGAGGCCCGGGAGGTCCCCCTTCATATCGTCCATCAGGATCCCGAGCTTATTGACCCCGATGCGGTTGAACACGTCCAGGCGGTGCTGAAGCAGCCTCTTTACTTCGAGGTCGAACGGGGCGAGGTAGATATCGTAAGGGCTGAACCCTACGCCGAATTCGAGGCCGGCGGAATGGTACTGCCCCGCCAACCTGGCAAGTTTCTCCTCCAGGCTTTTAGGGAAGGGCTCGCGCCATTTCTTGCGCAGGTAGCCGTCGGCCTTGGGCGCGTATATGTAGAAGGAGAAGCCGTGCTTTTTAAGAAAGCCGGCGTAATCCACGCGCTCGCCCCAGCTCCACTGCTCGCCGTAAAAACCCTCGATAACGCCAAGTTTAGTGTTCATTGTTTTCCTCTGGCCTAGATCTTGCCGGAAATGATCGCCGAAACGCGGCTCTCCGCTTTCTTCGACAGGGGATTATCCGGGTACTTCTCAAGTATTTTCTGGTAATACTCCCTGGCTTTTTCTGCGTCCTTCGCCTTGCTGTAGACGTCCCCGGCGGCAAAGAGGGCCTTCGGGGCCTGCGGGTCAGCCTCGTATTCCGCCGCTATCCTGTCGTACATCTTGACTTCGCCTTCGGGATCCTTGAGGTCCTTCCTGTAGATCTCGGCCGCAAGAAGCAGGGCCTCTATAGCTTTCGCGTCCTTGTATTTGTCGGCGATCCTGTTGAGCACCGCCACGGCTTCGGGGAACTTTTTTAATTCTTCGCGGAGCACGCGCGCCTCGGCTTTAAATGAATTATAAGCCTCGTCCCGGTCCGGGTAAAGCTGTATTATTTTCTCATAAACTTCCACGGCCAGGTCGTACTTTTTCTGCTTTTCCGTGAGTACAGGCAGCCTGGCGTAGGCGGCCCAGGCCTCCTCGGACCCGGGGAAAGAGGCCGCGATGTCCTGGTAGACCTCTATGGCCCTGTCATACTCCCGCAGATTGTCGGCCAGGACGGCGGCGAGCGAGCGCTTCGCCTGCGGCAGCAGGGCGCTGGAGGGGTACAGCTGTATCATTTTATCGTAAGCCAGCCTGGATGCCAGGAACTTGCTTTTCTTCTGGTGCAGGTCCGCCAGCGAGAGAAGGAGGGAGTCGTTTTTGGAATAATCAGGGAACCTGTTGAAAAAGGCCCGGTACTCCGCGGTCAGGGGCTCGTAATAGACCTCTCCGACCTGCGCGGAGAACTTCTCAAGCATCGAAGAGACGTTCGCGTCCGCTTCCGCAGTTTCCGGAATGAGCGCGGCCTCGTCAAGAGCGGGCCGGGTCTTTTTATCGGTCTTTTTGCCGAGGATCTCGTTGAAAAGTTTTTTAGCCTCTTCCAGGGTTGAGCCCTGCGGATAGGCGTGGAAATACCTGAGCAGGTCCACCTGGGCGGCTTTGTAGTCCCCCAGTTTCTGGTGCAGGCCGGCTTTCAGCAGCTGCGCCTCCGGCGCGTTTGAATCGGACGGGTTCCGGGCCAGCCAGTCTTCCAGCAGGGGCAGGGCCAGCTCCAGCACGTCCTCGTTCTTATCCTGCCCGGCGGCCTTCAGGAAGCTCCATTCAGCTTCTACAAGCTGGCCGGACGGGGCGCGGGCGGCGGGCGCGTCAGCCTTCTGCGCGGCCGACGGGAGGCCGCAGGCAAGCGCTAAAACAGCCGTCAAGAACAGGGGGTTAAGTTTAGTCATGATTTATTCTCCAGCTTGCAGTTACGAGTCAAATTTAGCGCGAAAAACACTCGATCTATACGCGCACTATCTTTATCCCCTCGTATTCCAGCCAGTCCAGCGAAAGGGGGCTTATTATCGAATCAGCCGGGACCTGGACGGACCTTGAACCGGGTATGTATATCCGGCGCAGTTCCCAGTCGCTGAGGAAGACCTTCCTTTTCAGCTCCGTCGCTTTTCCAGCCGCGGGCGCCGCGCCCCCCGCTCCGGCGGAGAGGTGCTGCATTATGATGTCTTCGACGGCGCCCTTGGTAAGCATATGGTTAATTTTGCGGCCAGATACCGGAGGCTGGGCACGAAACGCCGTAAAAAGCCGCCTGGCCAAAAGCCTGCAGTCCGTCTAGCTTACTTTTACCGAGATCTTCGCAAGGTATTTGTCCAGGTCGTCGGAAGGGCGCGGGATGACGTGCATCCCGACGAGCTCGCCCGCCTTCTGGGCGGCGGCGGCGCCGGCTTCCACGGCGGCGCGCACGGCTCCGACTTCGCCCGCGCACAGGGTGGTAACGTAGCCCGAGCCTATCTTCTCGTAGCCGAGCAGGCGCACCTTGGCGGCCTTGGACATGGCGTCAGAGGCCTCTATCATGCCTATGAAACCCTTGGTCTCTATCATTCCTAACGCTTCTTTCGGTTCTGACATATTCGCTCCTTATGCTGTGATCTATTAGTACTGCCCTTTAGAGGCCTCGCCGCCTGAAACTATGGCTATGCTGGCGCTGGTGCCCAGGCGGGTGGCGCCGGCCTTTATCATGGCCGCGGCCGCTTCCGCGTTCTTGATGCCGCCGGAGGCTTTCACGCCCATCCCTGGGCCCACGGTCTCGCGCATCAGGGCAATATCCTCAGGGGTCGCCCCGCCGGAGCCGAAGCCGGTGGAAGTCTTCACGAAATCGGCCTGGGCCAGCTTGGACATTTTGCAGGCGCGGATCTTCTCGTCCCTGGTAAGGTAGGAGGTCTCCAGGATCACCTTGAGCGTTTTGCCGCGGGTAGCTTCACGCACGGCTTTTATATCGTCCAGCACCAGCTGGTCGCTGCCGGATTTGAGCGCGCCAATATTGATGACCATGTCGATCTCGTCGGCGCCGTTGGCTATGGCGTCGCGGGCCTCGATGGCCTTTACGGTCGGTGTGGTGGAACCGAGCGGGAAGCCGATCACGGTGCACACCATCACGCCTGAGCCCCGCAGGAGGCGGGAGGACATAGCGACGTAGCCGGGGTTGACGCAGACCGAGGCGAAGCGGTATTTGCGGGCCTCCTCGCAGAGCTTGCCTATCTCTTCCTGCGTGGCGTTCGCCTTGAGGAGTGTATGATCTATCATGCCGGCTATGGATCGGCTGGCCTCGTTGGGATTGCAGAAGCTGACCCTGTCGACGCTGGCCTTTACCTGCTGGGGGGTGTAGTTGGTCAGCGGGTTGCAGCTCTGGCAGGACGAACTGCAGGTGTTCTCCTCCAGGCGGCAATCGCCCTGGCCGGAGCAGGCCTTGGGCGCGGAGGCGGCGGGCTTCGCCGTCCCCCTGAAATTCCCGGCCGGGTTCAGCAGCGGGTGCTGAAAGACCTTGCCGGCGGAGCCGATGCTTACGGAATCCCCCAGGGTCTGCCGCGGGGCGGCCTGGCCCCCGGCCTTCATTATCCTGGCTACCTCGGCGGCTATCTTCTTTATGTCTTCGTCGTTCATATTTATACCTTCCCTGTAATGTGAACCTTGTCCACTATGCCGGCTATTACGGTGCGCACCGGCGCTTTCGGGTTTTTCAGGATCTTCCTGGCGGAGCCGCCCTCGTCCACTATCAGCACGGTATCCCCGGTCCCGGCCCCCTGGTTGCCGTCTATGGCCAGCGTGGCCTCTCCGATAAGCTTGTTCCCGTCCATAGGATCGACGGCCTTGACCAGCAGCATGGTCGCGTTTTTCAGCCCCGGGTGCTTGCGGGTGGCCCAGACATTGCCGATAACTTTTGCTATGAACATAAATTAAAAATCGAGAACCGAGAATCGAGGAGCATATTCAAACTTTTAAAGTCTTGCCGTCGATGATGCCGACTATCGCGGCGTCGACGGGTGGCGGGACGGCGCCGACGGCGGTTTCCCCCTCCCAGCCTTCAAAAGCCAGTATAGCCTCGCGCGAGGCCACGAAAAAAACCGTTTCGCCGGAGCCGGAGCCGACCGTATCGCAGGCCACCAGCGGATCGCCGGCCGGCTTGTCCGTTTCCCAGTCCAAAGGCTGGATAAGCAGCATCGTCTTCTGCTCCATGCCGCAGCACTGCTGCGAGCAGAAAACGCGTCCTATTACTTTTGCCTGTTTCATTTAAATTCAGCAGCAGCGCTGTTCTATCCCCGTTATCTTGTCCAGGCGCTTCTGGTACTTGCCGCCCTCAAAGGGGGTGCTGAGCCAGGCCTTCACCATTTCCTGCAGGGCCAGTTCCCCGTGCGTCTTGCCGCCGAGGCACAGGACGTTGCAGTCCTCGTGGGCGGAGGCGAAGCGCGCCGAAATAATATCGTAGGCGGCCACGGCGCGTATGCCGTGCACCTTGTTGGCGGCCAGCGGCATCGCGCCGTTAAAGCCGTCCACCAGCACGGCCCTGTCGAATTCTTTTTTTCGCACGGCCTCGCTTACGAGCAGCGCTATATCCGGAAAATCCACCGGCTCGGTGGAGTAGCAGCCGAAATCCATTACTTCATGGCCTAAGCCGAGGAGGAACTTCTTAAGTTTTTCCTTCGCCTCGAAGCCTGCGTGGTCAGCGCCTATGACTAATCTCATAAATAGCTCCTAGATCGCCGCGCCGATATGCGCGTGCGCGTTGGGTATCACTATCCGGCTTACTACCGCGTCCTCGCCGATAGCGTTCACGCCGGCCGTCACCGCGGTGCGCACGGCGCCCGGCTCTCCTACCACGGTGAAGAAGCCCTTCCCGCCTATGCCTTTGCCGGTATTCACCTCGGCCACGTGCACGAAGGCGGCTTTGGCGGCGGCGTCGGCGGCGAACAGGGCGGGCAGCGCCTCTTTTGTCTCCACTATGCCGACGGCCTCGATCTTCTCCGCCTTCACTTTCTTATTGAGGGCGGCCAGCGCGCCGGAGTGCACGTTGCGGATGATATGGCTGGCGACCACGGTATTGCCGCCTATCTCCCTGCCTTTGGAGAGGGAGGATTCCACCTCGCCCAGCGGGCCGGAGATGACTATGATATATTTTCCTTTTGAGATCGCCTGGTGCACCTCGGGCTTTACGCCCGCGGCCTTGCACATAGCGTCCAGTACTTCGATGCCCCTGGCT
>JAVHPG010000325.1:0-5627 GCA_036170455.1 Elusimicrobiales bacterium
CTCCGCCGCAGGTAACCGTAGCGGTGCTGCTGCCTTCCAGGAAAGAGGCCAGAGACTTGCTGACACCGGCGGAAGCTTTGGCGGAACGCTTACCGCGGCCGGACAGCAGCTCTGAAGCGATTGTCCCAGACTGGGGGTCGCCGGGGCAGACGCAAGGGTAGGAAGGAAACGAGCCGTCTATGCAGATCTTTGCGCATACATCAGGCTTTGCATTGAACCCGGAGAAGGGGTCGCGGCAGGCGCAAGTGCCGGCGCCGAGTCTGTCATCAAAACCATAGGGGCAGTAGGCCATACAGGGGGTGGTAAAGAAAGGATGCGGATCTGAGGGCGGCATGAACGGGAGCGGCATCTGCGGCACTGACGGAGTTTCCGGCATCGGGAACTCCTGGCCGGGGTTAAAGCCTCCCAACTGGGCCATGGCCGAACCGGATTCGGCGGCGTATGAGGGGGCGAGGAAGAGCAGTGAAGCCAGGACATAGAGTATTAAAAGTCAGTTCATATTATCTTCTCCTTGATCTACTATCATCACCTTGCCATACAGAGCAATTTGTATGCCACTGCGGCGGGAAGCAGAGTTTGGCGCTACGCTCATTGGAGAGCATATATTTAGAGTGGATAAGGAGCAGGGGAAACAGTCAATAATATTTTCATCTGAGAATATTGTTCTCAAATGAAAAGGGCGGGCAGGGTGAGTATCCCCGGTCCGCCCTCATGCGTTTTAAGCGTTATTTGCTGTTGGATAACCGCGTTCGCATTTGAAGCAGCCCTCCCAAAAGGATGCCGCTGCTTATCTGGAAGCAGGTTACGATATTGCGCATCTCCACTTTAAAGAACAGCAGGGCGTAAAACACCAGGAAAGTCCCCGCCACTCCCACCGCGTACCATTTTAACGTATCGAAAATACCGGGCTTCCGGTACGGTTAATCAACCGGCATGGGCGACTATGATCTCCACGACATTTGAAACGGCCGCACCGGCCATGGTCGGGCCGCCTAAAAGAATATGGCAGCTAGGTTTATTAGAGCGTGGAGAATTATATTTGCCGGAAGCCGGCGATGGCGTTCGTACATATAGTAAGTTACCGGAACAAAAAGAATCATCGGCAAGAGAGCGGAACGGGAATGTAATAATACAAACAGCAGTGAGCACGATAATACTGCCCGCGCGATAGAGTATTCACGTCTCATGCCTACGTATAAAAGACGTTTAAAGGCGATTTCCTCGCCCAGAGGGGCCAATACAACGACTGAAAGAAACAGGACGGGAAACAGTAGAGGTTTCCCCATAAGAAGTGAGATCGCGGCCGTCTCTTTAGTGTCCTCCATAAAATGCCCTAATCCTAAGGCTAATAACAGGCCGATCATGGATAAATAGGCGCAAAAATACAAAATTCCCAATAATGCATCTGTCTTGAAATTGCTTTTCCAATCCTTGAGTTCCGCAAGAAATCCCACCCCTAATCCTTTTAAAACCGCCAGAGAAACCAGCGAAAGAACCGTAGGATAAAACATTAGTGCTGAAAGACGGGAATCAACAAGAGAATGTCCACCCGGTGACCGCAGGACTAAAAGGCTAAAACCAATCAGTATTAGATAGGTCCCTAAAAATACGAGGAGCCATTTATTCAGGCTTAAAACCGGCATTTTTTTAAAGTCCCCGCCCGGCTTAAGTAAGTCTTGAAAATTCATTTTCTGGTATCCACGTTGGTTTTGGTATAGCGCGGGCCGGTAACCGGCCCGCGCTTTCAGGATAACAACTGCTATAACAAGCCACCTTTACTGCCCTGAGTTCCAAAAAGGATCGTCGTGATGGTCGTTTACTGTGAGTGCCGGGCCATGATAGTCGTCCGCGGTCCCATTATCAGGGACAGGCGGCCAGGAGCCATATTCATTTAAGGCATTTGCTGCGTTATACACTGCCTCGGCCGCCTCGGCCGCAACCCCCCAAGTGGTTAAGCTCCATTTATTCGAAGAAGCGCTCTTTTCAGCTTTGGAAGGCGCGGCGCCGCCAAACCGCATTATTCTCTCCCCGGTAATGATATACACGAATCCGTTATGTATGGTGATTTTAGCATTTCCGTCTATTAACATAGGGAGAACGGCATCCGCGAATTCAGGATAGGTGTTGCAATACTTCAACAGGATATCCCGCAGTTTCTGCTGAAGGCCGGGGTGAAACGTGCGAGCCACCTTTACAGATTCGGCCTGTCCCGGCGTATTAGCGATCATCGACTCCCAGTCCTCAGGGAGGCCGCCGCAGCGGACTACCTCATACCAGGTATGACTGGGCGACATTGGCTGACAGATAGTCTGTATGCCGGCATGCTGGCTAAAGAAGTTGGATAACCGCAGAGAGCTGTCCGCCGGCGCCGCTTCGGGTACTGCCGGCGGTAAGGGAGAATCGCCGGGAACAGCCGCATTATCACGTATGGTCTCTATAAAGCTTACGGAGCCGGAAGTCCTGCTGTCAAAGTCTATGGTTGCATTCCCGGCCTTAACCGCTGAGGCTGCCGACAGTACGACGAGCGCTGCTACCAGTATATTGTTCTTTTTCATAGTTTTCTTTTACCTGACCTTTAATTAATTTTAGTGCTGTGACTATTTATGCCCGGCTATTTTTTACTCCTCGACACATCATAATTGGAACCACCGTTGTTGTCATGGTAGGTGTTGTGCGAACCTTCATGTGATCCGTGCTGGGGCCCGTTTATCTCATCTGCCATGCCGGTGTCCGGGACTGGCGGCCAGGAGCCATATTCATTCAAGGCATTTACCGCGTTATACACCGCCTCGGCCGCACTGGCTGCAGCTTCCCAAGTGCTTAAGCCCCAACGAGAGAATGTTGCTTTTTCAGTTTCGGAAGGCGCCTCGCCGCTGAACCGCATAACCTTTTTGCTGTTAATGATGTAGATGAACCTTTTATCGGCGGTGATTTTAGTGGAGCCATCTTTTAGCATAGGAAGGACAACTTCCGCGAATTCAGGGTAGGTGTCGCAGTATCCATCAGGATATCCCGCAGTTTCTGTTGCAGGCCGGGGTGGAAAATGCGGGCCGATTTCACTGATTTGGTTTGACCCTGCGCGCTGGTTATTATCTGGTCCCAGTCTACAGCAGGGCTGCAATCAACCATGTCGTACCAGGTACCGTTATGAGGCATAGGCTGGCAGGCGCCGGGCGCCTGCCAAGGCTGCGGCCACCATGTGTAGGTGTTATGGTTGCCACCGCAGCAATCGGGGTAGCCTTCCACACCAGGAAAGCAAACCATCATACATTGATCCTGGGGGTCGAGGTACTGCACGGGATTGACCGGAACGGGGACCAGAATCTGGTCCAGGGTGCCTGAGGGAATGATCTGGCGCGAGTCGGCGAAGATATCGTGCATGGTATGGGGGTCAAGGTTTCCATCAAAGTTTATGGCCACTTCCGCCCGGGCGGCCGAGGCCGCCGCTATTACCGCGAACACTGCTATCAGTATGCTGGTCTTTTTCATAACTTTCTTTTCTCCTACCCTTTTTAGATTTTGTGCCGCTATGCCTGGTACAGAGCAATTTATATGCCAGAGCCGCACGGGGCGGTTTTCGGGGGTTATTGAGGCTAAAACAGCGCCTTGGGCGCTGTTTTAGGGTGGAATGAGGGGGGAAACTTTTCATTTGAAAATATTTATTTTTAAATGAAAATGTTACGGGTCAGGACCGGGGGGGCTCTTTGCCGGTTACTTTCAGCCAGGGGAGGTGGAGGAACTTCTCGGGACCGTGGCCGGTGGCCATGGTTATATTGGTAAAGCCTTTATGATTAAGATCTACGGCTATATCCTCGCCTTTTATGCCGTTGCCCAGATCGGAGTCTATATAGACGTGGGTGTCTTTGGAAAGGGGGGCAAGGCCGACGGCGAAGTCTTCCGGCGTTTTATAGGCCTTTAGATCCACGCCGGCGGCCTTTGCGGCCATTTTCCAGTTCATATGGACAAGAAGGTCGTCATCCAGCAGCACGGCGCATAGTGGCCCGGTTCCGGCTTTAACCGAGATGGGCGTTAGGGCGGCCAGGCCTTTAGGTTCCGCCCGCAGCGATATAAAATCGCTCGGGATAATTCCCTTCAGATTGCCCACTACTCCGCCTGACCCTTGGTCTTGCGTTCCTTGATGCGATAGCTGTCTCCTTCGATCTTGATGGCCTCCGAATGATGGACCAGCGCCGAAAACTGGCGAGTCTTAGCCCGCCGCCTTCACCTGGGCCGCGAACAACAAGAAAAAGTAATTTTCCCGCAAACCGAATATTAATTCCGCCACAACAAACATCCTCAGGTCCTTAACGGTTCTGAGGTTGTCTGACCTCGTTTGTCTTGCGTTCTGGCGGGAATTCCTGTGATTAATTCAGGTAAAAGAAACTGGTGAGTAAATTGAACGTAGAGTGCGCGGCAATTGAGGGGAATAGATCTTTGTGTTTCTTGAAAAGAAAGCAATAAACGCAACCGTTAATGAAAAAGCCAATATAACGGATAAATTCTTCTCCTAAAAAAGACCGGGTTGGATTTAAATGGGAAGCCGAAAAAATAAGTGAACTTATGATCAGCGCTTTAGACGTGGAGAATCTCAGTGAAAGCGCCGTAAACAGGACGCCCCTGAAGAACAACTCCTCTCCAAAAGGAATTGTCAGGTGTTTTAGCACCCGGCCAAGAAGTACGGGAAAGTCCGCATATTTGAAGAATATTGAAACGTTGCTGATATCGTTTAGTCCAAACCCATTCACCCGGTAAAATAGTTCAGTGACCACAAACAGCAAAATGCCCGCCATAGCGCCCGCAAATACCTTGCGGTGAAGGCCGTCCAATTTGAAAAAAGCCTTAAAGGTCTTCGAAAGGCCGAGCCCGATAAGGACCAAGAGCGATAAGGAAAATGTGACCTCGAAAAATAGAATAAGTGTTGTTCGAATAATGGCCAACTGCAAATAGGAAGCGGCTTGGATTAATATCCCAAGAGCCGCTATTTTACGGATCAAGAGCAAGCCAAGGTGAAAAACAAGAACAGCAGCCAGGAGCAGTGACCAAAAGGATGCCGCACCGCCTGCTTCCAAGCGGTGCCGCATTGAATTTTCCGGTACAACATCAGTCATCGGCATGTTTGTATATCGTTCAATCGCAGTTCAAATGTCCGCTACTGTCCATGGAGTTACAGGCATGATCATCGGGAAGATGGTCCGGATGAACTCCATTGGGCGCGCCGGGTGTAGCGGTATGTTGGCTCTGTTCGTAATCATGAGCAGCTTGAAAGTCGTGGGCTGTTTCTGTCGGATGCGTAACCGCGTGCCATACCGTGGAGAGATCATCGCCGTAGTCGCGGCCTTTTGTTCTTCCGGCAACTCCCAAGGTAATAAGTCCTGCGGCCAAGGCGCCGGCGCCAACGGGAAGACCTTTTTCTTCTGAACCGGTTTTACCTGAGCTGGAATGCAGGGGCGGAACTTTGCCTGCAAGGATAATTTTCGACGGCTTTGCGTTGCAGATCTCTTTTTCGGTCGTGCCGGGAGTTTTTTGCGAGTTCCCAGGCTCTGCGTAAACTACCGAAGAACCGGATTCGCCTCTTGCTTTTGAGCCGCTATAAAAATTAGTAAGGATATTCCCGGTCTCGCCGAAGT
>JAVHPG010000326.1:0-5624 GCA_036170455.1 Elusimicrobiales bacterium
CATAAGCCTTATAATACAAAAAAGACCGGCGCCTGTAGAACCGGGCCGCCTTTCGCTCCATTGACAAACCGGCCCGGGCCTGTTAGGCTATGCATTATCGGCGCGGCTTTTCCGGCTTATTTCAGTCGCATATATTTACGGGGGAATGATGAAAGTGCTTATTGTAGATGATAATGAGAGCACCAGGGAAATGCTCAGGATAAGCCTGGAAAGGGCCGGGCACCAGGTCGTTGGCGAGGCGGAGGACGGGCAGAGCGCCCTGAAGGCTTTTTCGGAGCTTCGCCCCGAAGTGGTGCTGCTGGACATAATCATGCCGGGCATCTCCGGGATAGAGGTCCTGGAACAGATGCGGAAAATAAGCCCGGCGGCCAAAGTGATTATGCTGACCGCTGTTGACCAGGACCATGTGACGGTGGAGCTTAAACGCAAAGGCGCGGCGGCGATAATCTTTAAACCCTTTTCACAGCAGGACCTTAAAAAGGCATTTGAACTGCTCAAATGAACGACATCAATGAAGAAGCGCTGGCGCGGCTGACCGCGGCCGGACTTGAAAAATCGATGCAGAGGATGACGGAGGTTTCCCCCGGCGCCTGGCAGCTGGCCGGAGTGCGCGTTTTCAGCGGCGAAGTCCGGGGGGCGATCAGGCGGAGCGAGAGGGAAGGGAAACCCGTCGCCGCTATCCGGATAAAGATAAAGGGGGACATCCCGTTCGTCACCGCTATTATCTTCGACCCGGAAGATATAAAACATATTTCCAGGTGTTTCGCCGAGGAGATCTATTTCGGGCCGATAAGCGACGGGCAGCCGGACGTCACCGTCATCGAGATAGGGAACATCCTGCTCAACGCGCTGGTCAACGCGCTTCTCAGGGGTTTGAAAAAGAGCGCCGTCCCCTCCGTGCCCGCGCATTTCCAGGGCGACTGCGGCTCCGTGGAGAAATGGCTGGGCGCCGGCCCGGGAGCTTTCACGATAATTTCCGCCAGGTTCACCATGCAGCGCGAAGGCCGCTCGGCCGGCGCTGAGATCCTCGCTTTCCTTCCCCCGCCGCTTACCGCGCAAGAGCCTTCACTGTAATAAACCGCCGCGCTTCCCCGGCGGCAAAAAGACAGGACAAAAGCCCGTCCGCTATTCCAGCCTACACCTTCTCATTGAGCAGCTGGTCCAGCTGGTCCACCAGTTCGCCGAAGAGCTTGATCGTCCTGGCCACCGGCTCCGGCGTGGTCATGTCCACCCCGGCTTTCTTGAGCACCTCCACGGCGTAGTCCGAAGAGCCGGTCCTGAGGAACCGGTAGTACGCCTCCAGCGCACCCGGCTCTTTGCGCACGATCTTGTCCGAAAGCACCTGCGCCGCGGCGTAGGAAGTGGCGTACTGGTAGACGTAATATTCGCGGTAAAAGTGGCTGATCCGCATCCCGCCCAGGTCGTTGTCCGGCCCTATCACCAGGTCCGGCCCCCAGTATTTCTGGTAGATGCCGCGGTAGGTCTTGCGGAAGAAATCCACGGAGAGGGACTCCCCTTTTTCCACCCGCTCGTGGATGGCCAGCTCGAACTCGGAGAACATGACCTGCGTATAGAAAGTCCCCACGATCTGCTCGATATATTTCATCAGCAGGTATTCTTTCTCCCGCTTATCCTTCGCGTTGGCGATCATGTACTTCATCAGGATGGCCTCGTTGCAGGTGGAGGCGACCTCCGCCGTGAACAGGGAATGCCCGCTGTACTGGTAAGGCTCGTTCCTGTTGGTCCACAAATTATTCATCGAGTGCCCCATCTCGTGCGCCAGCGTAGAGACATGGTCCAGCGAACCGTTGTAGTTCAGCAGGATATAGGGATGGGACGTATAGGTGCCCCAGGCGTAGCCGCCGGAGCCTTTCCCCTGCGTCTCGTAAACGTCTATCCAGCCCCCGTCGAGGCCCTTGCGGAAATCGTCGAGGTAGGTCGGACCCAGCGGCGCTAGGCCCTTCAGCACCATGGCCCGGGCTTCCTCCCAGGCGTATTCTTTCGGCTTTTCCTTCATCAGCGTCGCGCTCAGGTCGTAAGTGTAGAGCGTATCCACGCCCAGGATCCTCTTGCGCAGCGCGGTCCATTTGTGGAGCGGCGCCAGGTTGGCGTTCGCGGCGGCCACGAGGCTCCTGAACACGCTCACCGGGATATTGTCCCCGTCCAGCGAGGATTCCAGGCAGCCCGGGTATTTCCTGGAGACGGCCAGGAAATGATCTTTTTTTACCGACGAGGAAAGAGTGGCCGCCAGCCCGTTCATATACTTCAGGTAAGTTCCGTTGTAGAGCTCGGAAGCTTCGCGGCGCATCCGCCGGTCCGTGCCGTCCAGTATAAGGCCGTACCGCTCGCGGGTGAGCTGGATCTCCCGGCCGTCACCGTCCTTGATGGAACCGAAAGAGATGTCGGCGTCGTCGATCATGTTGAAGATGCGCGAGGGCGCGTCCAGAACGGGGCCGGCCCCGGAGAGGAGGGCCTCCTCTTTGTCGGAAAGTATATGTTCCTTGGACCTGACCAGGTCCTTAAGCATGAAAGTGTAAGGCTTCAGCCCGGCGTCGGACGCCGCGTAGCCCATCAGCGTGGAGCTGTCCATCGCCAGCAGCTCCGGCTGGATAAAAGAGGAGGCTTTGCTCAGCTTTGAATACAAATCCGAGGCCTGGCTCTGCATTTCCTGGTACTTGCTTACCCTGTTGTCCTCGTCCAGCTTGAGGCCGGCGTAGACGGACAAATTTCCGGCTATCAGTGAGAGGCTGTCGCTGAGCTTAAGCGCCTCCCGCACATTGGCGGCCGACAAAGCAAGCTTGCCCTTGTACTGGTCGAACTGCCCCAGGCCGGCCCTGACCTGTTCCAGGCCTTTCCGCCAGGCCTCCTCGTCCGGGAAGATGCTTGAAAGGTCCCATTTATACCTCGCGTCTATTTCCGGGCGCTGCTTCACGGCCTGCGCACCGGCGCGGGACGGAGAAAGACCTGAAAGACAGACGAAGGCGGCTAGGATAAGAAAGGCGGTGTTCAATAATTTTTTCATCGCGGCTCCTAAGATATTCGCGGTCTCGGCGCGTATCAATAGAGTGTCGGCAGAGTTATCCATATTAAAAGCTCCTATTTCACCGCTAAAACTCTTTTCTTGCCCGGCCCCTTTTTGCCCCCGCCTGAAGCCGCGGCGGGCCGGGACGCCGCCAGGTCCGAGAGGACGCGCGCGGCTTCCTCCAGCACGAAATCCCCGGCGGCGGGGGCCCGGGCGTAGCCGCCGCCTTCCGCCGCGGCGGAAGAAACAGCTACGGCCGCGACCGCGGCTCCAGGGTCGGCCGGCGCCGCCGGGACGACCAGCGCCGCGACTGAAGCGCCGTGCGAAGTCCCCGTTGAATAGTCCACGACCATAGCCGCGGTAGAATTGAGCACCAGCGGTTTTCCCGACTCGATATCCTGCAGAGTGATATCGGTGACGGAAAGAGGCGGAAGCCTGCGCGCCGCGCGCTCTTTGTTGCGGGCTATCTTCCTGGCCTCTTCCTCTTTGCGCTCGGCCAGGCGCTTCGCGTAATTAAGGGAGACGGTCTTGTCCTTCTTGCGCTCCAGGTAAAGCTCGATGTCCTGCCTCGTGAACTTGAAATCGGGCGAAGCCGCGACCCTTTTGGACGAAGCCTCCCGCAGCCTGGCGAGCTCGGGCTGGGTCACCAGGCCGCCGGGCGCATAGGAAGCCGGGGGGATCTGGTCGTAGGCCATGGCGTTGGGCAGCGAGGACTCGGCCAGGTCCAGGTAGTCGTTCAGGGAGGGCAGGACTATATCGGGAACCACGCCCCGGTTCTGGGTGGAACCGCCGGAGATCCGGTAGAATTTCTGGATGGTCACTCTCACCCCTCCGGCCTTGTACAGGCGCAGGGCCGGCGGCATATATTGGTCCAGGTCCACCACGGTCTGCACCGTGCCTTTGCCGTAGGTGCTTTTATCCCCGACCAGCACGGCGCGCCGGTAATCTTTGAGCGCGGCGGAAACTATTTCGGAAGCCGAGGCGGAGAACCGCGACCCCAGGACCACCATAGGCCCGGCGTAGCCCGGCCCGTTCCCGGTCGCTCTTAAAACGCGGACATTGCCGCCGGAATCCCTCACCTGCACCACCGGTCCGCCGCCGGTAAAAAGACCGGTCATGTTAACGGCTTCCTCCAGGGAGCCCCCGCCGTTGTCCCGCAGGTCGAGGATGACGCCCGACACTTTCTGCCGCTTCAGGTATTCGAGCAGGATCCTGACGTCGCGCGTCGTGCTCTCCTCCCCCGAGGGACCGATCTTCGCGTAAAAAGTAGGCAGCTTGATCACGCCCAGCCGCAGGTCGCCGCCGCTCTTCCCCGGAACCAGGACTATCTGGGCCCGGGCCTGCTGGTCGCGGAGCACGATCTTCTCGCGGACCAGGGTTACGGTAATGCGGGTCGAGGGGTCCAGGGCGTCGGCCGGGATGAGCCTTAAGCGGACGACTGTCCCTTTCTCCCCGCGGATCAGCTTGACCAGGCGGTCGAGCTTCATGCCCGCGGCCTCCGCGAAGATGCCGTCGGAACCCTGCGCCACCGCCTCTATGCGGTCGTTGACGTGGAAAGAGTTGCTTTTTGCCGCCGGGCCGCCCGGGATCACGGCGATGATCTTGGCGTAACCCTCCTCCGTCTGAAGCGTCACGCCGATGCCGACCAGGGAAATACCCAGGCCGATGTCGAAGTTCTCCTCCGCCGGGGCGGCCATATAGCCGCTGTGCGGATCGTAGCAGCCGGCCAGGGCCGTAAGATAGCTCTGGAGCACGTCCACCGAATCGAACTCATTGTAATTGTCCAGGAGCCGGTCGTAGTTCTTCTGTACGTCTTTGGCGCTGTCTTCCGGCTTGGCTCCATCAAGCTTTCCCTGGAGGAGATCGAACTCTATCCTTTTGCGCCAAAGCCCGCGCGCCGCGGCCTCGTCCGCGGGCCAGGCGGCCTCGCGCCGGTCCGCCAGCATGGTCCCGTCCGAAGTGAAGGTGAAGGTGGAGCGGACCAGCTCATGCGTCCAGCCGACCCGCTCCCGGAGGCGCGTCATGAACCGGTTGAAGATGAAGTAGGCCGGCTCGACCTCGCCGTTCTTCAGGAGCGGGGCCAGGCCATAGCCGAAGCGGGAATCGAATTCCCTGATATCCGCGGCGAGAAAGAACAGGCGGTTGGGATCGTACATCCGCAGGTAAAGATTCAGGAGCTCCCGGGAAGTCTCGATAGTGACGGGCTTATGGTCGTAATGGGCTTCCTCCAGGATGCGCGTCGTAAGCTGGGCCGTGGCGGGCGCCGCGGGCCAGGCCTCTACGGTCCCGGTGGAAGCCGCGCCGCAGGGGCGCGCCGCCAGGGACAAAAAAAGTAAAGTGGAAAGATAAAATTTAAAAAATATTTTCATGTGTATGCCTGAAGCCGAAACGCGCGAACTCTACCAGATATTTTACTCTATCCGCTGCGCCGGCTTATTAAAAAGCCGGCGGCGCTCATTTATACTACGGGCGCCGCCCCCGAACGGTTGCGCGGGCAGCTGCGCCCGCCTTATATTACCGCGTACAGGACCAGCTCGCACGAAACCGGCTGATGCTGGCGCAGGTAGAACCTGTACTCCGGAACCAGCGACTTGATGAACAA
>JAVHPG010000327.1:0-5586 GCA_036170455.1 Elusimicrobiales bacterium
GCCTGGAAGCCGCGCGCCTGCTTGGCGCCCGGTCTTTCCGGACCCTGAAGATCTCGGATTCCTCCGAAGAAAGCCCGCGCCCCGGGCCGGACCGGGTAGTCGGTTATATCTCCGGGCTTTTTTTAAAGTCGGGAAAGCCCTCGGACCTTAAGCTTTCAAAGGACCAGGCCGCCCTGCTCCTCAAAGAGGCCCGGCTTGCCCTGGAAAAACATTTTGCGGAGAAGGAACAGCCGGGCGGCCTGGAGGCCGAGCCAAGGTTCAACCTCCCGGGGGCGGTTTTCGTAACGCTTACAAAGGGCGGACAATTAAGAGGCTGCGCGGGGACCGCCGAGCCGGCCATGACGCTGATGGACGCCGTGCGTTACGGGGCTTTCAGCGCCGCTTTGCGCGACGGGAGGTTCCAGCCGCTTACAAAAGAGGAGCTCCCTGAAGTTAAAATAGAAGTTTCTGTCCTTTCGCCCCTGAAGGCCGCGGCGGCTTCGGAAATAAAGCCGGGCGCGCACGGCGTTGTCGTCGTAAAGGACGGCAGATCCGGCCTCTTCCTCCCGCAGGTCTGGGAGCAGATACCCGGCAAGGAAGACTTCATGGGGGAACTGTGCGAACAGAAAGCGGGGCTGACCCGCGATTGCTGGAAAGACCGGGAAACGCGGATCTACTCTTTCACCGTAGAGGCTTTCAAGGAATAGCCAGGCGCCGTTTAACCTGCGCTATCTACCTGTGGGCAGCAGCGCCTGGGCGGGCAGAGAATAAAATCCGAATAACAGGAACAGCCTCATTTTGATATTATTGTACTAAATGGGACTAAATCCTTCAGCCCGGAAGAAAGCGGCCGCCGCCGGCGTCTTCGCCGCCTGGCAGGCCTTCTGGGGCCGGCTTAACCCTTTCCGGATCTCTATCGAGAAGGGGAAGTGCACCGGCTGCCGCAAATGCGTTTCGGTCTGCCCCACTCTTGCAATAAGCTGCGCTCCGGGGGGCAAAGCGGAGATCCTGCCTTACTGTAATCTTTGCGGGCAATGCCTCGGGGTCTGTCCGGCCCGCCTCCACGGATATACGGCTTTCGGCCTGCACCTCCCGGCCGCCGGGGGCGCGCTGGGCCGCCTTGTTTCTACCGGGCATATTTTTGTTTTTTCGGCGCTGCTCCTGGGGTCCGCTTTCTCTTCGCTCTGGGCCCCGGCCGCGCTGCGCGACCTGGTAAAAATATTCGGAACGCATTAAGCAGGAGGACCTATGAAAGACGGAAGATGGCTCGCCCCGCGCTATACTAACAAGGAGATCTTTGAAAAAGATTTCTCTAAGATGGACATGTCAGCGCTGGACGTAAAATGTCCCGGCTGCAAAGACGCCGTCCCGCTTAACCGCAAGAACAACGCCGGCAGGAGCGCCGGGTGGTGCAAGCGCTGCAACCGCGCCGTAGATATTTAAAGTGCCGGCTATCTTCTCGGAAGGTTTCCTCCTGGGCCTTTCCACCGGCTTTTATTGTCTCTCCGCCTGCCTGCCCCTGCTGGCCCCTTACCTCCTGGCGGAGGGAAAAGCCGTCTGGAAATTCAACTTCTATATTTTTATCCAGTTCCTGGGCGGGCGCTTCGCCGCCTATATGCTCTTCGCGCTCCTGGCCTCTATTGCCGGCAAAGCCGGGCAATACTCCCTCCCGGCCTGGCTGCTTCCCGCTTCGATGGCGGTCTGCGGCCTGATCATGGTCGCCCTGGCGGCCGGCAGGGTTTCAGGCGGGCCCGGACACTGCCTGCTCAATAAAGACATGAACCCGTTCTTCAAGCGCCTGCCGCTGGCCCTCGGTTTCGCTACCGGCATCAGTATCTGCCCGCCTTTCGCCGCCGGCTTTATCCGTCTACTTTCAATGGCCGATATAGCGAAGGGTTTCGTCTATTTCGGCGGCTTTTTCAGCGCGACTTCCTTGTTTATTTCTCCTGTATTGCTCGGAACCCCCTGGCTGGAGGGGCGCGTCAATGAGATAGGCCGCCTGACCCTCCTGGTAACCGGTCTTTGGTACGCCATATTGGGTATAACCGGCCTCCTTGGATGATATTTACATATTGACATTCGTCATAGGCCCTAGGGCCTAGCCGGACATAGGCCTTTCGGCCTTGTTGTCTCCCGCTTTTCGGACCTATACTTAATATGGATTGATTATAGTCAACAAGGAAATCAACAATGAAGCAACTGATACTCTCCCTCGCTTTCCTCGGTCTGTTCTCCTTCCGCGCCGGCGCGGAGGAAAATACTTCTTTTAACCAGCTCCTGAGGCAGATCTCCGCTGTCGCCCCCGAAGCCGCGCAGGCTCCGGCGCCCTCGTCCGATAAGAATTTTTCGCAGAACGCCGACGGCCGCTATTGGGTCACGGTGAAAGCCGCCGACGCCCGCGCGCGCACCCGCCTGCTCGAGGCCGGGATGGATATAGTCGAAATAGACGGTGAGAACTCTTCCGGCTTCGCCGGCCCGCATACCCTTGATATTTTTTCCTCCAAAGCCTACATCGTAACGAAAAGGATGACCATCGCGGAATACGCCGCCTCCCAGGGCAAGGATTTCCCGTCCGCCGATTCCGCTTATCATAACTTCAAGGAAACCACCGGCCTGCTGAAGCAGATGGCCGCCGCGAATCCGGACATAGCGTCTTTATTCTCTATCGGCAAAACCGTGGAGGGCCGCGATATCTGGTGTCTCCGCATCAATTCCAGCGCGAAGGGCGAGGCCGCCAGCTCCAAGCCCGGCTCTCTTTATATCGGGAACCATCACGCCCGCGAGCACCTTTCCAACGAGGTTCCCCTGCTGTTCGCCGCCTGGCTGTTCGACCACAAGAACGACGCCGACATAAAGAAATATATCAATACTCTCGATATCTATATCATACCGATGCTCAACCCGGACGGCGCGGAGTTCGACATAAAGACCGGCAGCTACCAGTACCACCGGAAGAACATGAGCACCAACTCCGACAAGTCGCGCGGCGTGGACCTTAACCGGAACTACGATTCCTGGTTCTGCGAGGCGGGGGCTTCCACCTATCCCGGCTCCGACACTTACTGCGGCCCCAAGGCTTTCTCGGAGCCCGAGACCCAGGCCGTGAAGAGGTTCATCGAGGCCCGCAAGAACCTGAAGACCCATATCAGCTATCACACTTACGCCAGCGAGATACTCTACCCCTGGGGCGGCAGCGACGCCGACGTCCCGGCCAGGGATAGGGTGGTCTTCGAGAAAGTCGGCGCGGAGATGGGCAAGCTGACCGGCTACCTGTCACACAAATCCAGCGAGATGTACGTCGCCACCGGCGACAGCTGCGACTGGGCTTACGCCGCCGGCGGGATCTTCGCTTTCACCTTCGAGCTCGACGGCAGGGGCTTCTACCCGGGCGCCGCCATCATAACTTCCACCGTTACCAAGAATATCAAAGCCGCCGTTTACCTGCTGAGCGTCACCGATAATCCGTATAAAGCGATCTAGAAAGGTTGACCAGAAATAAAAGAAGCCCGGTTTTCCGGGCTTCTTTTTTTGCGGCCGCCGGCCTTTATTTGAGCGTAAGAGTATAGGACCTGGTCTTGAAGGCCGGGTAATAGGATTCTTTGGTCTTGGCCAGGCCGGGCTTACAGAGATCGCTTTCTTTGTTAACGAAGGAATACCGGTGCGGCAGGCTAAGCGCGAGCTCTTTGTCCAGGAACTGGTAGATCCCTTTATAGCTGTCCAGCGCTTTTTCGAAGTTCAGCACAAAAACCCCGTCGGAAAGCCGGGAGCCGAAAGCGAAGCCGGCGATCTCGCCGTCCACCTTCACCAGCACGCCGCCAAGCTCCAGCAGCTCGAAATGCTTCAGGCCGTTCACGATGGCCTTGCGCTCGCAGTTGAGCATGTCCAGCTGCGCCCCGGCCTCCGGGTCATGCGCCCAGCGGTCGAGCAGCGAAAGGCAGGCGGCATTATTCGCCGGCTTAAGCGTTTCTACTTCCACTTTCCTGACAGCCGCGGTCTGCTTGCAGAACTGGGCGACGAGGTTGCGCTTCTTCGCGTACTTATGCCCGGGAAGCGCCGCCAGGTCGCGGGTATTGTAAAGATAGTCCATGTAGCCGGGCTGCTCGGCGGCGGTGAAAAACTCCTCGAGGCCCGCCTTGTTCTTCTCGTAGTAATCCTGCGGCACATAGTAGTAGCGGCAGTGGCGGCTGCGCCCTGCGATCCCGGCGAGTTCCGCCGGGAGGATGTCCCTGAAGGGACAGGGCACCGGCATAAGCAGCCGCTTCGCGGCCGGGGGCTCTATATCGGTCTCGGCTATCAGGAGCAGGTCCCCGTCCAGCTTCCAGCTTACCTCGTAAAGGCAGCGGTTCCAGACGATTATGGAGGCCAGCGAATATTCGCAGAGCGGGTAGCGGTGCTTTTCGAAATATTTTTTAAGGGCCGGATAATCTTCCGGCTTAAGGCGGTTAAACATAGCTCTCTTTTGAAAGCATGGGGCTGGCTTTCCGGAGGGTTTTGAAGCCGGATTTCCTGTAAAAATACTCGGAATTATCCTGGGCTATCAGCCCTATCCACTTCACCCCGTCTTTTTTCAGCCGCTTCATAATGGCTTCCAGGAGGGCGCTCCCGGCCCCGGAGCCGCGCTCGGTCTCAAGCACGGCCATATCCTGGATATAAGCGTCGCTGACCCCGTCGCTTATGGCCCGCCCTATGCCTATGACGCGGTTCCCGGTTTCGGCGACAGCGAAGCAGTGGCTGCCTTTGATTATTTTTTTAAGCAGCGCGGGTTTATCGGCGGGCTTCCACCAGCCGTGGGCGCGGTAAATTGTTATAATCCCCCTCAGGGTTTCGGCGTCCGCGGTTCGGATGAATTTTACTCTTGCTCGGGCAGGCATAAGGTTATAATATAAACTTAAAGCCACGGAGCGCTACTGAAGGGGGGCACACAATGGATATCGAAGAGAAAAACGGCCTGAAACTGCTGCGGTTCGACAGTTTAAAGGGGCTGCCTGGCGTCGAATGCGCCGTTTCAACGCGCCAGGGCGGAGTGAGCCCCGGGTCATATGCCGGGCTTAACCTCGGCGGCGGCGCCGGGGACAAGATAGAAAATGTCGAGGAGAACCTCGGCCTATTCTGCGCCGCTCTCGGCGCCGAGCCCGCGCGCCTGGAGCGCATGCGCCAGCGGCATACCGCCAATGTAGCGGTGCTGACGGCCGGCGGCGGCGTCCCGCCCGAGAATACCGACGCGCTCGTTACGGCCGCTCCCGGGATCCCGCTGCTGGCCCTTTCGGCCGACTGCGCGCTTACCGCTTTTTACGATCCAGCGCGCAAGGCCCTCGCCGTAATACACAGCGGCTGGCGGGGGGCTTTCCTGGATATTTACGGCGCGACCCTCGCGGTGATGAAGCTGCAGTTCGGGAGCGAGCCGGGGGATATAATAGCCGGAGTTTCGCCCATGATCTCCGCCGCCAATTACCCGGTCCGCGAGGATTTTATGGAAAAGCTGAAGGCTTTTTATCCGGACGGCGCCGATAAGAAATTCCTCACATTGAAGGACGGGCGCCATTTCTTCAACCTGCGCGAACTCCTGCGGCTGCGCCTGGAGGCGCTCGGGGTCAGGAAGCACGAGTT
>JAVHPG010000328.1:0-5573 GCA_036170455.1 Elusimicrobiales bacterium
TAGAAATGATGACAGAGTTTCCCCACGGGGCCTTGAAATATATTCCGGTCATTGTAACGCTCCATAAGTGGGTCATAGGGG
Organism: Elusimicrobiales bacterium; assembly: GCA_036170455.1. GTDB lineage: Bacteria > Elusimicrobiota > Elusimicrobia > Elusimicrobiales > UBA9959 > UBA9959. The sequence continues at coordinate 82 of JAVHPG010000328.1, forward strand.
GCGCTGATAATTAAATGACTATTTAAGCTTTGCCCTACTCCCAACCTTGATATTCTACCAAATGAGTTCCGAAACCAAACCGACAACAAACAAACTACAAAAAATAGCAGTAGATACTTATTCAAACTTCCATAGAAGTCTCCGAAAATGTTTTCCCCGAAGGGTCGTATGGCTACGCGGACTTCCAGGCAAGGAAAATGCCATACAAATTGCATCTTCTTTTGTCTAAAGCGAGCGACACGCGAGCGTCAGCGAGCTTCCTCTATAAGGAAGATTCCCATCGCCTCGATTAAACGAAAAAGGCCATCCTAAAAGAATGGCCTACATTAAATCTGGAGCGGGCGATGGGAATCGAACCCACATCTCTACCTTGGCAAGGTAGCGTACTACCACTGTACGACGCCCGCATTTGCCGGAACTGCAGCCTTGAACTTCAAGGCACCATATTATTTTACCAAAAAAAAAGCGAAACTGAAAATTTTTCCGGCTATTTTCCGGCCAGGTGAAACCTTTTGCCCTTTTCCGCATCTCATTAGTGAAGCAAAGCTATGGAGGCGGAAAAATGAAGCGTTTAACCCTTTTTGCGATTTTATTCTCGGCTATCCCGGCAAAAGCACTGGATAACAGCCCTCTCACTCTGTCCAGGGCCGTAGAACTAGGCCTTAAAACCGACAATGTGATAATGACCGAGGCGGCTCGCGTGAGCTCGGCCAAGGCCGGGCTGGAACAGGCGAAGCTGTCCAGGCTGGGCGGCTTCAAGCTTAAAGGAATGTATACTAACGGAACCGACCCTGTTTACGCTTTCGCCACCGCGATGCGGCAGGGAACCTTCGGCATGGCCTCCCTGGCCACTATAAACGATCCGCAGGCTGCCGGCAATTATATGGCCGGGATAGAAGCCGGCGTTCCTCTTTTTACGGGTTTCGCCATAACGCATGCTATGAAAATGGGGAACCTCGGGATCGAAGCCGCCCAGAACGGCTACGAAAGGGCGAAGACCGGGATAACCTTCAAGATCACCTATCAATGGCTTACAGTCCTGCTCCGCGCAAAGCTCGCCTCCCTGGCCGCCGATACCGTGAAAGCGGCTGAGACGGAATTAAAAACGGCCCAGATGCTTAAGGATAAAGGAATGGTGCTCGGCTCTGACTATTACGGGGCCGAAGCGATACTCTCCTCTCTGCGCGGGTACAGCATTAACTGGAACAAAGCGCTGGAGCTTGAAAAAGAAAAGCTGGCTATAACTTTGGGCGGGAACCCGGCAGCGGACCTCGAGACCGCCGGAACCCTTAACGAGGTCGTATACCCGGATGCAACAGGCTTAAAGCCCACGGAGGACGATACCGCCGGCCGGCGCGATCTTAAAGCTCTGGAAAAAATGGCGGCTATTTCCGTCGAATCGCAGACTATGCAGAAAGATTCGGTGCTTCCCGTAGTCGAAGCTTTCGGAAGCTGGGAAGCGAACTCTAAAAGCCTCTCGGATTTCAGGGGCAACCGGCTCCTGGGCATCCGCCTCAATATGCCTCTCGGCGACCCCGGCTACTTCGCGAAAAAAGACGGGGCTAAAGCCGAAGCAGCAATGGCAGACAGCCGCCTTAAAGAAGCCCGCAAGCAAGCGACGGTAGAAGTAGCCGAAGCCCTGAACAATTATAATGCCGCCAGGGAAAGCCTGCCGGTAGCCAAAGAGACGGTGGTAAAAGCCAGCCAGTCGCTTGAACTTTTCCGCCCCCTCTACCGCCAGGGCCGCCAGAGCGTACTTGAAGTGCTCCGCGCGCAGGCTTCGGTGCTTCAGGCCGAAGCCGCCTATTACGAAACTATCTACAAGCTCCACCTCTACCACGCCCAGACGCTTCTGGCCTCCGAAACTTTGGACGCCGCCGCGGTAAAAGAAATGTCGGACAAACTGGCGTCGAACAATTAACTACCAAGGAATCCAGCAGCCGGAGAACATTATGCAAAAAGATACACACCACAAATACGGGATAGCCGGGCGCATTGCCGCGTCTTTCATAAACTCGCGCCTCACGCCCATACTGATCATAACTTTCATTCTGCTGGGCGTCTTCTCAACCTTCAAGCTGCCGCGCGAAGAAGAGCCGCAGATCAACGTCCCCATGTTCGACATCATGGTCCCTTTCTACGGCGCAACGCCGAAAGAAATTGAAAAGCACCTCGTAGAAGTTGGCGAGCGCAAGCTCTGGGAGATCCCCGGCGTGGAATATATCTACTCCATAGCCCAGCCTAACTTCGCCATGTTCACCGTCCGCTTCAAAGTAGGGACCACCCCGGAAGCGGCGGCGAACCTCGTCTACACCAAGACCCTCGACAACAGGGACCTCTTCCCGCGCGGCGCCGGCGAGCCGCTGATAAAATTCCGCGCCATAGACGATGTGCCGGTGCTGGCCCTCACTCTCTGGGGCGAAGGCAAGAACGACTACGAACTGCGCCGCGCCGCCGCCCGCATCCAGACCGAGCTCAACGCCGTCTCTAATGTCTCGGAAACCCGGATTATAGGCGGGCATAAGCGCCAGTTCATAGTCCATTTCGACCCCGCCGCTATCGCCCGCCACCGCCTTACCCCGCCGATGCTCGCCGGCATCATCAAGATGTCGAACGCCCGCCTGCCCGCGGGGCACTATAACAATGGCGACACCAAGCTCCTGGCCGAGACCGACGCTTTTATCCGCAGCACCGACGACCTTAAGAGCATAATAGTGGGCGTTTTCGACGGCCGCCCGGTCAAGCTCTCGGAAGTGGCCGAGATAGTGGACGGCCCCGACGAGGAAGAGCGCGCGGTTACCATGCTGCAGGGCCCGGCTTCTTCAATTAAGACAGCGGCCTCCAGCCCGGCCGTCACCCTCTCCGTGGCAAAGCGCCGCGGCGCGAACGCCACCGAGGTCTCCCGCAATATCATGGCTAAAGTAGAGGCGATGAAAGGCCGCGAGATCCCCGACGGGATAAATATCACCGTCACCCGCAATTACGGTGAGACGGCCAAAGCCAAATCGGACGAACTGATCTACCACATGCTCCTGGCCACGCTGTCGGTGACCCTGCTGATAGCCCTTACGCTTGGCCTGCGCGAGGCCGCCGTGGTCCTGGTAGCCATCCCGGTAACGCTCGCGCTCACGATGCTGGTGTACTTCCTCTACGGCTACACCCTGAACCGCATCACCCTGTTCGCGCTTATTTTTTCCATCGGTATTTTGGTGGACGACGCTATCGTCGTAGTGGAGAATATAAACCGGCACTGCGTCCTGAACCGGAAGAATTCGCTGTACAGGAACATCCTTAACGCCGTGGACGAAGTAGGCAATCCGACTATACTCGCCACCTGGACCGTGATCGCCTCCATCCTGCCGATGGCCTTTGTCAGCGGAATGATGGGCCCTTACATGCGCCCGATACCGATAGGCGCTTCAGTCGCGATGCTCTTCTCGCTGGGCGTGGCTTTCGCTTTCGCGCCCTGGCTTTATTCCAAGGTGGTGCAGCGCTGGCCTATCAAGCACGCCGAGCATACTGAAGAAGGCCTGCTCGACCGGGGCTACCGCGCCCTGATGAAGAAACTTATATATGTTCCCGCAAACGGCAAGAAGTTCCTGCTCTTCACCGCCGTGCTGCTGGCCGGCGTACTGGCCATGGTCGGCTTCAGGCTGGTCATCTTCAAGACCCTGCCCTTCGACAATAAGAACGAGTTCCAGGTGATCATAAACATGCCCGAGAGTTCCTCGCTGGAGCGGACGCAGCGGGCCGCCGGAGAGATGGCGAAATTCCTGGCCGCGGTTCCGGAAGTCAGGGACCTGCAGGTTTACGCCGGGACATCCGCCCCGTATAATTTCAACGGGCTGGTGCGCCATTATTTCCTGCGCAGCGAACCCTACCAGGCCGATATCCAGGTGAACCTGTCCGACAAAGGCGAAAGGAAGCGCCAGAGCCACGATATAGCGGTAGCCGTGCGCGAGCCCCTTAAGAAGATAGCCGACGCCTACGGCGCGAGGGTGCAGGTGGCCGAAGTCCCCCCGGGCCCGCCGGTAATGTCCACCATGCTGGTGGAAGTCTTCGACCCCAACCCGAAGAACCAGAAAGCCCTGGCCGAAGAGATAAAAAACATTCTGAAGAACACCGAAGGGATAGTTGACGTGGATTCCTATATCCCCGAGGACCAGCCGATAACCCGGCTGGTGGTGGACAGGCAGAAAGCCACCCTGAACGGCGTGGCGGCTTCCGAGATAGTGCAGACGGCGGCGCTCTCGCTGTCCGGCGCCGACATAGACTCGGCGCACGTGGAGGAAGAGAACGAAGCCGTGGATATACGCCTGCGCCTTTCCCCCGAGAAGCGCCGGCAGCTCTCCACGCTTAAGGAAATAAAATTCTTCTCGCCCAACGGAACCATCATCCCGATGTCCAGTTTTGTGGACGCAAAGAACGGTCTTGAGAACCAGCCGATCTACCACAAGAACCTGCAGCGCGTGGCTTACGTGACGGCGGACATAGCCGGCGGAACCGAAAGCCCGGTCTACGCAGTGATAGACCTTAAAGCTAAAATAGACGCGCTTTCAAAAACGCGCGGCGCGGAGATAACCCAGTACTTCACGCGCCAGCCGGTCAGCGCTTCGGAGACCGCGATAAAGTGGGACGGCGAGTGGCAGATCACCTACGAGGTCTTCAGGGATCTGGGCCTGGCCTTCGGGATGGTCCTGATCCTTATCTATATACTCGTGGTGGCCTGGTTCGAGGATTTCCTCACGCCGCTAATAATAATGGCGGCCATCCCGATGGCCCTTATCGGCATCATCCCGGCGCATTGGGGCATGAAAGCCTTCTTCACCGCCACTTCGATGATAGGTTTCATCGCCTCTGCCGGCATCGTAGTGCGCAACTCCATCATCCTCGTGGACTTCATCAACCTGAAGGTGCGCGGCGGCATGCCGCTGCCCGAAGCCGTAATAGAAGCCGGCGTAGTCCGCTTCCGGCCGATGCTCCTCACCGCTCTGGCTGTCATAGCCGGCGCGGGAGTCATCTTGTTCGACCCCATCTTCCAGGGGCTGGCCATCTCGCTGATCTCGGGCCAGATAGCCGCGACCCTGCTGTCACGCGTGGCCGTGCCGGTACTCTATTACCTGGCCTTTATGAACAACCCGGAGAAACTCAAAAGATCAAAGACGTCTCCCCCGTCGGAAACCGAAGAGGCGCTGGGCTATACGGGAGAATAAATAAACAGGAGCTTATAATATGAAAATAAACGATGCGCTCAGATTAATGGCAGGGTTAATGATCCTGCTCAGCGTAGACCTGGCGGTCTACGCAGATATTCGGTTCTTATGGCTGACGGCCTTCGTCGGCGCCAACCTGCTCCAGTCGGCTTTCACGAAATGGTGTCCCGCCATCTGGTTCTTCCAGAAAATCGGAATGAAAGAGTAGCCCAGGGCCGGACGCGTGGACCGGGTTAGCAAAAGCCCGTAGGAGGCCGACGCTTGCGTAAGCGCGGAGGC
>JAVHPG010000329.1:0-1214 GCA_036170455.1 Elusimicrobiales bacterium
TACCAGTGGGCGGGCAAAGTGGGGTCCGCGGCCGAGGCCGAGGAAGCCCTGGGCATAAAGACGGACGCAAGCTATGTGACCGCCGGCGGCAAAGTGCTTGGTTTTTATTACGCTTATACCCGCACCCGCAATTCCGCGCTTGATTACGTGGGATACTCGGCCGGGCAGAACATCCACAGCGTGCTGCATTCGCTGGGCGCGTCCCTGAGCGCGGCGCTTACCGCAAAGACCAACTCTTCGGTCAGCCTTGACTGGAACCAGAGCGATTTCCGCTCCTACTACATCACCAGCAACAACCGCCGCTACGAAGCCACGATAGCGTTCACGGCCCGCGATAAGTCGAAGTCCCTGATAAACACGGCCACGCTCGCTATGGATACCGACTGGCAGGTAAAAGAAAACCTGAAGCTGACCGGGGCCTACTCGCTTAGCCGCAGCAAGGGCGATGTCGCAAGCGGCCTTGTTAAGACCGAGCTCGCTTCCACTAATGACGGCGCCGTGGATAATTACCTGCACGTTCTTTCCGTCGGCGCGGATTACGCCTATGCCAAGGACATTACGATCAAGGGCCAGTACGCCTTTGACCGTTACCAGGACAACCAGTACTCTTCCCTGTCCGGCAGCGGCCACACGCTCACTGCTTCATTAGCCTACAAGTTCTAAGCCTTTACAGCGCGCTTAGAAGCAAGACAGGCCTCCCGCAAGGGGGGCCTGTCTTCTTTGTAAGGAAATCCGGGTATTGCGTAAGTACAAGCACTGCGCTGATATAAATCACTCCGCCCATTAGATTTTGTTGCGCTCTAATCCGCGGATTTTTTTGTATCCTTTGATAGTCATGTTCGTTTTAAATGGCTGAAAAGACGTTTCGGACGGGTAGTAGCGACAGATTTAGAGCGGCGGTACACGACGGAGTAGGCAGCAAATTACGGAGGATAAATGAAACTGAAGAAATTAACTTGGATAGCGGCAGCCCTCGCCCTGGTCGTTCCTTTCAAGACGGCTTCGGCCGAGACCGCGACCCTGGTCGGGTCCGATACCTGCATCGCCTGCCACTCGGAGCAGGCCGCGAGCTTCAACAGCTCCCTGCACGGGAAGAAAATGCCCCTGCTTAAGAACGTTTCGGCCGACAAGTCCTGCGAGACCTGCCACGGCGCGGGCTGGTCATGTCAATTTTCCGGGTGTAAATTGGGAAGCATGGGCGTAGTTTAACTTAA
>JAVHPG010000330.1:0-1213 GCA_036170455.1 Elusimicrobiales bacterium
ATTGAAGCCAATGAAAGCGTTGACAAGACCGCGCCCTTGCGCATAGCCGTTCTGGCCCTTGAAAAATTGCGTATATGGCTGCGCCTATCCTTTGAATTGAGATATATCGCCATAAAACAGTATGAACACGGCGCGAAAATGACCGACGAGGCCGGCCGCCTGCTGGGCGGCTGGAATAAACGTTTTGGCGGCGCTAAGACGTAGTTTTAGAAGCGCCGCCTTAAGGGCCAGGTCCGAAAGAAAGCGGTGATCCGGGGCGGCAACTGGGACAACGGCGCGAACGACGGGGTGTTCGCCTTCAACGCGAACAACGCCCCGTCCAACGTGAACACGAACATCGGGTTCCGCTGCGGCAGAGGGGCAGGGCTCATGTTGTTTTGTCACGAGCCCTCTTAGGCCAGATGGCGCGTCTTCACGGAGGCGCGTCCCGCGAAACCCTCCCTACGGCAGGCCTGCTCCTTTCATCCGGCGCTGCCGGGTGAGAAAAACGCAGTACCCCGGGGAGGCCTGGTAGTCCGCCTAAAGCGGATGAACGGCCGAACCGGGCGGATTTAAGCCCATGAATACCCATAAGCAACTTTATGAACGGGTGTGTTCTTTTGAAAATATATACGAGGCCTTCCGCAAGGCGGCTAAAGGTAAAAGTCTGCGCTTCGATTGCGCCGATTTCGCGTATGACAGGGAACGGGAAATTTTCAAATTACAGTCGGAATTGCTGGACGGAACTTACCGCCATGGGCCGTACAGGGAATTTGAGGTTAATGACCCCAAGCGCCGCCAGGTGAAGGCGGCGCGGTTCAGGGACAGAGTGGTGCATCACGCTCTGTGTAATGTTATTGAGCCGATATTTGAGGCCCGCTTCATCTCCGACAGTTTCGCCTGCCGCAAAGGCAAGGGAACCCTTGCGGCCCTGGAGCGGTGCGGCGGGCTTGCGCGGCGGTTTTCAGGCGGTTATGTTCTTAAGGCGGATATCTCCAAGTTCTTTTATAGTGTGGACCATGGCATTATGATTGACACGCTGGGCCGACGGATAGCCGATAAGCGGGCGCTGGCGCTTATCGCCGAAATACTGGCTTCGTCGGAGGATAGCCGCTTCCGCGAGTATTTCCCCGGCGACGGCCTGTTCGCGCTTCAGCGGCCAACCGGTATTCCGATAGGGAACCTGACTTCGCAGTTGTTTTCCAATATTTATCTGACCGAGCTGGATTATTTT
>JAVHPG010000331.1:0-1211 GCA_036170455.1 Elusimicrobiales bacterium
AATATGCCTTTGAAAGTAATGACCATCGTCGGGACCCGTCCGGAGATCATCAAGCTCAGCCGCGTGATGGCGGAGCTGGAGGAACATCTGGACCACGTTATCGTGCACACCGGCCAGAACTACGACTACGAGCTGAACGAGATCTTCTTCAAAGAGCTCGGCATACGCAAACCGGATTATTTCCTGGACTCCGTGGGCAAGACCCTCGCGGCCACCATAGGCAACATTATCGCGAAAGCCGACGAGGTCATGGAGAAGGAACAGCCCGACTGCATCCTGCTTTACGGCGACACCAACAGCTGTCTTTCAGTGATGCCGGCGAAGCGCCGCAAGATTCCGGTATTTCATATGGAAGCGGGTAACCGGTCTTTCGACCAGCGCGTGCCCGAGGAGTTGAACCGCAAGGTCGTGGACCATTTGAGCGATATAAACATGACGCTGACCGAGCACGCCCGGCGCTACCTGATAGCCGAGGGGATAAGGCCGGAAACCGTCATCAAGACCGGCTCGCCCATGAAGGAAGTCCTAGCGTATTATATGCCGAAGATCCTTAAGTCCGACGTACTCAAGCGGCTGAAACTCAAGGAACACGCTTATTTCGTGGTCAGCACGCACCGCGAAGAGAACATAGACAGCCCGGAAAACTTCCGGAACCTGCTGGGCTCGCTGAACGCGCTGGCGAAGAAATATTCGATGCCGGTGATCGTCTCCACCCATCCGCGCACCCGCAAGAAGCTCGAGGAGCTCGGGATGAAAGGCCTGGACAAGCGCATAAGCTTCCTGAAGCCGCTCGGGTTTTACGACTATGTGAAGCTCCAGCTCAGCGCTTTCTGCGTGGTCTCCGACAGCGGGACCATAACCGAAGAATCCACCATCCTGAACGTGCCCGCCGTCACCATACGCCAGGCGCATGAAAGGCCCGAGGGCATGGACGAGGGCACGCTGATAATGTGCGGCCTCAAGACGGAACGGGTGCTCGAATCCGTAGCCGTGGTCGTAAAGCAGCATTCCGCCGCCCAGCGCCGCTTCAGGCTTGTCCCCGACTATGATACCGACAATGTCTCCAAAAAAGTGCTACGCATAATCCTGAGCTACACGGACTATATCAACCGCACGGTCTGGCGCCGCGCGGTCTGACAGATCATGGAGATACGGACGCAGAAACATCCTAAGTTAGTCACAAAGCATAAGACCGGAGCGGCCAACGGCTA
>JAVHPG010000332.1:0-5537 GCA_036170455.1 Elusimicrobiales bacterium
GTGGGGCGCCGTGGCGGGCGCGGTCGGCCTTGACTACGCGCTCAGCCCCTACGGCGACCTGGGCATGACGCACCGCCTCAGCCTTAAAATAAAATTCGACTCGCTCTCCGCAAGGCCGGAGAACGAAGGGATAATGGTGGAGAAAGGCGGCAAAATAGTAAAGCGCAGCGCCGCCGAAGTCTACAAGGAAACCATGCAGTGGTTCTCAGCCAAGACCGCGTCCGAAAAGCTTAACAAGGACGAACAGGCCCTCATACTGCAGCGCATAGTGGATAAATTCTCCCCGCTGGGAGTGGATGTTACCGAGGCCAGGCTGAAACTCGGTGGAGGGGCCGGTGCGCCTAAGAAATAAACTCCACGCGGCCCTCCGGGCCCTTGCGCTGGCGCTGGCGGCGGCAGGGCCGCTGCGCGCGCAGGACGCGCTGGACGGAGGGGCGGGCTTTTTTCTTTCCGGCGGGCTGGACAGCGCTATAACTTTTTTTTCCGGGGCTATAAAAGAGAACCCGAAGGACTCCCGGGCGAGGGAGATTCTGGGCCACTGCCTGGCGATAAAAGGCAAAGGGGACCTGAAGCAGGGCCAATACGCCCAGGCCCGCGCGGCGCTTGCCCGGGCGGAAGAACTGCTGCCGGATAACCGGGACCTTAAACTGCTGGGCCTGCTCGCCGAACTTGAAGAAAGCGCGCCCACCCCCTCCATACTGATCTCCACGGCCGCGCTGGACACCACAGCCGATACGCATGCTGTCTTCGAGTGCCTGTTCGGAGACGGTCCGTGCTCCAAAAGCGGGCGCTACGCCGTGCACGTAGTCCGGGAAGGCGAGACTATGGCCGAAATAGCCGTCAAATATTACAATGATTTTTCACTGTGGGAAAAGATCTGGGCCGCCAACCCGCAGCTCTCCAACCCGCACCGCCTTGAAAAAGGCCAGAAGCTTCTTATCCCGCTGGATAAATAAGTTTTCCGCACGCTAATTATTATCTACAATAATCCACGCGCCGAAATAACCGCAAAAATAAATGACAGAACCCAAAGATCTTTATTCCTGCCTCGCGAAGACCGCCGGGAAATACCCCGGGGACTCCGCTTATGTGACGGGAGACAGCCGCCTGTCCTGGGCCGAGGTCCTTTCCGCCGTCGACCGCGCCGCGGAGCTGTTCCGGAGGCTGGGGCTGCGCAAAGGCGACCGCGCGGCCATAGTGCTCCGCAACTCGCCGGAGTTCGTGATAGCCTATTTCGGCCTGGTGAAGATCGGCGCGGTGGCCGTGCCCATAAATTTCCTGGTCTCCAAAGCCGAGGAGATCTGCTTCATCCTGGAGAATTCCGCCTGCAAGGGCGTGGTGACCGAAAAAGAATTCCTCAAAACCTATTCCTCGGTAAAGAAGAGGCTCCCCGGCCTGTTCCTGGTCTCCGCCGATCCCTGCGGCGCGGAGGGAGTGACGGAATTCTGGCCGGCCCTGGAGCACGGCCATCATGTCCCGCATCCCTGGAAGACGGCCGCTCACGAGCACGACGTGGCCACGATACTCTATACCTCCGGCACCACGGGTCATCCCAAGGGGGTGCTGCTGACCCACCACAATATGATCGAGAACTCCAGGGCCGCGATGCATACCCTGGAACCGACCCGGAAAGACGTGTTCATGGCGCTGCTGCCGATGTTCCACACCTTCTCCTGGACCGGCAACGTGATAACCCCCATGCTGCTCGGCTCCAAGACACTGATCGTAAAGAACATCACCCCGCCCAGGCTCTGGCTGCAGGCCATGGGCCGCGAGGGCGTAAGCGTGCTGATAGCCGTGCCGCAGATCTTCGGCGTGCTGGCCAAGGAAGCCAAAGGCCTCAAGAAATTCTTCCTGCGGTTCTGGAGCCTGCGCCGGGTCCGCCTCTGCCTTTCCGGCGCGGCGCCGCTCAACCACACTATCTCCCAGCACTTCCGCAAAGCTTTCGGCCTGCAGATCCTGGAAGGCTACGGCCTTACCGAGACCAGCCCGGTAGTCACCATCGTCCCGCCGAAATCTAACAAGCGCGGCTCGGTAGGCAAAGCCATCCGCGGCGTCACTATTAAAATAGTGGACGAGCACGGGAACCGCCTCAAGCACGGCGAAGAGGGGGAGATCTGCGTGCAGGGCCCCAACATAACCCGGGGCTACCACGATAACGACAACGCCACGAAGGAGCTGTTCACCCAGGACGGCTGGCTGAAGACCGGAGACATCGGCGTGCTCGACACCGACGGTTTCCTGTTCATCCGCGACCGCAAGAAAGACATGGTGATAGTGAAGGGCCTCAAGGTCTTCCCGGCCCAGATCGAGCAGGTGATAAACGCGCACCCGAAGGTGCTGGAGAACGCCGTGATAGGCGTCCCGGACGGCACCGGCAACGAGACGATGAAATGCTTCTGCGTCGCCAGGCCCGGCATGCCGCTGGAAAAATCAGAAGTGATGAAATATATACGGGCAAACCTTGACCCCTATAAGCGCCCGCGCGACGTGGAAATGGTGACGGCCCTGCCCAAGAACACCCTGCAGAAAGTGCTGAAGCGCGAGCTCCTGAGGCTCGAGCTTGAAAAGCGCGCCGGCGCTGTAATGGCGGAGCCGCAGACCGATAATTGAACCCCGAAAGTAAGGCATAACAATGAACCTCACAGCCGACATAAACGGCGTTTTCAAAGAAGTTTACCTGGTGGGAGGCGCGCTGCGCGACGCGCTGCTGAAGCGCCCCTTCAAGGACATCGACCTGGCGGTGCCTCCCTCTGACGATTTTAAGGCAAAAACCCGGCGGCTGGCGCGCAAGCTGGACGCCTCCTGCTTCCCCCTGGACGAGGAAGCGCAGATCTTCCGCCTCGCGCAGCGCAAGGCCCCGTTCTGCCAGCTGGACATCATGCCCTTTGTCGGCGGCACGCTCGACTCGGACCTCCGCAGGCGCGATTTCACGATAAACGCGCTGGCCTATAAACTTACCCCCTCGGCTGTTTTCACTTCGGATAAAAAAACCGGGGCTTTCAGGCTGCGCCTGGACAAGGCAAAAGTGATAGACCCGGCCGGGGGACTGAAAGACCTGGCCGCAAAAAAAGTCAGGCCGGTTTCCGGGGGGATCTTCACCGACGACCCGGTCCGCCTCCTGAGGGCCTTCCGCGTGGCCGCCGCGCTTGATTTCAGCGTGGCGCCGGACGCGCTTAAAGCCGTGAAAAAGCACGCCGCCCTGATAGCTTCCACCGCCCAGGAGCGGGTGAGGGAAGAGCTTTTGCGGCTTTTCGAAAGCCCGGTCTCCCACAAATGGCTGGCGCTGATGCACAAGCACGGGCTGCTAACCGCCATTTTCCCCGACCTGGCGTCCCAGGAAACCTGCGCCACCGGCTACTACGGAAAGGGCGGGGTGCTCAAGCACACGCTGCTGGTAGTCGAGCGCATGGACCACCTTTTCGAGAACCTCCCCGCTTACCTGCCGGAATATAAAAAAGTTGCCGGGCTGCTGCCGGCCCCGCGCACGATGAAGTTCGCGGCCCTGCTGCACGATATAGCCAAGCCGCCGAAAGCCGCCATGATAAAAGGGCGCCTCCGCTTCTTCGGCCACGAGGAATTCGGCGCGGTGATGGCGGAGAAGGTGATGGAGCAGCTGCGCTTTTCCCGCGAGGATATCCGGCTGGTCTCGAAGATAATAGGCACCCATCTGCGCCCCGGCAACCTTGCCGCCAACGATATTATTTCCGACAGGGCGATGTTCCGTTTCTTCAGGACGATGGGGGAATATACCATCCCGCTGCTCGCGCTTTCCTGGGCGGACCATGCCAGTTATATTTCCTCGGGCCAGCTTAAAGAGATGAAAAGGAAGCTGCAGAACCCGCCGGCCCCGCTCCCCGCCGGACTGCCCTACAATTCGCCGAAGAAGACGCTGCGCTACATGCAGGTGCTCAACCAGCTCTTCAGGGTTTACATCAGGAAGAATATGAAGTCCCGCTCCGCCAGGCTGATAAACGGCACGGACGTGATAAAGACCCTGAAACTCCCGGAGGGCCCGCGCGTGGGGGAGCTCCTGGAAAAAATCCACCTGCTGCAGTTCGAAGGGAAAATAAAAAACCGTGACCAGGCGCTTAAAGCACTGAAGGGTATGGGGTAAAGCATTGTTTACCCGAAAGGCCTACGCCGGCGTAGGCCTTTTTTATTTATGAAGGTAGTCGCATGGCCCATGCGATTCCGCCCTCCGGAAGGTAGACTATAGCTACAGGACGGAGGACAAAAATGAAAAACAGATCCATACTTTCAGCCGCGCTCATACTTATCACGGGACTCGGGCTGGCGTTCGCGGACACGGCGGAAAAGACGGTCCTCGTCCGGACGCCTTCGGTAAAGCAGCAGGACGGTAAGATCAAAGAGTTCAAAGATATCCTTTTCAAGCTCGTGCGCCAGGACGAATACCTGGACGAGGCCCTCGAGACCCTGGATTCCTCCAGCGGCCCCGCCGGGGCGGAAGACCTGGCGGCCCTCGGCGTCAGCCTTAAGACGATAGCCGGCAACCTCAAGCATATTTCCTCCCTCAACAAGACGGAGTTCTCCTCCATCCAGCCCGGCTCCGCCCTGTCGACCTACACCAACACCATCCTCAGCTACAGCCGCAAGGTCAACCGCAAGGTGGGCCGGGTGAACGTCCTGGTGGCGCAGCTCGCCGCCAGGAACAAGAAAGCCTCTATGCGCGACGCCGTCTCCTCTAAGGGCGGCAAGAAGGTCCGCGGCAAAAAGCTGACCCAGCTCCTGGATGAGAAGGCCGCGGTAGAAAAGCTTTCCGCCGACGTAAAGAACCTGAGCGCGGCCTCCCGCGACCTCGCGGCTTCCAGCAAGTGGCTTTATATCGCGTCCCAGTAATCTGGGAAGAAAGCCGTACTGAATCGGCAAAAAAGATCCTCCGCCCCGGCGGGGGATTTTTTTATGCTTTCAAAACTAGGCCGTCCGGCCGCCTGATGCGCATAGCGCTTGATACGGCATGGCCATAGGCCTAATGCGCATAGCGCTTGTTACGGCACAAACAAAGTTTTGTAAAATTATCAGTATGAAAGACCCGCTTGAAACGGCAGCGCTCCAGATCCTGACTGCTCTCGGTGAGAACCCGCGCAGGGAAGGCCTGGAAAAAACCCCGCAGCGCGTGGCGCGGGCCCTGCGCGAAATAACCTCCGGCTATAGCGCCGACATGGACAAGGTCTTCAACGGCGCTTTCTTCAAGGCCAAATACCACGAGATGGTGATAGTGAAGGATATAGCTTTTTATTCTCTCTGCGAGCATCACATTCTGCCCTTTTTCGGAAAGGCCCATGTGGCGTACATCCCGAACGGCCGCATAGTAGGCCTTTCAAAAATACCCCGCCTGGTGGAAGCCTTCGCCCGCCGCCTGCAGGTGCAGGAACGGCTTACCGTGGAAATAGCGGACACTCTCTTCAAGCAGCTTAAGCCGCGCGGGGTGGGGATAGTAATGGAAGCGGAACACCTCTGCGTCAGCATGCGCGGGGTCAAGAACGAGACCTCTTTCGCCACCACCAGCTCCATGC
>JAVHPG010000333.1:0-1208 GCA_036170455.1 Elusimicrobiales bacterium
CTTCCACGCAGTTTTCCGCATGTCTCCAGAGTTATCGCTCAAGAACGGCAGGAGGAAGGAAGCGAGGTCGAGACATTTTGTCACGCACTGACCCGGGCTTGCCAGGTCACCGCGCCGGGTTATCTGGGCGCCATTAAGGGGCTGCCGGCCAGCGGCCTTAGCCTTATTGGCGAGGACGCCGCCGCGGCTAATATGCTGTACTCCATGCTTTGGGGCAAGATTGGCGCCCAGCGGGGCCTGGGCACGCGCGAGGAGGCCTTCCGGCGGCTTGCGGCTAACCCCAGCATCCTTGCCGACCTGCGCGAGGTGGCCGATTACCAGATGGACATTACCCAGTGCGCCGGCCATAAACCCTACCCCCAGCCCCTGGAACTGCACGGCAACTACACCAACAACGAGATCCAGGCGGCCTTCGGGCGGGATACGTTTGATGAATCCACGCAGCGCGGCGTAGGCGTGCTGCATTTCCCGGAGAAGAAGGCCTACGCCCTGCTGATAACCCTGAACAAGAGCGACAAAGACTTTTCAGCCACTACCCTGTACAAAGACTACCCAATAAATCAGAGCCTCATGCACTGGGAATCGCAAGGCAGCACTGCGCAGGCTTCCGCCAAAGGGCAGGACCTGATAAACCATTCCGCGCGCGGCTATTCTATCTACCTGTTTACCCGCCTGGACAAGAAGAACGGCCCGCTAACGGCCCCGTTCCAGTTCCTCGGCCGCGGCAAGCAGGTTTCCTATTCCGGAGAGCGCCCCATCGCCATGGTCTGGCAGCTGGAACACCCCATGCCCGCAGAGTTGCTAGAGGCAAACCGCGTCGGCGGCTAATTCTCTCACCATTGGTGAGAGAATTGGCAAGGTTTGAATTTTTGGTACGCTGTCCCAAAAATCTCAGCTCATACGTGCAGATCAAATACGGGGAACTGAAATTGTAGGGACACTGTCCCTACAATCTGCCCTTCTTCTCTAAAACAGCCAACAGATTCAATTTTGAGTACGCTGTACTCAAAATCTCCCAAATCAACCCGACACGCCCTTGTCGGGTTGGTCTGCTATGCTATTTGTGGGAAGGGGGGATTATGCCCACAAATAAAAAGTCAAAGAAGATTGCAGGTTCGACGTCCGGTGAGGATTTCTCCGGGCTGACACAGAGCCTGACGCACGTTCACGAGCACTTAAAGTTTAAGGCAGCTAAGGCCGTTAACGTA
>JAVHPG010000334.1:0-5505 GCA_036170455.1 Elusimicrobiales bacterium
AGCACGCGGCCTGCTTCGGCATCAGGCACGGGCGCGAGCTCGCGGACGGCTCCTACGAGCTGCCCGCCGCGGCCATCGTTTCCAATTTCCCGCCGCCCTCGGGCGACGCCCAGCCGCTGCTGAAGTTCGACGACGTGGTGACCCTGTTCCACGAGTTCGGCCATGTCACGCACAATATTTTCACCAAGGCGAAATACGGCAAGTTCTCCGGCACCAGCGTGTCGCGGGATTTCGTCGAGGTCCCTTCCAAGATGCTCGAGAACTGGGCCTACGACCCGGCCGTGCTGCGCCGCATTTCCGGCCATTTCAGGAACCAGGCGGAAAAGCTGCCGGAGCAGCTGATCAAGAAGCTGATCGACGCCAAGAACATGGATTCAGGGCTGGTCTACCTGCGCCAGATCTTTTTTAGCCTGCTGGACCTGCGCTATCACACCGCGCGCGGCAAGGTGGATACCACGAAGATATACGATAAAATGATGAAGAAGATCTCCCTCATCCCGCTCAGCCCGGACTGCCATCCGCAGGCCAATTTCGGCCATTTGATGGGCGGATACGAGGCGGGCTGCTACAGCTATCTCTGGTCCGAGGTTATAGCCCAGGACCTCTTCGGCGCTTTCGAAACTTCCGGGGTAATGGACCCGGCGACGGGGGCGAAATACCGGGAGCTTATCCTGGCCCCCGGCGGGAGTTACGACGAGGCGGCGCAGGTGGCGAAGTTCCTGGGGCGGCCGGCCGCCGAGGACGCCTTCCTGAAGAGCATAGACGCGGCCTGAGCGGGGTAAGCGGGCGCGGGAGGTCCGGGGGGGCTGAAAACTCCGGTAGTGCCTGTCCGCGGCGCACGAATTTATGAAAGCAAAACTTTCTGTCATCGCCGGTTTCCTGGTCGGCTGCGTTCTGCTCTATTTCTCCCTCCGGAATATAGAGTTCTCTAAGCTGACGGCGATCTATTTAAAGGTGAATACCTTTTACCTGCTCCCCGTTATCGCCGCGGTGGTCCTGGAGCTGGTCTTCCGCGGGGCGCGCTGGCGTCTGCTTCTGACCCCCTCAAATCCTTCGGTGAGCGCGACGGACGCTTTTAAGCTGGAAGCCGCCGGGCTGGCCCTGAACAATATCCTGCCGCTTCGGCTGGGCGAGCTGGCCCGCGCCACTTTCGCGGCCAGGATGTTCAAGATCCCGCTGATCACGGTGCTGGCCACTATTTTAGTCGAGCGCCTGCTCGACGTGATAGTCCTGTTCATCATGTTCGCCGTAGCGGCGCGCTTCGGCGGCATCACCGGCGGGTTCATGAATTACGGCGGGCTGCTCTGGGTCCTGGTGGCCGGCCTGGCAGCGGGGATGGCCGCGCTGATCTTCGCCGACGAGCTGGTGGCGCACGAGTGGTTCTCCGGCTTTTTCGCCCGCTTCCCGAAGGTCAGGAAGCTGTTCGAGCGCGTGGCCATGGGCGTGAAGGGCTTTCACTCCTTCAAGAGCGGCGCGCTGATCTTCCTCTTCGCCGGGCTGCAGTGGTTAATGGACGCGCTGAACTTTTATCTCTTCGCCCTGGCTTTCGGGCTCGGGGAAATAGTGAACATTTTCAGGGGCGTGGCGCTGGTGTTCACCGGCGCGGTAGCGGCCTCGGTGCCCGGCATGCCCGGCTATTTCGGGAATTACGAGCTGGTCATGACCAGGGTCCTGGTCTCCTGGGGCGTTCAGGAGAACGTCGGTTTCGCTTATGTCTCTTTCGCGCACGTGCTTGGCTATATAGTAATGACGCTGCTCGGGGTGTTCTTTATCTACCAGATGGGGCATTCGGTGGGCAAGGTGTGGGGCGATTTCAAATCGGGAGGGGCAAAGCCCGAATGAGCGCTCCAATTCGTTCCGTGCTGATGCTCAGCCAGACTTTCTATCCCGATATAGGCGGGGCGGAGAAGCAGGCCCTGGAAATTTCAAGGGCGCTGGCCGGGCGCGGGGTAAAGGTGACCGTGCTTACAAGGCAGCCGGGCGGCCTGCCGGCCGAGGAGGACCTCGGGGGCGTGACAGTGAAGCGCCTGACGGTCTTCGGGCCGCGCGCGGTCGATTCCGCCGTGTTCATGGTAAAAAGTTTTTTCTGGCTTCTGCTGAACCCGGGTGAATATGAAGCCGTGCATGTACACCTCGCTTCCTCACCGGCGGTGGCAGCGGTGCTGGCCGGCCGCTTTACCGGCCGCAAGACCCTGGTGAAGCTGGGCGGCGGCCGTGGAGTGGACGAGATAACCCGTTCCGGGAACAGCCTGCTCGGCCGGCTCAAGCTCGCTTTCTTCCGGCTCGCCAGGCCGGAGCTCCTGGTGATGAACGACGACGTTTATAACTGGCTTAAGACTTCGAAAAAATTTTCCGGCCTCAGGCTGCGCCAGTTCCGCAACGGCGTGGACACCGGCCGCTATACGCCGCTGCTCTATAATGAAAAAATTAACGCGAAGACGGCTCTCGGACTGGATAATTCCGCGCTTTTCCTGTTCGTCGGGCGCTTGTCGCCCGAAAAAAGACTGAAAGAATTTCTTGAAGCCTGGGCGGAGATCTTCAGCGAGGAAAACCCGGCGCCGAAGATCCGCCTGGTTATAGTGGGCGGCGGGCCTGAGGAAGCCGCGCTCAAGCGGGCGGTCGCGGACCTTGGCCTGGCGGGCAGCGTTACGCTTACCGGGCCGAAGGACGATTTGCTGCCCTATTACCGGGCCGCCGACGTTTTCGTCCTGCCCTCTATCTCCGAGGGGCTTTCTAATTCTATGCTCGAGGCGATGGCCTGCGGCGTGGCCGTGATGGCCAGCCGCGTGGGCGGCGCCATGCAGGCCGTAACTCCGGGAGTGAGCGGCTGCCTTTTCGACCCGCTTAACAGGGGCGAGCTTAAGACCTGCCTGCGCGGTTTCCTCGCGGACCGGAGCGTGGCCCTTAAGATGGGCGAGCAGGCCCGCAAAACGGCCGTCGAGAAATATTCCATGGCGCGCGTGACCGACGAGCTGATGGCGATATACGGGGAAGACTGATATGTGCGGAATCTGCGGAATTTATAACTACGGCTCGGGCCAGCAGGTAACCAGGCAGGACCTGAAGGCCATGAACGACCTGATCATCCACCGCGGCCCGGACGATGAGGGCTATTACGAGCATGAGAATTTGGGACTGGCCATGCGCCGCCTGTCCATTATAGATCTCTCCACCGGCCGCCAGCCGATCACTAACGAAGACGGCTCCCTCTGGATAGTTTTCAACGGAGAGATCTACAACTACCAGGAGCTGCGCGAAGGCCTGCTGGCGAAGGGCCATGTTTTCAAGACCAAAAGCGATACCGAAGTGATACTTCACCTCTACGAGGAGAAAGGCACTGATTTCCCAAAAGAGCTGCGCGGGATGTTCGCCGTCGCTATCTGGGATAACAGGCGCAAAAGGCTGGTGCTCGCCCGCGACCGGATAGGCAAAAAGCCGCTTTTCTACGCGGTTACCAAATCCTCGCTGGTCTTTGCCTCGGAGCTGCGCTCGCTCCTGACCATAAAAGACCTGCCGCGCGAGATAAATCCCGCCGCTATCGACGCTTTCCTGACGCTGCAGTATATCCCGAGCCCTATCAGCATCTTCAAGGCCGTTAAAAAGCTGGAGCCGGCTTCCGTGCTTGTTTTCGAGGACGGCCGCGAGACGGTGGGAAAATACTGGGACCTGCCGGTAGGAGAGGAGAAGCAGGGGCATATCCCGCTCCCCGAGCTGAAAGAGCGGCTTAAAGCCGGGCTTTCCGAGGCTGTGAAAATAAGGCTAATGTCCGAAGTCCCGCTGGGCGCTTTCCTTTCCGGCGGGATAGACTCCTCCATCGTCACCGCCCTGATGGCCAAACATTCCGACCAGCCGGTGAAGACTTTCGCTATCGGCTTCAAGGAAGAAAAATTCTCGGAGCTGGGCTACGCGCGCCAGGTGGCGAAGATGTACGGGACCAAGCATACCGAATTCACGGTGGAAGCCCGGATGATAGACGTGCTGGAGAAGCTGGCCTGGCATTACGGGGAGCCCTACGCGGATTGCAGCGCCCTGCCCTCCTATTTCGTGTCGCGCGAGACGCGCCGGGACGTGACGGTGGCGCTGAACGGCGACGGCGGCGACGAGGCTTTCGGTGGCTACCTGCGCTACGCGGGGATGAAGGCGGAGAGCCTGATGGCCGCGGTCCCGACCTGGGCCCGGCGGGCGGCGCTGAAGGCCGTGGGGGTGTTCCCGAAGACGGCGCCTCTTAATTTCTTCTGGCGGGTGGAGAAGTTTCTCAAATTTTCGGTGATGGATACTCTGGAGAAGCGCTATCTTTCGACGGTCTCTTTTTTCGGACCGGGAGAAGCGGACGGGCTTTACAGCGTCAAGTTCGCCAACCAGCTCGGGAAGGAAAAGGGCTACGGGGAGCGCTATCTTTCTAAATTCTTCGCGCTGAATCCGGACGAGGACCTGCTTAACCGGATGAGTTATGTGGACATGCGCTCTTATCTGCCTGAGTGCCTGATGACGAAGATGGATATCGCGTCGATGGCTAATTCGCTGGAGACGCGTTCGCCTTTCCTGGACCACAAGGTTCTGGAATTCGCTTTTAGTCTTCCGGGGAATTTGAAGCTGAAGGGGCTGACGGGGACGAAGTGGATACTGAAGGAAACTTTCAGGGAGATGCTTCCGCCGGAGATTTACAGCCGGGGGAAGATGGGGTTCGGGATACCGGTGGGGCTCTGGTTCCGCGGTGAGCTGAAGGATTACTGGGCCGGCGCCTGTCTTTCCAAAAAATCCCTTGACCGGGGCTACTTTAAGCCCGAGGAAGTTTTTAGATTATGGGATGAACATCAGGCCGGGTGCAAAGACCATGGATATAAACTTTGGGCGCTTTTAATGCTTGAGTTGTGGCATAGGCAGTACGCGGATGGGTTTAAGCTATGATTTGCCTGTTGGACTGCCGTGCCGGCCGGAACGCAAAAACGTTGTCACTGCAGTGGCGCTGCGCCACCCGCACACCGTGCTCGCAACTCCCGCTCTCGGCCTCCGCGCTTACGCAAGCGTCGGCCTCCGAGAGGGTTTTGCTAACCCGGCCGGCGCGTCAGTCCAACGGATGTTACGAAGTATGAAAATAGTTTTGATCAATCCGGACATACCTTGGAATGCGGGGAATATTGGGCGGTCTTGCGTGGCGACAGGCACTGAGTTGGCGTTCGTAGGTAAAATGGGTTTCGAACTGAGCGCGAAAGAGATCCGGCGGTCGGGGCTGGATTACTGGCAGTTTTTGAAGTATTCGGTGCATGCGGATTTCGAGGCTTTTTTGAAGACGCTGCCGGCTGACCCTTCGCTGCTGTTCTTTTCGACGCGCGGGGGGGAGAGCTACTGGGAGGCGCCTTACAGGGAAGATTCCTGTCTTATTTTCGGGGCGGAGACAGCCGGGTTCCCGGACTGGATGTACGAGAAGTACGCGGACCGCTTGTATAAACTTCCGATGTATTCGGACAGGGTGCGGTCGCTTAATCTTTCTACCGCGGCGGGGGT
>JAVHPG010000335.1:0-5446 GCA_036170455.1 Elusimicrobiales bacterium
CGGCAGGCGAATACCGAGTGAGGCCACGGTGTGGCCGAACGTGTTTTTCGTTCCGCCCCCTGCGGTAGGCCGCCCGCCGACCTATCGCAATATTCACCACCCTGTAATCTTCCTGTAACACCCCTTTGGTATCATTTAATCATGCCAGAACCAATTTTGCGGTATTACCTTTACCTGAAAAAGTCCATCCGCGGACCTTTTTATCCGCGCGACGCGGCCCTGCAGCCGGGCTTCGCGCGCTCCACTTTAGTCTGCCCCGAGAAAGCCCTCGGCCAGTGGCACGAAGCCGCTTTCGAGCCCGCCTTCCAGTCGCTCCTCGAAACCCCGCCGCAGACCGCCAATAAGCCCCGGCCGCCGATGACCATGGAGCTGGTGGAAGAAGCCGCGTCCCGCACCCTGCTGGAAAAAGCCATAGGAAAGAACTCCCAGCTCGAGCGCGACGTAAAGGACCTCCGCAAGTCCTACAATATCGAAAAGCACACTTTCGAGGAAGCGCTTAAAAAGAAGGACGGGGAGATCAGGGCGCTTACCGAAAAACTTAAGCGCTCCATCGATAACGCGCAGGCCGCCAAAGGCGAGCACCCGTCGTGGGAGACCCTCTACAAAACCCTGAAGAAGCGCTCGGAAGACAAGCTTTCAGAGGCCACCCAGGCCCTGGCGGAGAAGACGGCGGAAATTTCGCACATGAAAGCGCGCGTCAGCGAAGTAGAGGAGAACGCCCGCGCCGCGCTGCGCAAGGCCGACGAGGCCCACGCCGTGAATATCTCCGCGTACGAAAAAGAAATGCGCGAGCTGAGGTCGCAGCTGGAGGAGAAAGAGATGCTGGCGAAGACCTTCAGCGACAATATCGCCTCGCTGGTGGGCAAGAACGAGGAGTTCCAGAACATCATGTTCAACGAGCGCCGCGATTACGAGGAGCAGTCTAAGAAGTTCTGCGAAGAGATAGGCCGCCTGCGCGGCGACCTCAAGTGGCGCGACCAGGAAACCGCCAAGGTCCGCGAAGAGCTTTTCGACGCCATCAACCGCATCAAGGAGTTCGAGGCCGTCGACCACCTGAAGACCCGCGAGCAGGAGGAGCTTTACGGCGCTCTGAGCTCCAAGCTCAAGCTGCTGGCCGGCTATTTCGAGAACCTGGAAGCCAAGGTTAAATTCGCCTTCAAGAAAGCCTGACCCGCGGCGGCCGCCGTCCGGTTAGCACGAAAGCGCGAAACCGTCTGCCGGCCGCTTCGCGTTTTACCCATTTTTCCCGCTCTAATTTGTATAATTAATTTACATTTAGCGCACCGGAGAGTCTCGTTGCGCGTTACACGGAACGGGACAATATAATTCCTCCTTGCTGCCTTTTGTCTGGAGACAAGCCTCGATGAACATTACATTCAAACAACTTATAACAGCCGGCGGCCCGGTACTTTTCCTGCTAGCCGGCCTTTCCATTTATTCCATAGCACTGATCTGGGAGCGCTGGACGGTTTACAAGCGCACCTTCAGCGGCATGGAGGACCTCCTGCACAAGATCCACGCCCTGCTCAGGACCGGCGAGATAAAGCAGATCTCGGACCTATGCTCCAAATCAAAGAACCCCGCCGCCGACATAGTGCATAAGGTCATCGCCCATTACGGCAATCCCCTTGAAAAGCGGGAGCTGGCGGAGAAGGCCGTGGAGTGGCATGTCGCCAGGATGAGCAAAAGCCTGACGGCCATCGCCACCATCGGCAGCATCAGCCCTTTCATCGGACTCTTCGGCACGGTCATCGGCGTCATCCGCGCCTTCAGGGACCTTTCGATGTACGCCGGGGCCGGTCCTTCCGTAGTGGCCATGGGCATAGCCGAAGCGCTGGTGAACACGGCTGCCGGTCTGTTCGTGGCCGTGCCCGCGATCGTAGCCTACAACTACTTCGCGCACAAAGCCGACGATTTCTCCAGCGAGATGAACTGGGTCACAGAGCAGGTGATAGACCACTCCGTCGCCCGCGACATTTCCGCGATCTCCTGAGCCGGGCCGCCCCTAAATTTATGAGAGTCCATTCAGGAAAACACAGGATAATAGCGGAGATCAACATGATCCCGCTCATAGACATTTCCCTCATACTGCTCATCATCTTCATGGTGATAACGCCTTTCCTGGTGCAGTCCCAGATCCAGGTGAACCTGCCCAAGGCCTCAAGCGGGACCAAGGGCGGGGACGAGGACGTGCTTAAAGTGCAGATCGGCGCCGACGGAGTGATGATCGTGGACGGCAAGCGCGTCCGGTTCAGCCGCCTCAACGAGGAACTCAGGCTGCGCTTCGCCAAGTCCTATAAAAAAACAGTTCTCGTCGAAGCCGACAAAAGCGTGCCCGTGGAGCGCGTCGTGGCGGTCTTCGACGCCGCCAAGAAACTCGGCGCCGGCAAGATCGGCATAGCGGTAAAGCCCGAAGATTAGGCCACAGGATGCGCTCCTACCTTCTTTATTCCTCCTCGGTCCACACCTTCATACTCGCGCTCGTACTTTTTGCCTCCCGCAATTCCCTCACCCGCAAGAGCAGCGAGGCCTACTACGTTGATTTCATAGGTCCCTCCAGCGTGGTGACCATGGAGAAGGCCGCCGCCGCGGAAGGGCGCCCTGGAAAGCCCGACGCCACAACAGGCAAGGCCGCCAAAGCCGCGAAACCGGCGGAAAAGGCCGACGATGACGATTTCTCCGGAGACGCCCTGCCCAAGCCCAGCATTTTTTCAAGCGGCTCTAAGCTCTTCGACGAGGAAAAAGCGGCCGTCTCCGGCTCTTCGGGCGAGAACGGCACGCCGCTGACCACGGACTCCGCGAACTTTCCCTACCCCTGGTACATCACCCAGGTGCGCGAAGCCCTCTGGGCCGCCTGGACGGAAAAGATGCCCTCGGGCGGCAGCCTCCGCTGCACGGTGCGCTTCACCATCAACCGGAACGGCTCGATCAAAGGCGTAAGCGTGGAGAAAAGCTCCGGCAACAGGCTTTTCGACAGCGCCGCGGAAAGCTCCGTCGAGTCGGCGGCGCCTTTCGCCGCGCTACCCGACGATTTCTACGAGGACCGGCTGACGGCGCACGTGGAATTCAAGGCGATGGACTGATGCCCATAAGCGCGTACATCCTGGCCGCGGCGCTGCTTCATCTGTGCGCTTTTGTTTCCTATCCTGAAAGCGGCCGCTTCGGATTCACTTTTCTTTACGTCTCAATGATATTCTGGGTCGGCGGCGCCATTTTCCTGAACCGCGCGGCGAACTACCACGGCAGGGCCTGGAAAGCCGCCGTATTCTCCGGCTTCGCGCTGATGTGCGCCTTCTCCGCTCTCGCCTTCCTCCCGCAGAAGGACGGGAAAAGCCCGTTCCTGAAATTAATTTCCGGACGGTACCCCGGCAAGAGAGACCTTTACGTAGGGCTGCTGCGGCTGGGCGTAGACGCGCCCGGCCTGCTGCCGCCGCAAAAAGAGGAGCCGCTGCCATGACGCTGATACTTAAAATAATAGCCGTGGGCCTGCTGCACCTGGCCTTTTACGCCTCCTACCCGGAGACGGGCCGGTTCGGGAATTATTACCTGGGGATCTCGCTGCTGGTCTGGGCGGTCTTCATTATGTTCATTAATACCAGCTCTAAATTGGTCAGCATGGTGAGCGGCGGCGCGGGCTTTTTAGTGAACCTGGCAGCCTTCGCCCTGATGGCCCTGGCCATAGCGGCCACCATGCCGCAGTACGACAAGACGAGCGTGCTCGACAAGCTTAAGGCCGGCAAATATCCAGACCGCGACACCGTAAATACCGGGATGCTGCGCTTCGGGGTCAACCTCAACCGGGAAACGGCCGCCGGAGTGAAAGGCCTCGACAGAGAGCTGGGCAAAGCCGTAAAGAAGCTGAAAGAAGATTAACTATGAAAACAATAGCTGTTACGGGCGGCACGGGGTTTGTCGGGCGGGCGCTTTCGAAGGCCCTGCTGGAAAAAGGCTTCGCGGTGCGGATAATAACCCGGCGCAAGCCGGCGGCGGCGCTCGAAGGCGCGACCTACTCTGAAGCCGATTTTGCCGACACGGAAAGCCTTAAAAAAGCCCTGGCGGGGGCGGACATGGCCGTCCACCTGGCCGCCGCGCTTTTCTGCCGCTCGAAAGAGGATTTCATGCGGGCCAATGCGGAGGGCACGGCGAATTTAGCGTCGGCCGCGGCCGCTACGCCCTCGCTCGGCAAGCTCGTTTACCTCTCCAGCCTGGCGGCCGGCGGACCGTCTTCGGCGGAGGCCCCCAGGACCGAAGCCGAAAAAGACGCGCCCGTCTCTTTTTACGGCATGAGCAAACTGGAGGGGGAGAAAGCCCTGAAAAATTTTCACGGTTCGCTGGTGATACTGCGCCCGCCCATAATCTACGGCAGGAAAGATTCCGGCTTCTCGAAGATAGCGGAGTGGGTGAGGAAAGGCGTCATGGTCAACGCGGGCTCGGCTGGCGGCCGCTTCAGCTTCGTCTACCTGGACGACCTTGTGAACGCCATTATCTCCGCCCTTTATTCCAATATCTTCGACGGCGGGACTTTCTATGTCTGCGAGAACCGCTCCTACGCCTGGAAGGACTTCATAGCCATGCTGGCCGGCGGCATGGGAGTTAAAATGCCCTTCATGCTCTCGCTGCCCGCCTGGGCGGTCTACGCCGTGGGCTGGCTTTACGAGACCGTCACCGCCCTCACCGGCGCGGAGCCGATGATGAACCGGGACAAAGCCCGCGAGGCTTCCGCCCCCAACTGGACCGCGTCACCGGCCCTCTGGGAGAGAACCTCGGGCTCCGCCAGCTGGACTCCGCTGGAAGAAGGCATAAAAAAGACTTTCAGCTGACGATATTTTTATATAATTAATAATCGCCCGAAAATGAGGGCGGCTGCGGGAAATGGAGAGGTGGCCGAGCGGTTGAAGGCACCGGTTTGCTAAACCGGCATACGGGGTAAACCCGTATCAAGGGTTCGAATCCCTTCCTCTCCGAACTTTTTCTTAAGAAAAAATCCGTCTTGTATCCGGGGTAAAGCAGGATAGTAAAGTCCACCCCGAATTTTTCGCAAGGTAAAACCTTTGCAGCCCTGGTTAAACTGCAACAGGTAGTTCCAATAGGGGGACGTTCGTGAGGGATGTCCAGGAATATATACATAAATTCACCGGCAAAGAGGCCGGCTATTTTCTGCTCACGCTGGCGGCGGCGCTGGCGCTTTGGCTTTTTGTAGCCGCAGGGTACCGCCGAGAGGCCGTGTCACACATCAGCCAAACGCTCCTGACAATTAACTCCTACAAAGCCGAGCAAATCGCCGCCTGGCGCGAAGAGCATAGCCGGGAGGCTTTGCGGCTTAGCCGCCACACGGTATTCGGCGAAGTGGTAGCGGAGGAGATGGCCCGCCCCGGCTCTCGGCGCGCCCAATTGACCACCTGGCTTAAAGACCAGCTGATACAAAAGCAGTATATCTCGCTCGCCT
>JAVHPG010000336.1:0-1186 GCA_036170455.1 Elusimicrobiales bacterium
AAGGAAAGGCTGGCCGCGGTGGTGAGGCGCCAGGCCAGCGCCGAGGCGGAGCTTGCGGCCCTGGCGGAAAAGCGGAAAGCGGACAAGCTTACGCAGCTTAAATATGATTTCAGCGTGGAGTGGCAGGCCTATCTTAAGGTGAAGGGCGGCGGGGCGCCGGCCGACGTGCTTAAAAGCAACCTCCAGCGCATGCTCACGCAGTACCAGGACTCGGGCATAGACATAAGCCAGGCCACGATGGAGCTTCAGGGACTGGTGAGGTAAAAGAAAAACGGGTTGACTTTATACAAAATCGTGAAAACAAGCTTTAAGAAAATATTTTTAAACGTCCTGGCCGCGGCCGCCTGCGCCGCGCCGGCCGGAGCGCAGCAGCTTTATATTTCGAGGGCCGACGTCTGGTTCCGCACCACCGCCCCCAACGGGTACTGCAGCGACGTCACTACGGCCATAACGGTGCCGGTTACCGGGCCCGTGGCCGGCGCGCTCGGCGGAAATGTCGTGGGCACCCTGTGCGTGGACGCCAGCGCCGACGGGGTCTGTGATCCCGGGGAGGACACTCCGGAAACGGTCGCGGTCGCCGGGGCCTATGCCGGAACCCTTACAGGCACGCTTAACGGTTATGACTATTATGCCAGCGGGAATGTCTCCGGAAATATTACGGCGCCTTCCGTTACCGGCAACTCCGGGGCAGGCGCGGTGACCTGCGCCCCGCTGACTTTCAACACCGGGAACATCTACGTTAACGGAACCGGGAGTTACGGGGGGGCGGTTTCCGCCTCCGTCCTCGCGCCCGTGGCTACGGCCAACCTCGCCTGTCTAAGCGGCGGGGTAGGGGTTCCTGGCGGAACCTGGTGGACGGGAGACGCTCCCGGCGGCGAATCCGTGTCCGGGAATATCGCCGGTTCTGTAAGCGGCGTCTCTACCGGCCCGGATATCCCGGTGAGCTTTTACACGGCGATCGGCGGCGGGGTATGGATGGGCTCCTCCCTTATAGAATTCGAGCGCCCGAGGGCCAGCTACCCCGGGGCCTGTCTCGGGCTCTGCGCCACCCTGGTCTGCGTCAGCACGGGCGGCTACTTCGGAGTGGACGAGATGACCTTCGAGGTGTTCAAGTTCGGGTCGGGCTCAAATCCGCTGGACCCGGCCTCCACCCCGCCTATAAAGACGATCTCGATGTACAATATCG
>JAVHPG010000337.1:0-1185 GCA_036170455.1 Elusimicrobiales bacterium
GCCGTGTTTTTCCGGCTTCCAGGAGGCGAAAGAGATCATGTTCAGTCCTGAGACCACGCCGGCGATAGCGCCGCGGTTAGAGTCTTGGTAACCGTCGCGTTTGCCCGGGGTAAGGCTGTCGAGGGATTCGACGGTTCCGCCGAAATGCCCGAGGATCCTCGACATAGCCGAAGAAAATATTTTATTCCCTTTCACATAATCCGCCACCGGGGAGCCGCGGAACGGGGTCTGCAGTGAAATAAAACCGCGGACTTTGGAAGCGAGGCCGGGATTCTCCACAAGCGCCTGGAGCACGTACATCCCGCCGTCGCTGTGGGAGATCAGGATGACCGGCTTTTTCGAAGCCTGTATCTCTTTGGCGAGCTTGGCGGCATTATGCTCCGGCAGCATCACGGAATCTATATCCGCCATGCCGAACTCCACGCCCAGGGCTTTGAGCTCTTCCATCTGGTCGTTGAAATAGCGGCCTATCCAGATCTTCTTGCCGAAGATCTGGAACGGCTCCACATAGCCGCCGGTCAGGAAACCGCGCACGAGCAGCACTTTGTATTTTCGCAGTTCGTTTATTTCTTTTTCACCAAGCCCCTGGCCCGGGGTGTTCCGGATGCGGAGATAATCGGCGGTAAGGTCAGCTCCTACCCTGGAAGGCGCGGGTATCGCTTCGGTGGAAATCCCGGCTGGAACAAAGCCAAGTTGCTCGGCGGCCTCAATAGCGGGCTCGGCAAAACAATATTTGGTTTGGAGGATAAAGGAGATAATAAGTAAAGAGATAGTTTTCAGCATTAAATACAGTTTAGCCTCCCCGCCGGCCAAAGCCAAGCGTCCATAGGCCTACCCCCGGAAAGTTAATAGACCTACGCCGCTATAGGCCCGGGAAAAGATCCGCCTGCCTTTATGGGGAAGGCGGGTCTGTTTTTTAGCTATTTTACATATAATACCAGGATAAGATTCTTCTGCTATAATATTTCAAATGGACCTCAAGAAGGTGTTAACGCTTACGGTGACGGAATTTGAGAAGAATAATATCCAGTACGCCGTTATTGGCGGCTTTGCCGTGGGCGCGCTCGGTATTCCCCGCAGCACCATAGACCTGGATTTCCTCGTCAGCTCGGAGATGCTTCATAAGGTTGAAGCGATAATGCTCGCGCTCGGCTACAAAAAAGTTTTCTCTTCAGAGAACGCTTC
>JAVHPG010000338.1:0-5339 GCA_036170455.1 Elusimicrobiales bacterium
CCGCCTGCCTGCTCCCGCTGCTTGTTTTTGCGCAGGCCGGCCGCGCTTATGCCCTTAGAATAGAGAGGATCTCCCGCTTCTCCCCGGCCTCTGGAAAAAATTATTCAGTCGAAGTGGCCGCCGGGTCTGCCCTTGTCCGGTTCAAAAAAGGTGTTTCCACCTCCGCAGCTTCCGTGGCCCTTGCCTCGGCCGGTTTCAGCGTCCTGAACAGTTTCGAGCGCTTCAACTGGTCGGTCGTAACTCTTCCCAATGGTCTTTCCGTTGAAGCAGGACTTCTCCTGCTTAAAAGCAACCCTGTAGTTGAATTGGCAGAGCCGAATTTGGCATACCGTGCCAAGAGGGTTCCAAACGACATTTATGCCGTCAGACAGTATGCCCTGGCTAAAGTACAGGCCTTTCCCGCATGGGAATATGAGACCGGTTTTTCAAGTCGAGTTACTGTCGCGGTCCTTGATACCGGGATAGAAGGTTCCCATCCTGATATCAGCGCTAAACTAGTTGGAACCAGTCGCGCATTTCCTCCCGGCGGCGGGGCAGGCTATGATGACCAGCCTCCAACTGCGGCATGTAACCACGCTACTCGAGTGGCCGGCATCGCAGCGGCAGTTTCGGATAATGCCATTGGCGTAGCAGGGATGTCCTGGGGCGCAAAACTTATTTCATTAAAGGTCTTTTCCGGCAGTGACTGCTATGACAGTTGCGCCGACAAAGCCGGTTACGGATCCTGCGCTACGACAGATGCGGCCATGGCAGCCGCAATAGCTGAAATGATAGGTTTACACAACACTTCAGATATCGGAAAAGTAATAATAAACATCAGTTTGGGGGAATCAGCCACCTGCAACCCGGTCGGTCTTCTTCAGACGGCAGTAACAAATGCGGTCTCATCGGGATTGCTTATATTTTCAGCAGCAGGGAACGCTGGGACTGGCTTTATTGATGCCCCGGCTAACTGCTCGGGAGTTACTGCCGTAGGGGCAACCGACATAGACGACAGTCTTGCCTCGTTCTCTAACACCGATACTTTGATGATCACAAAGGGATTGACCGCTCCGGGTGTGGACCTTTATACCACTAGCACAAACGGCGGTTATTCATCCGCTTCCGGTACTTCGTTCTCCTCCCCGCTTACAGCCGGTCTCGCCGCTCTTCTCTGGTCGGTAGATCCTTCGACCACCGCTTCGCACATTTTGGAAATTATGAAGAATTCCGCCGACGACCTTGGGTCCCCGGGCCCGGACAGGGATTTCGGATGGGGCCGCATTAAT
Organism: Elusimicrobiales bacterium; assembly: GCA_036170455.1. Taxonomy (GTDB): domain Bacteria; phylum Elusimicrobiota; class Elusimicrobia; order Elusimicrobiales; family UBA9959; genus UBA9959. The sequence continues at coordinate 1,269 of JAVHPG010000338.1, forward strand.
GCTTTTAAGGCAATATGCGAAGTCGTATCTTGCCGCGCTTCGTCCGCTAGGAACAAAAAAGCCGTTGCATATCCAAATCCTTTCAGCCCTAAAACGCAGAATCTCGTGCTCTTTAAACTGGATCAAACGCTGTCGGGAACAGGCCTTGAAGTTAAAATTTATACCTCCGAGGGCGAACTGGTAAAAAAGCTGGAGGGCCTGGCCTGGGACGGCAAGAACGAGGCCGGGGCCGCGGTAGCCAGCGGGGTCTATGTCTTCAGGGTAAAGACGGATAAGGACGCCGCGGTCGGCAAACTTGCCCTGATCCGCTAGCCCGGGCGCATTATAATGGAAGTTTTCAACAAGACCAGGAATTTAAAAGTAAGCGCCGCGGGCGCGCGCGCGGACACTTTTACAACAAGGCTCCTCGGCCTTATCCCCCGGCGTTCAATGGGGGAGGAAGAGGGCCTCTGGCTAGAGCCCTGCGCGATGATCCATATGTGCTTTATGCGTTTCCCGATCGACGCGGTTTTCCTCGACCGGGACCTGAAAGTCCTGCGCGTGCTGGAAAATATGAAGCCCTGGAGCTTTTCCCCGTGGGTTTACGGCGCGCGCGGAGTGCTAGAGCTGCCGGCCGGGCGCTCCTCCGGGCGGCTCGCGGCGGGGGACCAGCTGGAGTTCCTCGGTTAGCCGGCGCGGGTTCTTCCCGGCTAACTCCGGAACCGCCAGGTCCGGGCTGTCGCCCGCCTTCCCCAGCGGCACGGCGGGCTTGTAAGCGCCGCCTAATATATTTATAATAATCAGGCATGCCACCGCCTAAAGGACTTCAGCGCAAGCGGAACTTGAGGGAGATCCTCATTGAGGATAAACTCGTACCTGAAGAACAGGTCAAGGCCGCCGAGGAAGCTTCCAAAAAAGACAATAAGCCCTTCCAGAGCGTCCTGGTCGAGATGAAGCTCATCCCGGAGCTCAAGCTTCTTAAAGCGATGGCGGACGAATGGGGCTTCAAGGCAGTGGACCTCACCAAGGTGGAAGCGCTGCCGGAAGTGGTCCAGCTTCTCCCCGAGCAGATAGCCCGCAAGCAGCTCTGCGTGCCTTTCGCGCGCCAGGATAATTCGCTCTTCCTGGCTATGGCCGACCCGAGAGATTTCCTGATAGTCGAGGACATCGGCCTCCGCACCGGTCTCGACGTAAAACCTTACCTCGCTCTCGCCCCCTGGATACTTAAGCTCCTGGAAACCGTTTACGGCAAGCAGGACAGCGCCCAGGTGGACCAGCTGATCGAATCCGTCGCCCAGTCCCAAGCCCTCCCGGCAGAAGAAGGAAGTTTTTCGCTCGCGGCCGAGGCCGATAAAAAAGACATCAGCGACATCGACGCCTCCGCCCCCGAAGTGGAAAAGTTGGTCAACGCCATCATCCTCGGCGCCCTGAACACCAAAGCTTCGGACATCCATATCGAGCCGTTCGAGGACCCCAACGGCAAAAATTCCAAGGTCATGGTCCGCTACCGCGTGGACGGCATGCTGCGCGCCGCCTCCTTCAGCATCCCCTGGGCCTTCCGCCAGGCCATCACCGCCAAGATCAAGATCATGTCCAACTCCATGAACATCACGGAGCGGCGCATCCCGCAGAGCGGCCGCATCCAGATAATCGCCAAGGGCAACCCCATAGAGTTCCGCGTGGAAATGGTCCCGACCGTGTTCGGCGAGTCCTGCGTCATGCGTATCCTCGACCGCGCCTCGGTGCGCGTCGATATCAAGGTCATGGGCTTTTTGCCCGACACCGAGGCGAAGCTGCTGCAGCAGTTCCAGGGCATCGGCGGCAAGAAGAACTTCGGCCTGGTGCTGGTCTGCGGTCCCACGGGTTCCGGTAAATCCACTACCCTATACGCCTGCCTCAACCATGTCAACCGCCCGGACATTAAGATCATTACCGCGGAGAACCCAGTGGAGTACAACATCGACGGCATAGTCCAGGTGCCGGTAAACCCCGATGTGCAACTCGGAGGCGGCAAGAAGTTCGACTTCGCCTCCGCGCTGCGCTCCTTCATGCGCCTCGACCCCGACGTCATAATGGTCGGCGAGATCCGCGACGAAGAAACCGCGCACATAGCGCTGGAAGCGGCCATGACCGGCCATTTGGTTTTCTCCACTATCCACACCAACGACGCCCCGTCGGCGCTCGAGCGCCTCACCCAGATGGGCCTGCCGCGCTTCGTGGTGGCCAATACCATGAAGGCCGTGCTCGCCCAGCGCCTCGCCCGCCGGCTCTGCAAAGACTGCAAGGTGGAGGCCGACCCCAGCCCCGAGGAGCTCGCCGTTTTCGAAGCCAATGGCGTGAAGGTGTCCCCGGGCGCGAAAATATTCAGGGCCAAGGGCTGCGATGTCTGCAAAGGCACCGGCTACAAGGGCCGCTGCGGCATGCATGAGCTGCTCATCCTTAACGACGAGATCCGGCTGCAGCTCCTGAAGGACCCCTCCGCTATCCCCGTGAAGGAAATAGCCATGAGGAACGGGATGCGCACCATAGCTATGGACGGCTTGGAAAAAGTCCTTCTCGGGCTTACCACGGTGAAGGAAGTGCTGGGCGGCGCGGCCGAAAAAGAGTAGGGCCGCCCGGCGATAAGAGCCTGCGGCGAACGCAGCGCAATGAGGAATTCCGATGCTTAAAAAAACTATCTGTTTCGCTTTCGCTTCGCTGCTGGGGCTTTCCTGCGCCGCCGCCGCGAACTATGATAATTTCCGCGGCGTCACCCCCGCCGCGCTGAAGCCTTTCGCGCGCGACCTGGGCGGCCTGCTGGGTTCCGGCACGAACCAGACGGCCCGCCCGCTCGGTTTCGCGGGGTTCGACATCGGAGTGCGCGGGGTAAGCCAGTTCAACCCCTCCAGCGGCAATACCGTCCTCAAGAAAAACAATCTGTTCGGCCTGGGCTTCGTGCAGGCGGAGATAGGCATGCCGTACCGCATCGACGGGTTCGTGCGCGGCGGCGCCTTCGAAGGCGTCGCGGTGGCCGGCGGCGGGCTGCGCTACGGCCTCTGGAACCTTTCGGACGAGAAATACAAGATCAACGCCATGCTGGTGGGCATGGCCAATATGGCCACGCACAGGTATTTCAACGCCGTGCATTTCAACACCGGCCTGGTAATTTCCATCAATGTCCCGGTGGCGGCGCCGTACATGGGCGTCGCCTACGACATGACCAGGTTCCAGGCCCAGGGAGTTAACGACGTCTCCCTGGCAGGAAAGAAAGTTCATGTCTCCGCCGCCCGCTTTACGGTGGGCATGCGGGTCAAAATAAAATTAGGCTACCTCGCCGCCGGCATTACCTACACCCACGACCGCTCGCTCGTTAACGCCAGCGCCGGCTTCAGATTTTAGACTCAGCCTGTAAACGGGCTATAAGAAGGAACACCCCGCGTGGCGCGGGGTGTTCCTTCTTAGCTGACTGCGGCCGGCGGCTTCCCTAGCCTTTATACTTCTCCTTGAATTCCCTTCGCATCTCGCGGTCCAGGTCGCGCTTCTTTATGGAGTCGTGCTTGTCCGCCGACCGCTTTCCTTTGGCGAGGCCCAGCAGGACCTTAGCCCAGCCGTTCTTGAAATAGATCTCCAGGGCCACCAGGGTCATTCCTTTAATGGTCAGCGCCCCGGTAAGGCGCTTGATCTCCTGGCGCTTCAGCAGCAGCTTGCGGGTGCGTAGCGGGTCTATCTCTTCCTGGGTGTTGAAAGCGTAGGGAGCTATGTGCAGGCCGTACAGGTAAAGCCCGTCTTTTTCGGCCCGGGCGAAAGCGGAAGTCAGGGTCGCCTGCCTGAGGCGCAGCGACTTGACTTCCGGCCCCTGGAGGGACAGGCCCGCCTCGTAAGTATCGGAGATAAGGTAGTCGTGGCGCGCCTTGCGGTTGGTCGCCACTGGCTCTATTCTTTCCTTCTTTTCCTCTTTCGCCATTGTGTCATCTTATCAAATATCCTAAAATTATAACACCGTCGTAGTTCGTCACCCGGAGGAAGTTGCTGAAACGGCGGATCCGGGGCTGGACATTTGGAGAGGTGGCCGAGCGGTTGAAGGCGCAGACCTGGAAAGTCTGTATACTCGCA
>JAVHPG010000339.1:0-5334 GCA_036170455.1 Elusimicrobiales bacterium
CTCAGGCCGGGGCTTTTTATTTTTATAAAAAAGGGGACAGCTGTTCCCTTTTTTTAGCTCAGTTCGGGGTCTTGGAATTGTCCTCGTCGCCGTTCACGTGGGAGAGGGCGGTGTTTTCGCCTTCAGCGGCGTGCACCCGGTCTATGATGGTCTGCCAGGAGGGGCGCTGGCCGGCCGCTACGCTGGTCAGGAAAGCCACGTCGACCTTGGCGCCCACGTCGAAAGCCGCGCCTATGCCGGTGGTGATGATATCCAGGTTCTTGGTTCCTTTAGGGTCCGTGCCGGAGCGCTTCAGGTTGAAGTAGGCTGAGTTGTAGTAAGCGTAGGTGGAGCAGCCCTGGAAGACGAAGATCTGGTATTTGTTCTTCGGAAGCTCCAGCGGGCGGCCGGTGTCTTCGGCCAGGCGGTCGGGGCTCAGGTAGCCGCCTAGGCCGGAATGGCCGTCGTAAAGGAAGATATCCGCGGTTTTCATGCCGCGCACCGCTTCCTGGGCGAATTCGGTCGAGTTGGGATCGCTCAGTATCATTTCGATAGAGGCGCGCTTGGTCCCGAAGCGGAAGGAAAGCATTTTGCGGCGGGGCTGGTCCACGGTGACCCGGAAGCCCGCGGCCTTGAGCCCGGCGAAAGCGTCCCGGAAGGTCTGCTTGCCGAGGTCGCCGCTCTGGAAATTCTCGTCCACGCCCACCAAATAGCTCACCTGCAGGACTTCGCCGTTCCCGTTCTCGCCGTAAAGCCTGGCGTACTCGGGGTAGGTGTTGCGCGTTACGTTCATCGGGGCCAGGTCGGTCTGCACGGCCACCAAGTCGCCGCCGTCTATGGGGCAGCCTTCCTGGTAGGGGTTCCAGAAGTACCAGAAATCGCCCTCGCTGTTGTAATGTTCGTCGGTGCAGCGGTTGACCTTTGAGCCGGGGGTGGGAAAGCCCTTTTTGTAAATGGTCACCGGGTCTTTCGGCAGCACGAAATTTATGCGCGTAGCGCCGCCGCCCCGGAAAAGCTTGGTAGAGAAGACCACGATATCGTCGTAAGAATAGGAGATCTTGGCGTAGTTCTCGTTAGGAACTTTCTCGGCGCCGATGAGGGTCACTTTATAATCTCCCGAGGGGATGCCGGGGGCGTCCACGAAGCCGGGGTGGGTGGTGAAAGCCCCGTACATATGCTGCAGCTGCAGGTCTATGAGCTCGGAGATCTTCTGTTTCTGGGCGGCGTCGGAAAGTATCTGCGAGACCGGGCCGGTGTATTTGGCCGGGACTTTGTAGTACATATAAGCCGTGAACCGCATGCGGGCCTGGCGGGAATCGGCGCCGTACCATTTGGAAGAGCCTGGGTCGGCGATGGCGGGCAGATCGAGGAGACCCGGGGTTATATTGAGAGTTTGGGCCGCGGAAAGAGCTTTAAGGGAGGCCGCGTTCACCGCGAGGTCGCTGAAGGTGGCGGCATTTGCGCCGCAGGAAACCGAGAGTATTATAGCCGCAAAGAGTGTTTTATTCATGGTTTATCCTTGATAGACGGCGCGTCAGGGGCCGTACCTATATTATCCCGTATTTCACCGGGGGCCCGTATGGGCCATAGGTCCGCGAGAGTTCCGTTAATAGGCCCGGGGTTTTGGGCCTTTAGGCCCCCGTCGGTATGGGCCGGCGTACCTTTGCCAGTTGCCGGGAAAACGTGTAAGATAGTGTATCCCAATTTTAAAATTTTACAGGAGTTAAAATGTCTTCAACAAAAAAGCGGCCGTACAAGATCTCGCTAGTCTCTACGCACGGCACCGGGAAGACCACGCTTTGCTACGAGGTGGCCGCCGAGCTTAAGAAGCGCGGCCTGAAAGTGAAAGTTTTTTCGGAGATCGCCGCTTCCGCTTTCGAGCAGGGCATACCTATAAACGAGACCACCACGCTGCCCGCCCAGATGTACATCATGATGCAGCATATCACCGAGGAGCTGCGCGCGATCATCCGCAATTACCAGGTGGTGGTGTGCGACCGCAGCGTGTTCGACAATCTAGCCTACATGGAGCGCCGTTGCGGCGAGAACAAGTTCGTCCGCGATTTCCTGCAGGGCTACGCCGAGAAATTCCCCTACGACGTAATCTATAAGCTGCCGATGTTCGGCGCGGAAATGACCGACGACGGGATCCGTGACGCTGAGAGCGTGGAGTTCCAGGCGGATATTTATAACCGCCTGAACGCACTGCTGGCCGACATGAAGATCGAGCACCGCACCCTGCCCGCGCCCAGCACCGAGCTGCGCAAGGAATGGTCCGACCTGATAGTGCGCGAGACCCTGGAGGCCCTGGGCAGGACCGCCCCGGCTCCCAAAGAAAAAGCCGCCGTCGCCTGAACCCTGACCGCCGCATAAAAAAACATCCGGGCCTTTAAAAGGCCCGGAAGTTTTTTAATAAAGGGGACAACAGGCTACTTTATCGCCTTTATCGCGGCCTCCACGGCCTTCACGAGAAGGGCCAGCGGCAGGGATGGGGGGATGCCGCGGCCGGGCTTCTCCAGCACGGCCATCTCGGTGGTAAAGGGCAGGTGGATGAAGGCGAATTTCGTTCTGGCGCCCGAGGCCGCGACCGCGCGCATAGCCTCGTACATCAGGTGGTTGCAGACATAGGCGCCGGCGTGGTTGCTTACATAGGCCGGTACGCCGGCTTTCCGCGCTGCGGCGGCCAGCTTGAGCGGGTCGGAATTGACGAAATATGCGGCCGGGCCGTTTTCGTCTATTTTTTTGCCTTCGGGCATATAGCCGGCATTATCTTTGATGCCGTAATCCTGGATATTGAGGGCGAAGCGCTCCACGCGCAGGCCGGTTTCTCCGGCGGCCAGGCCGAGACAGACCAAAATATCCGGTTTAACCTTCGAAAGGAGGGCCGCCAGGCGCTTTCCCACCGCCCTGCCGCTTACGGGTAAATTTTCCCGGTAAAGGCGGCCGCCAGGGAAGGCCGCCGGTTTAAGTTCGGCGAGAACTTGCTGCGCCGGGTTCATTTTGCGCCCGGCGAAAGGTTCGAAAGCTGTGACCAGGATCTTTTTTGTCATGGTAATATTATATTCCATTAATTGACCGCCGGCAGGGCCGGGAACCTTAAATTTTGATATTATAGGCAGGTAGGCCCGCTGCCGGGGCGCGAATTTTACAGGGAGCGAAATACAAGCCATGAAAAACACTATCCTTGTGGTCGGTTCCGTAGCGCTCGACTCGGTACAGACGATACACGGCAGCACCAAGCGCGCCCTGGGCGGCTCGGCCGTGCATTTCTCTCTTTCGGCCTCGCAGTTCTCCCCGGTGCAGCTGGTGGGAGTGGTTGGAGAGGATTTTCCCGCCCCTTTCCGCCGCTTTTTAAAGCGCCGCAATATCTGCCAGGAGGGCATAGAGGTCATGCCGGGCAAGACCTTCCACTGGGTAGGCCGCTACGACCGCGATTACAAGAACGCCGAGACTATAGCCACCGAGCTCAATGTCTTCGAGCAGTTCAAGCCCAAGCTTAACGGCGACCATGCCCGCTGCGGAGTGTTGTTCCTGGCGAACATAGACCCGGACCTGCAGCGCAAGGTTCTGGACCAGATGGGCAAGCCCCGGCTGGTGGCCTGCGACACGATGAATTACTGGATCTCACTCAAGAAGCCCTCGCTGCTGAAGCTGCTCAAGAAGGTGGACATGCTCTTCGTCAACGAGGAAGAGTGCCGCCAGCTCACCGGGGAATACAATTTGCTGAAGGCAGCCCGGCTGATAATGAAGATGGGGCCGCGCGGTATCATCGTGAAGCGCGGCGACGCCGGAGCAATGATGTTCTTCAAGGACAATGTCCTCTCCGTCCCCGCCCACCCGATAGAGAAGGTAGTGGACCCTACCGGGGCGGGCGACACCTTCGCCGGCGGTTTCATGGGGTATCTCGCCGCCGCGCCTGACTGGAAGAATTTCAACGTGATCCGCCGCGCCATGGCCTACGGCACGGTGATGTCCTCTTTCAGCGTAGAGGATTTCAGCGTGAAGCGCGTCGGCGGGCTTTCCAGGAACGAGATCTGCGCGCGCTTCAATAAGTACGTGGACGCGCTTCATGTAAGATAGGCGGGACTGTGCCGTGCGGGGCGGCTCGTTTTAAATTAAAGGCCTGGGGGGGCAATGAAAAAGAATACCGGCGGTTATGACCCGGACGCGGAGCTCGCCAAGGGCGCGGAGCTCACCGCGTCCTCCTACGACAAAACGCAGGGCGTAGCCGTTGCGGCCGGCAAGGTGACTGTGGGCGGCAAGCCCGGCGTGGCCGAAGTGACCGGGCTAGCCACCGGCAGGGCCGGGGGCGGCATAGACGGGACCATAAACCTGTGGCTCTCCATCTTCCGCTTCAAAAGGCCGGACGGCACAGTGAACCACGTGGCCGGCTGGAACATCATGCTCGCGCTCAAGGCCGGCCAGACCGCGCTGGAAACCGTAAAAGGTTTCGAAGCTTATATCAATGCCGGCTCAAGGCCTTACAAAGCCAAAGCCTCGGGCAGTAAATTATCCGCTAAGCTGGAAATAACCTACACCGAAAAGTAATCCCTATGACGGCGGAAGAAAAAATACGCTCCATGCCTAAAGCGGATCTTCACCGCCACATCGAGGGCTGCGTACGCGTAAGCACCGTCATAGACCTGGCCCGCAAGAATAATTTAAAACTCCCCACCTTCGACCCCGCGGGGCTGGACCGTATTTATAAACTGCGGGCCCCCGGGGCTTCCCTGAGGGAAGTTCTCGGGATGTTCGAGCTTGCCCAGGCCTCTTTCGCCTCCTATGAAGCCGTGGAGCGCATAACTTTCGAGGCGCTGGAGGACGCTTATAAAAAAGAAAATATCCGCCTGCTTGAGCTCCGCTACAGCCCCGACTTCATGTTCAAAAAAGCCGGGCTGGACTGGCAGAAAGCGCATGACCTGATAAATTCAACGGCGGTAAAATTCGAAAAGAGCAGTAATATGGTTTGCGGAGTTATCCTTATCGCTTCCCGTATCTACGGCGTTGAGTCCGCCGAAAAAACCGCGGCTTTCGCCGTTAAGAATAAAAAAACCGTCATAGGCTTCGACCTGGCCGACAATGAGGCCGATTACCCGCCCGCGCTTTATAAAGAGGCGGTGAAGAAACTGCACGCGGCCGCTATTCCGCTTACGGTGCATTCCGGCGAAGAGGGGCATTACTCGCAGATAGGGGAAACTATAAGGACGCTTAAGCCGCGCCGTATCGGCCACGGCGTGAAAGCCGCCGACGACAAGTCGGGCAGGACCATGGAACTTATAAAAAAGTCCGGCATTACGGTTGAAACCAACCCCTGGAGCAACTACCTGACCCGCGCGGTGCCCTCCATAGAGGCCC